>JAVBSG010000193.1:0-35959 GCA_031547245.1 Propionivibrio sp.
TACATGCTGACCGAGAACAATCCGAACAGCCGCATGGTGCTTGATCGGAATCCGAATTTCCACGGCGAAGCCTATCCCTGCGAGGGCGAGGCGGGCGACCGCGAAAAGGGTCTGCTGGCCGATTGCGGCAAACCGCTGCCCTTGATCGACAAAGTGACGTTTTCGCGCGAAAAGGAAAGCATCCCCTACTGGAACAAGTTCCTGCAAGGCTACTACGACGTTTCCGGCATATCCTCCGACAGCTTCGACCAGGCGGTACGGATTAACGTGAGTGGTGACGTGCAGCTGTCGGACGAGATGCGCGAACGGGGAATCCGTTTGCAGACGAGCGTGCGTGCGTCGACCTTCTACATGGGGTTCAACATGCTCGATCCGGTCGTTGGCGGGAGCGGCAAGGAAGGTGTCGGCGAAGCGAGGGCACGCAGGCTGCGTCAGGCGCTGTCGATCGCCATCGATCAGGAGGAGTTCGTCTCGATCTTTCTGAACGGGCGGGGCATCGCGGCCATGAGCCCGCTGCCGCCGGGAATCTTCGGTTTCGAGGAGGGCAAGGAGGGCATCAACCCCGTGGTCTATGACTGGAAGGACGGGCGGGCGCAGCGCAAACCAGCGGAGGCGGCCCGAAAGCTGCTGGCCGAGGCGGGGTGGCCGAACGGGCGGGACGCCAAGACTGGCGAGCCGCTGGTGCTCAACCTCGATACCACCGGCGGCGGCCTGGGGGATAAGTCGCGGCTCGACTGGTTGACGCGCCAGTTTGCCAAGATCGACGTCCAACTCGTCGTGCGCTCGACCGACTGGAACCGTTTTCAGGAAAAGATCCGCAAAGGGGCGGTGCAGATTTTCTTCCTTGGCTGGAATGCCGATTACCCCGACCCGGAAAACTACTACTTCTTGCTGGTGGGCAGCGAGCGGGGCGTCGCCCGGGGCGGCGAGAATAAGTCGAACTACGAAAATCCCGAGTACGACCGCCTGTTCGCTCAAATGAAGTACATGGACAACACGCCAGAGCGGCTGGAAATCATCCGCCGCATGAACGGCATCCTGCAGGAGGATGCGCCGTGGATCTTCGGTTTCCACCCGAAAACCTATGCGCTCATCCATTCCTGGCTGTATAACCGCAAGCCGAACGACGTGGCCAACAATACGCTCAAGTACCAGCGCGTCGACGTAGCTGCGCGGGAAAAGCAGCGCCAGGAGTGGAACAGGCCGGTGCTCTGGCCGCTTGGCCTCATTTGGGGCGTTCTCGTTGCTGCCATCGTGCCGGCCGTTGTTGTCTACCGCCGGCGCGAGCGCGGCACGGCGCGGAACTAAAAGGCGAACGGGAGACGACCTTACACCATGTTTGCCTACATCGTACGCCGCCTGCTCTATGCGATCCCGATCCTGATCGGCGTGAATCTCATCACCTTCGCGCTGTTCTTCATCGTAAACTCGCCGGACGACATGGCGCGCATGCAACTTGGCGTGAAGCGTGTCACGCAGGAAGCCATCGACAAGTGGAAGGCAGAGCGCGGTTACGACAAGCCGCTCTTCGTCAATAGCCAGGCAGAGGGCGTCGGTGTGGTGACCGACACGATTTTTTTCACCCAGTCGGCGCGCATGTTCGTCGGCGATTTCGGACGGGCCGAAGACGGGCGCGACATCGCGCGGGAAATCAGGATGCGCATGGGACCGTCGCTGGCCATCGCCGTGCCGACCTTCGTCCTCAGCCTGGTCGCGGCCATCGTTTCGGCCATGCTGCTGGCGCTTTTCCGGGCCACTTATCTCGATTTCTGGGGCGTTGTGCTGTGCGTGGTGATGATCTCGATTTCGAGCCTGTTCTACATCATCGGCGGGCAGTACCTGATCAGCAAACTGTGGCAACTGGTGCCGATCTCGGGCTATACGACGGGTCTCGATGCCTGGAAATTCCTGATTCTGCCGATCATGATCAGCGTCATTGCCGGTCTCGGTTCGTCGGCGCGCTGGTATCGCACAATATTCCTGGAGGAAATCGGCAAGGATTACGTGCGTACTGCGCGGGCCAAGGGTCTGCCGGAAACCATCGTGCTTTTTCGGCATGTGCTGAGGAACGCCATGATTCCGATCCTGACCAATGTGGTCGTCGCCATTCCCCTGCTTTTTACCGGTTCGCTGATCATCGAATCGTTTTTCGGCATCCCGGGGCTGGGCAGCTACACCATCGACGCCATCAACGCGCAGGATTTCGCCGTGGTCCGTTCCATGGTCTTCATCGGTTCGGTGATGTATATCGCCGGACTGATCATGACCGATATTTCCTACACTCTCGTCGATCCGCGGATCCGTTTCGAATCATGAGTTTCCTTCCCGTCCTGCTCTGGTCCGATGCGCTGATCTGGCTGCTGGTGCTGGCAGGCGCCGTCCTGGGCGCGCTGTCCAGGCGCAGTCCGCCGCTGCGCGCGGCGTGGCGGCGGATTGGGCGCAGCCGGCCGGGAATGGCCTCGGCGGTGGTGCTGGCGGTTTTCGTGTCGATCGGGCTGCTCGACTCATTGCACTACCGCCCGCTCCTTGAGAATTCCGATCCCAACCAGCCGGTGGCCTATGCCGTGGAGGTGTTGTCGGTACTCGATGCCATCGCCGCGCCCTTGCGCGAGCGGGGCGAAAAAACCTATTCGGCGCCGCTGGCGACGCGGGCTTACGCCAAGGAGTCGCTGGAGTTCCACGATGCCGACGGCAAGCTGCGACTGGTGCGCGATTTCCCGCGCCTCAAATACGGCGGTGCGCATCTGGGCAACGACGAAGCAGGACGCGATGAGGACGTACTGAAAAAAGCGTTGGCCGGCATGGCGCTGGCACTCGCGCTGTCAGGCGTGGCGGCGCTGGGTGTGGCGCTGTTTCTGGCACGGTGCGGGGGCGAGCGGTTGGCGCGGGTCTGGGGCGATCTGTGGCAGGGCCGTACCGACTTTGCCTGGAATGCCGTGCTGCTGACGCTTGGCGCCATCCTGCTACTATCCCTGCCGATTCTGGCGTTGTGCGTCGATTACCACGTTTTCGGCACCGACAAGATCGGCCAGGATGTGTTCTACCAGATCCTGAAAAGCGTCCGCACGGCGCTGGTGATCGGCTTGGTGACGACGCTGGTGACGCTGCCCGTGGCCATCGCGCTGGGCATTCTGGCAGGTTACTTCCGCGGCTGGGTCGATGACGTGATCCAGTATCTCTACACGACGCTGAGTTCCATCCCCGGCGTGCTGCTGATCGCGGCCTCCGTGCTGATGATGCAGGTGATCATCGATACGCACCCGCAATGGTTCGCCACAGCCGCCGAGCGCGCCGACATGCGCCTGCTGGCGCTGTGTTTCATCCTCGGGCTGACGAGCTGGACCAGCCTGTGCCGGGTGCTGCGCGGCGAAACGCTGAAGCTGCGCGAGCTCGAGTACATCCAGGCGGCGCAGGCGTTCGGCGTGGCCGACCTGCGCATCCTGCTGCGCCACATCCTGCCGAACCTGCAGCATCTCGTCATCATCGCATTGGTGATGGACTTTTCCGGGTTGGTGCTGACAGAAGCGGTGCTGTCCTACATCGGCATCGGCATCGATCCGACCATGAACAGCTTCGGTTCGATGATCAACAACGCGCGCATGGAGCTGGCGCGCGAACCCATGGTCTGGTGGTCGCTGGCTTCAGCCTTCTGCTTCATGGTTGCGCTGGTGCTGGCTGCGAATCTGCTGGCTGACGCGGTGCGCGATGCGTTTGATCCGAGATTGGCGGGGTCTTCATGAGCGGCGATAAAGAACCCATCCTCCGCGTAAAAGACCTGCGCATGGGATTCGATAGCGGTGCGCGCCATCGCCGCAGGACGCTGGCGGCGGTCGATGGCGTGAGCTTCGAGCTGCGCGCGGGAGAAACGCTGGCTCTGCTCGGCGAATCGGGCTGCGGCAAGTCAGCTACCGCCTTGTCGCTGCTGCGCCTGCTGCCCATGAATGGACGGATCGTCGGCGGGGAGGTGCATCTGGCCGGAACGGATCTGCTCCGGCTACCGGAAACCGAGATGCGCGCCGTCCGCGGCAGCGGCATGGCGATGATTTTCCAGGAACCGGCGACCAGTCTCAACCCGGTGCTCACCGTCGGGCGTCAGATCGGCGAGGTGCTGGAGCGGCACGCCGGATTGCGCGGCGGCGCCGCTGAACAGCGCGCGACCGAGCTGCTCAAGGCGGTTGGTATTGTCGATGCCGCGAGGCGGCTTGAGGAATATCCTTTCCAGTTTTCCGGCGGCATGAAGCAGCGGGTGATGATTGCCATTGCCCTGGCGGGGAATCCGCAAATATTGTTGGCGGATGAGCCGACGACGGCGCTCGACGTGACGATACAGGCACAGATTCTTGACCTGCTGCGCCGCCTGCAGGCCGAGCGCGGCATGGGCATTCTGCTGATCACGCACGACCTTGGCGTCGTCGCGCAGATGGCCCACCGCATCGGTGTGATGTATGCCGGAGAGATCGTTGAGGAAGCACCGCGTGAAATTTTCTTTACGGCACCGAGCCATCCTTATACGCAGAAGCTCTTTGCCGCCCTGCCGGACATGACGCGCCGTGCCGCACGCCTGGAGACGATCGACGGCCAGGTGCCGCTGCTTTCGGCCATGCCGGCAGGCTGCCGTTTTGCCGAACGCTGCCCGCGGGCCTGGAACCGATGCCGCGAGGAATCTCCGGACTGGTCGGAATTGGGGCAGGGGCACCGCGTGCGCTGCCATTGGGTGGCGGAAAACCGGGAAATGCCGGTCGGTAAAGCCGGTCCTGGAAACCCTATGGGGGAAAACCCGGAAAGCGCCTTGCCTTCCACCGCCGGGAAACATGGTGAAGCTCCGCTCCTCAACGTCGAGGATTTGTGCGTACACTTTCCGATCAGGCGAGGATTGTTGAAACGCGTCGTCGGTCATGTGAGAGCGGTCGATGGCATTTCGCTCGAACTTGCGCGCGGCAGGACGCTGGCGCTGGTCGGCGAGTCCGGCTGCGGCAAAACGACCGCCGGCAAGGCCATCCTGCAACTGATCAGACCAACCCGCGGCCTGGCCGCGCTCGGCGGCAAGGAACTTACCGGCCTGCCGCGCGGTGAGCTGCGGCCGATACGGCGGCGCATGCAGATGATCTTTCAGGATCCATTCGCCTCGCTCGATCCACGCATGACGGTGGGCGAGATCATCGCCGAAGGCATGAGTGCGCTGGGCCTCGCGAAATCCGCCAATGGCTCGGAGGGAGCCATCGCCGCACTGCTCCGGCAGGTTGGCCTGCCGGCCGATGCCGTGCACCGCTATCCGCACGAATTCTCAGGCGGCCAGCGGCAGCGCATCGCCATCGCCCGCGCGCTGGCCGTGCAGCCCGAACTGATCGTCTGCGACGAACCGACGTCGGCGCTCGATGTTTCGGTGCAGGCGCAAATTCTGAATCTGCTCAAATCCTTGCAGGACGAACTGGGACTGGCCTACCTCTTCATCACGCACAACTTCGCCGTGGTCGAATACCTGGCGCACGAAGTTGCGGTGATGTATTTGGGCCGCATCGTCGAGCGCGGATCGGTCGGCGAAGTGTTGCGTTCTCCCAGGCATCCCTATACGCAGGCGCTGCTTTCCGCCGTACCCAGCCCGCGGCTCGATGGCAATCCGGAAATCATTCGCCTGGCCGGCGAGACGCCGTCGCCGGTCAACCCGCCGCAGGGCTGCCACTTCCACCCGCGCTGTCCGCGTGCGATGGAGCGCTGCAGTGTGGCCTACCCTGAACCCAGCCAGCTATCCGCCACGCACGTTGTGCGCTGCCACCTGTTTACGGAGAACTGAATAGTGCCGGCACGATCCAACCGGACACGGCCGGCTGGAGATTTCACGGAATTTTGTCCGATCATGACTATGCTCCGATTGGCCTCCAGTTTTTGAAAGGAATGGCAAATGGCTACTGGCATCGTCAGATTTCACCGCATCCTGCGCGCGACTCCCGAACGCATTTACCGCGCTTTCCTAGAACCGGACGCCATTGCGAAGTGGCTTCCTCCCTATGGCTTCACCTGCCGAGTCGAGCACATGGATGCGAGGATCGGCGGGACCTACCGGATGTCTTTCCGCAATTTCGGCACGGGCAACAGCCACTCGTTCGGCGGCGAGTACCTAGAACTTGAGCCGTTCGAGAAGATCCGCTACTCGGACCGCTTCGACGATCCCAACCTGCCGGGACAGATGCAGACAACGATTTCGCTTCGGCCTGTCTCCTGCGGAACGGAACTTGTCATCGTGCAGGAGGGTCTGCCAGAAGTCATCCCGGTTGACATGTGCTATCTCGGCTGGCAGGAATCGCTGGAACAGCTTGCCAGACTGGTCGAGCCGGAAATTCCGGGGTGATGCCAGTGTCGGGCTTCGGGGCCTGCAGGGCGTGAACAGTAATTACCGATAATTGCGTGCCAGGGGATCGTACGATGAACGGCCCCGATCTTTTATAGGGATATCAAATGAAAAAACCGGAACAAATCCTGCGCGAATGGATGCAGGCCGTAAATAAAGGAGACGTCGAAGCGTTGATGGCGCTCTACGACGAGCGAGCTGTCCTCATTCCGACGTTTTCCAACCGGCTGCTGGTCAAACCGGAAAGCGTTCGCGATTATTTCGAACGGTTATCCACCCGGGAAGAGCTCAGCATCGCTCTCCATGAAAAGACACTGGGGGTGACCCCCTTCAGCGACCACGTTTACGGAATGCAAGGAATCTATTGCTGGCGTTTTGCCATCGACGGCGAGTTGCTGAGCTTCGAGGCGCGTTTCAGCTATGTCGTCGACCTGAGCCTGCCAGCGCCTATTCTGCATCACCATTCATCGCAAATTCCGCGCACGCTGTGAAGCTCATGCAATGGACGCCCGATGGCGCCACAGGGACAGGCTGCGCAACGCAATCCCCAGTCCCCAGCCGAGTAAAGGCCAGCGCGCCCAGGTGACCGCGCCGTGGCTGTAAAAATCGACGACAATGAGAACGCTGCATACCAGGAGGTAAACAACGAGACGGCGAGTCGATTCTTCGTAGAAACGAGGCGCTGGTAGCGTGGCAGTTCTGGCCGAGTCGGGTACTGACGGTGTGTCAGAACCCGGATCGTTCAGACTCGCCGGGGCAACACCGAACACGGATGCGATGGCCATGCGCGATTCCGCCGATGCCTTGCCGGACGCCTCGATGCGCTGGACCGTTCGCGGACTGAGCCCCGTTATGGAAGCCAGGTGCTCTTGAGACCAGGCTTTTTCTTCGCGCAACTTCCTGAGCAGATGTGTGTTGATCTTCATGGTTTCATCCATCGAAAGGGCTTGAGAAAAGTTTGAACGGATCGAGTCTCTGCGAAAAACTGGTATCCAGCCACGACATTTTCCCGACAATAGCGCGACAAAACGTTGTAACGGGCGGGGCGCAATGATTTCCGCGGGCGTTGAGCCGGGTGCTACAGGAGCTAAAGAAATACCTCCGCAATGGGATTCAAAGAGCCATTGCGGAGACTATCGTATGGTCAACGTCGTCCCGGGCCTTAATGTGCTCGGCGTGACGCGATTCCATTGCATCAGGTCGTTGACCGCCACCTTGAACTGGCGGGAAATCGAGTAGAGCGTGTCGCCGCTGCGGACGGTGTAGCGTGCGGTTCCTTGCGGTTTACTATCGGCAGCTTTCGGTTTTTCGGTGGGTCTGGCGATTTTTCTGATCGATGGAGCCTCGTTTTTTCCTGGATTGATTTGGGCGACGATGCGTTCAGGTTGTTTTTTTGCGTTAGCGGTGAATGCTGTCTCAGCTGTCTGGGCGGCGACAAGCTGAAGTTGGGTGCCAGCGGCAATTTTGTCGTTTCGCAGTTTGTTGATCCGCTTGATTTCGGCAACGCTCATATCGTGCCGTTTGGCGATGGCGGGTAGCGTATCGCCCCTGCGTACGGTGTATGTGCGGTTTCTCGCCACTGGCTCGGGATCTGCCATCTTCGGCTGTTCGGGCAACGCAGCCATGTCCAGCTCTTTCGTTTTATCCTGCCCGGCCACCAGCAGCGAGGTTCCCGGCCCGATTCTGGTTTTATTGTCGGTTAGGCCATTGATCGCACGGAGTTCGGAAACCGTCATGCCGAAACGGCGGGCAATCTTATTCAGCGTATCGCCCGAACGGAAGGTGTAGGCCTGCCAGTTGGACAGGGGCTTGTTGCTGTCTTCGTGGGCTTCCAGGTTGCTGACGAAGGTAGTCAGTTTTTCCGCCGGTATGACCAGCGATGAATCGGGTTTGATGACCGGGCGGTTGTGTGCCGGATTGAGTGCCACGAAGTCCTGCACCGGCATCTCCGCCAGTTTGGCCGCCAGCTTGACGTCGATGTGCGAATCGGTCGTCACGGTGGCGAAGAAGGGTTTGTTGGGAACCTTGGGCAGGTCGAGTTGGGAGAAGAGGGTGGGATTCTTGAAAATGTTTTTCAATGCCTGCAACTTGGGAACGTAGTTGCGCGTTTCGTTCGGCATCGTCAGGCTCAAGTAGTCGGTCGGCAATCCCTGGGCCTGGTTTTTGGCGATCGCGCGGCCGACGGCTCCTTCCCCCCAATTGTAGGATGCCAGAGCTAAGTGCCAGTCGCCGTGCATTTCGTAAATGGACTGCAGATAATCGAGCGCGGCCGAGGTCGAAGCGACGATGTCGCGGCGGTCGTCCTTCCACCAAGTCTGGTCCAGGTTGTAGCGCCTGCCTGTCGAGGGAATGAATTGCCAGAGGCCGGAAGCCTTGGCCCGGGAATAGGCCATGGGATTGTAGGCGCTCTCCACCATTGGCAGCAGGGCCAGTTCCGTCGGCATGCCGCGTTTTTCCAGCTCTTCGAGAATGTGGTACATGTAGCGGCTGCTGCGGTCGACCATACGCCGCAGGTAGTCCGGCCGGTTCAGATACCACTGTTGATGGTAGAGAACGAGATCGTCATTGATGTCCGGCATGGAAAAACCGATGCGCATCCGTTGGAAAAGATCGTCGCATTGGTCGGTCAGGTCGACTGGCGCCACGGTGGATGGTCTGTCGGGAATTTCGACTTTAAGAAGCTTGCTGTCCAGCGCAGCCGGACTTTCCGGCGGAACCGTTCTGGCGATCCGGCTTGGCCGTGACGCAACCGTAGCGGCTGGAACATCTGCAGGTTCCTGCGCGGTGCCCGATTCAGTCGGTGCGATGTTTGCGCAACCGGCGAGCACTACGGAGAAGCAGCAAAGAATGCGTCCCAGCCGGGCGATGGCCGGTTTGATTTGTTTCATCATGCTTGTTTCCTGATCCCGGTCGTTGGAAACCGGCTTGGCATTGTTCAAGGCGAGATGCCTGATCGAGTGCCTCAAATGCGGTCAAGGTATAAGCAGACGATTATATAGCAAGCTTTTGCTGCTTCGGCGGTTTGAAAACGAAAGAAATAACCGTATAAAAAGGAAGGGAATTGGGCGCTCAAATGGAAGGTAGGAACCGTGCGGTCGATAGGCTATTGATAATAACCTTTCTGTCTTATCAACTTTTGCCGGTAGCTGCTCTTCAGCCAGTATGAGGCTAAAAAAGACGGCTATGAATGACGTGGGACGAGATATGTTTTGCGCCAGAAAGTGGTGAAAATTACGTGCACGTCACGTTTGCTGGGCCGTCGATGCCGACACCAATACTTTATCGGGTCCTGACATCACGTGCTGGCGATGAATCTCATCGTGTGATCTGATGTCGCTCAATATGCCGCGAAGCCGGGCATCCATGAAGCCACGCCTTGATATCGCTTGGGGAAGCGCCAGTTCGGATTCCGTGTTGAGTTCCAGCAATACGGGCCCCTGCGGGCATAAGGCAACGTCCCAGTTTTGCAGCCGCAGCCCGGGAAAATGCTTCGTGGCCGAGCAGACAAGCGCTACCGCCTTTCCCCAATCCGGCAATTTGAATCCAAGGATGGTTTTGCCCGTCGTGGGATGGCAAGTGACCTCTCCTCCCAGACCGGTTTTTGCGATTGCCCGAACAACTTTGCCTTGCGCAACATCGATGAAGGCGATGCAGTTGCCGAATTTGCCGTGGGTAAAGTTGTCGAGCATGTTGCGGCCGGCAATTATTTTCCAGAAGGCTGTGTGAATAACAGGCCCATTGGATGTGATGAAGCAAATGAAGCGGACGCAACAGACGGCGGAAGAGTCCGTAAGATCGGAGATCGAAGGATGCGATGCCAAAGGCTTTTGAAAAAGCATGCCCCCGAATGGAGCAAAGGAAAACGGTTTCAGAAAGTCGTCGATGTTTATGAGGGTTTCGTCCAGTAGCCGGAGGCCGCCGCTTTCCTTTCTCTTCACGCCCAATACTCCCCTTCCGTAACCGGCTGAGATGGGTTTGACGTAAAACGGGTATGAATCTCCTTCGAGAAAGCCACGGACCTCATCCAATGTGCGCAATATCTTTTCATCGGCGATCTGCCGCCCGGAGGCACTGTAAGTGGCAATCGGCTCCGGCATCGGATATTCGGCTGTTCGTAAAACGAGGTAGTTCAATAACTTGTCGTTGGCCAGAATTCGGGAAGAACCTCCGTTCAGCAAACGATCCAGAGCAAGGCTTTCCCGCCACCCTATGAATTCGCGCACCTTTTCCGGTGAGACATCGCGACGATAGATGCCATATTCAAAGTATTCGCTGATATCGATGGGGGTCTTGGAGAAGCGAAGCATTGCCGCTTCCAGAATCTGGCGCCAGATATCTTTTCCGTCATCTTTCTTTGCCTTGATGAACTGATTGAATATGCTGGTTGCTTGCATTTTTATCTCGAGTTAAAAAATACTGGCGACAATGGCAGAGGCGTGAAATTTTTTTAATGAGGGAACGCATGCTGTTCCCGAGTGGGCCAAGATTCTGGAATGGATAGGAAAACGCAGTTTGCGGTCATATACTTGGCATATGTGTTACATAGCTGGTGCAGGAGTGGCTTGAACTAGGCGGGGAGTCATTATCCCGGGCTGGTAAGACCGATTTCACCGAGGATAGTTCGTGACTGATACCGTAGGCCGTGGCGCCGGGAAAGAAACAGCGGATGGCGAACAGCCGTTCAGCGTTGAGCACATCAGGCAGTCATTGAAGCGGCTGGCCTGGATCGTGCCCTTGGTTGTGCTGGCCGCCATGCTGGTGTTGACCGTGTGCTTTTATCTGTTTGAAAGGCGGCCTCAGGCGAATGAGTATGCGTTGTGGCGCGTTCGGTTTGTTGCCGAAGATACGCGGCAGCAGATTGAAAAACTCATGGCCGACATTGAATCCGCGCTGCAAGCGAATCAGGAGTGGAGCCAGGGAAAACAGATCGATGCGAGCGACGCGAAAGCGTTCAATCACCAAATTATCCCGCTGATCAACAGGTTGCCGATAAATACCGTACAACTGGCCAACGACGATGGCCAGGCGATTTTGCTGCTGAAAACGGAGGGCGGGTGGGAGAACCGGCTTGTCGATCTGCCGAAGCGGGGAGGCGTGCAGCACTGGCTTCACTGGAAAGGAAAGGATGCTGTAACGCCGCGAAGTGAAGAACACCGCGAGGTCGACTGGGACCCACGGCAGCGTCCCTGGTATACGGGGACATTGATGGCGCCGGAGTGGCAGGCCGTGTGGATGGCGCCGCATGTTCTGAAAGTCACCAACGAAGGGGCGATCTCGGTTTCGGTGCGCTGGCGCGACGCTTCCGGTCATCAGTGGGTACTTTCCTTTGCCGTTGACCTGGCCGGGCTTTCCGACCCCGTCCAGTATCAGCGTCTCGGCGAGCGTGGACAAGTGGCGCTGGTCATGGCCGATGGCAGTTTGCTGGGGCTGTCGCGACAGGATCTTTCCCAAAACCCCGAAGCTATCCGGAAGTCCATTTTGCAGGAACCGGCAAAACTTGGACTGCATGTCCTGGACAAGGCACTGCTGCTGGCGACAAAACAGCGGACGTCGGAAAAGATGGGGGAAAGTCAGGCATTCGTTCTACCGGCGGCCGAAGCGGGTGACGGAAATACGTGGCTGATTGGCCTATCGCCTTTTGCGGTTGGGCGACAGGTATTCCGCGTTGTTGCACTGGCGCCGGCGGCGGAGTTCACCGTTCAGCATCCAAAACGCAGCCTGGCCCTTGCCGGAGCTTTCATGGTCATTGGAGCACTTTCGATGCTGGCGGCCTATCTGATGATCCGTCCCATACGCCAGTCATTGACGCTTTTTTTCACCGCGTTGATGGCCAAGCGCCTGCAGGCCGAAAAACAGGCCATGCGGCGCATCACTGTGGCCGACATCACGGAGCGCATGCGGCAGGCGCAGCGGGTCGATGAACTGGCATCAACGCTGCTTCGTGAACTGGCGCCAAGGCTAACCCTGGGATATGCCGTGTTCTGCCTCTGGCATGAGGAGGAAAAGCGATTGGGCCTGATCGCCAGTTACGCCGGAGAAAAGGCGGTGGGCGATAGAGGATCGGCAAGTGAGGGCAGTGGGGAAGAAAGGGCGGAGAGTTCCGTCATTGATGCCGGTCTTCTTGAACAGTGCGCCAAGGACAGGTATCCCGTGGTTCTGAAGAACCCGGGCGCGGATTACGTTCGGATTCGTTCCGGATTGGGTGATGCGTCCCCTGCAATGATTCTGATTTCTCCTGTGCAGTATGCCGGGCACCTGTTCGCGGTGATGGAGCTTGCCGGTTTGCGCGATTTTTCGGAGGATGACTACCTGTTGCTGGCGGATCTGGAGCCGATCATCGCCATGAATCTGGAAATTCTTCTGCGAGCCGGGCGGACAGCCGAACTGCTGGCGCAAACAGCGGCCAACAACGAACGCCACCAACTGATTCTGGGGGCGGTCGGTGACGGCATCTGGGGCGTGGATATCGATGAGCGTGTCGGATTCATCAACCGCACGGCGATGGAAATACTCGGCTACGCGGAGTCGGAAGTGATCGGCAAGAACATTCATTCCCTGGTGCATTCACGCCATCTCGATGGCCGACTCTATCCCGCTGGAGAATGCCTGGTATGCCGGACCGTTCGCGATGGCATCACGCGGACGGTTGATGACGATGTCTTCTGGCACAAGGACGGCCACCCCTTGCGCGTCGAGTATACGGTGACCGCTATCCATAGCCAGGGAGAAATTACCGGCGCTGTGGTGGTTTTCCGCGACATCGGCCGCAGACGTGAAGCCGAGCTGGCTTTGAAGGAAAACGAATCCGTGTTCAGGCAGCTTTTGGAAGATAGCCCGGCGGCGATGTCCAATGCCGACGAGGACGGACGGTTGCTGAGGTTCAATGAACCTTTCGCCGAGCTGCTTGGAATGACAAAAGAATCCCTGAAAAACGTCCTGATGCGTGATTTCTGGGCGCGTCCCGAGGAGCGCGATGCCTTTGTCGAAATGCTGAAGACAGGCGGCGGTTTCATACGCAACTACAGAACCCATCTACGGCGTGGCGATGGTTCGCTGGTAGGCGTGTCGATCAATTCTCGGTGGCGTAAACAAGGCGAACAGCGTCAGCTTCTTTCCTGGATAGTGGAGGTAGACGAAGAAGACGAGGGGGAAGAGAGCAACAAGGGGGATGCCGCTCCCAAGCGGAGCAGGTGGAACTCCACGCCTGGGACGGAGGAAAAGCCATGAAACTGAAATCGGCCAACCGTATCGCCGTCAGCGTTTGTGTCGTGGTGATACTTCTCAATCTTGCCGGTTTTTCCCTTTTCGACGCGTTTCGTAATGAACAACGGCAGATTCTGCAAACACAGCGCCATGCCAGTCAGCAGGTAAACAACCTGATTGCAGCAGTAAGCCGCCTGGCTTCCTATGCCAGGGCCTTTGCCGCCACAGGGGAAGAACGGCACGAGCATGACTACTGGAAGGAAGCCAGGCTGCTGCGTAGCCAGGAAAAGGCCGAAGTTGCGTTGCGCAACATGGGGTTGCCGCCGCAGGAAATTACGTTGATCGAAACCGCCAGACTGAATTTTTCCCGCCTGGTTGCCATTGATGAGCAAGCCTTTGCGGAAATCCGCGGCGGTCGTGGCGCCCGCGCCGTCGAGCTCGTGTTCGGCGAGAATTACAACCGGATCCTCGATGGCATCTATTTGCCGATCACCCAGTTCAATGAGCAGATGACCCGGCGCATGGACGGCGATTTGCTGCGGATCGAAGGCCGCCTGCAACTGGCCTGGTGGGGAAGCATTTCCCTGAATTTGCTCAATGTGTTGTTGGTTGTCGGCGCCTTCGGCGTGCTTTACCGGCGGCATGTGTTAAATCCGTTGGCGCAGCTGAACGAGCAGATCCAGTTGTTTAACGAAGGCAAGCAGACGGGAAAGTTGAGCTTTCTCGACGATGCCGGAGAAATAGGCGATCTGGCGCGATCACTCGCCGCGTACCACCAGAGCGGCACCGAAATAGCTGATGAACAATGGGTAAAATCGCAGCAGGCGGCTATTGCAGGCGAACTGCAGGCAGCGGAGAGCTTCAGCGATCTGGCCTATGTTTTTTTGTCGCGCGTTGCGCCGCTTATAAATGCCGGGCATGGCGTCTTCTACGTTTACGAAAGCGATCGCCGCCTCCTGCGCATGCTGGCCCAGTATGCTTACAGCGAACGTAAGAGTCTGGCGCAGACCTTTGCTTTGGGAGAAGGGCTGGTTGGCCAGTGCGCTCTGGAAATGGTGCCCATCATCATCACAAGGCCGCCGGTGGACTATGTCCGCATCCGCAGCAGCCTGGGCGAAGCGCCGCCTTGCACCATTATGGTCCTGCCGGTCGTCAGCGGCAAGCGCGTGCTGGCGGTTGTCGAGCTGGCCTGCTTCAAGCCTTTTGAAAAACGCGAGCGGAATCTGCTCGATGGCCTGATGCCGGTACTCTGTATGAACCTGGAAATTCTCGAACGCAATGTGCGGACGCAGCGCCTCCTGGAAAAAACCCAGCAGCAGGCCGAACGCATGGAGGAACAGGCCGTACAACTGCATGAACAGACGGAGGCCATCGAGGAACAGCGCAATTCCGTGTCGGCGCTGTTGGACGAACAGAACGTGATTTTCGAGTCGGTGTCGAGTGGCATCGCGGTCATGCGCAACCGAGTGCTGCAAAAGTGCAATGTGCAGCTCGGCAGGATTTTCGGACGGCCGGTGGAGAACATGATCGGCGAATCGGTCCAGGATTGGTATGCCGGCGATCCTGCAGCGTTCGACATGGCAGGGGTCGATGAGCGGCTGGGGCGCGGCGAATCCGTTCGCCGCGAGGTGCAGATGCGCCGTGCCGACGGCGCGGTTTTTTGGGCACGGCTTTCCGGCCGGGCTCTCGATTCGAAGAACATCGCGCACGGCGTGGTCTGGACGTTCGACGATATCACCGATGAGCACAAAAGTGCCGATGCAATGCGCGAGGCCCGGCAGATTGCCGAGGATGCCGCTCGCACCAAGAGCGATTTTCTGGCCAACATGAGTCACGAAATCCGCACGCCGATGAACGCCATTATCGGTATGGCGCATCTGGCCCTGAAAGGCGGACTCAGTGCCCGCCAGGCCGACCGCGTTAGGAAAATCCAGCAATCAGGGCAGCATCTGCTGGGCATCATTAATGACGTTCTCGATTTCTCGAAAATCGAGGCCGGCAAATTGGCTATCGAATCCATCGATTTCGAACTCGGCCAGGTACTCGACAATGTGGCCGTGCTGATTGGCGAAAAAGCGGCGGCCAAGGGCCTGGAGCTGATTCACGAAGTAGCGCCGGATGTGCCGGAAACACTTGTCGGCGATCCACTGCGCCTGGGGCAGATACTGGTTAATTACGGCAACAACGCTGTCAAATTCACCGAGCGCGGGGAAGTCGCCATCAAGGTGAGAAGGCTGGATGAGCGCCGGAAAGAAGATGGCAAAGACGGTGGGCAGGGCATCATGTTGCGCTTCGAGGTCCGCGATACGGGCATCGGCCTCACGCCTGAACAGCAGGAACACATGTTCCGGAGTTTCACGCAGGCGGATGCTTCCACCACGCGCAAATATGGTGGAACGGGGCTGGGGCTGGCCATTTCGAAGCATCTGGCGGAGCTGATGGGCGGCAGTGTCGGCGTCGAATCCGAATACGGCAAAGGATCGGTCTTCTGGTTCACGGTCCGGCTGCGCGTGAGCACGGCGCCACGGCGCAGACTTTTACCCGGCCCGGACCTGCGCGGACGCCGTATGCTGGTGGTCGACGATAATGCGCATGCCCGCCGGGTGCTGGCCGGTATGCTCTCTTCCATGGGGTTTGCGGCCGATTCGACTGAAAGCAGCGTGCAGGCCGTCGATGCGGTGAAGCATGCAGCGGATACTGGTACGCCGTATGATATTGTCTTCATAGATAGTCAGATGCCGGATGCCGACGGGCTTCAGGCCGGCGCAACGATTCGTGGGCTGGAGCTGACGCCGTTGCCGCGGCTCATCATGGTCGCATCCTACGGCCGGGAAGGCATGATGGATGAAGCTCTGGCGGCGGGCTTTGCCGACGTGCTGGTCAAGCCCGTCAATCCTTCCCTGCTTTTCGATGCCGTCATCGGAGTGCTCGGCGGCACTCATCCGGATGCCGCCGGAAGAACGCTGGGGGTTCCAGAAGAAGCGAGTGTCGCGTCGATTGCGGGCGCGCGTTTTCTGCTGGTCGAGGATAACGAGATGAACCAGGAAGTGGCCGTCGCGCTGCTGGATGATGCGGGGTTCCTTGTCGATGTTGCCGGCAATGGGCAAATTGCCGTCGACATGCTGCGGCAACGTGGGGAGGGTTTTTACGACGCCGTGCTCATGGACATGCAGATGCCGGTAATGGACGGCCTGTCGGCGACGGCTGAAATCCGCCGATGGCCAGCCTATGCATCGCTGCCGATCGTGGCGATGACGGCGAACGCCATGGAGCAGGACCGCGAACGCTGCCTTGCCGCCGGCATGAACGATTATGTGGCAAAGCCGATCGATCCGGATGAACTGCTGCGTGTTCTGCGCAAGTGGGTCAAGCCCCGAAAGAACGGACACAGTGAAGCTGTTCCATCGGCCGCCGCTCCGTTTCGGCAGGCGGCAGACGGAGAATCGGACGGGCAACTGCCGGAAGGCATCGATGGCCTGGATTCCGCGCTGGGGATGCGCCATGCCAGTGGCAAATATCCGCTGTATCTATCCATGCTGCGCCGTTTTGTCGATGGACAGCGTATGGTTGGCGGCGAAATCGGCAGCGCGCTCGATGGCAACGACTGGGCCAGGGCGGAGTACCTGACACATACGCTGAAGGGTAACGCCGGCAACATCGGAGCGGTATCCCTGCAGATCGAGGCGGCCTCGCTGGAATCGGCGCTTCGCAATCGTCAGCCGAGTGAAGTCGCCGCCGGGCTGTTGATGTCGCTTGCTGTGCGGCTTGATGCCCTGCTGGCAGCGCTCGAAGGCTGGTTGCCACGGCAAGAAGCTCCTTCATCCGGTGGAATCGACGGGTTTTCTGAAGAATCCGGAAAGGCAGCACTTAACGAAAAGCTGTCGAAGCTTGCCCAACTGCTTGCCGAAGGCGATTCCCTGGCGGTTGAGCTTTGGAATGACGATATAGCTTCATTCAAGGAATTGTTTCCCGAAGAATGGCGATTGATTGAACAGGGCGTGCATTCATTTGATTTCGAGGCGGCTCTTTCGGCGTTACAGCGTGCCGCAGCCGCTCGCGGACTGGAGGTTTGATCAAATGAGTGCGCTGTTCAATTGGTTGCCGCGTCTGGAGCGTACTCAATCCTATCTGCTGGCGGCGCTGACTTCCGTCATCGTGGGATTTGCGGCAAGCGAGGCTTACCGCTGGAGCATGGAGGCGGACTACCGCGAGCGTTTCGATGATCAGGCGTGGTTTGCTGCTTCCAATCTGGAGGCGGAAACGCTGAATGGCCTGGCCATGGGAACGGTGCAATTACTCGGCCTCAACGAGCCGCATTTGAAGGATGTCGTGCTCGGCAAGCTTTCCCGGGACGATAGCGGAAGCCTGCGCCGTCTGCGTGCAGTCCGTCAGCTGCTGAACGCTGACGGCGTGTTCGTCTTCAACAGCCAGGGAGACGTCGTGGCGCATGAAACGCCGCGCGAACGCATGACCGGCCTCAACGTTTCCGAGCGGCGCTACTGGCAGCCGTTGATACACGGCAGTCCTGTGGTATATCCCGCCGTCAGCGAGAGAATGAACGAACGCAAGCTGTTTATCGCAGCACCTATTCATAGCGGTACGGCAACGACGAGTGAGGTCATTGGCGCCGTAGGCGTCGAGACGATCGCCGATTACCTGGACTATTTGATCGGCGTCGGCGGTTACAGCGCACTGCTGCTTTCGCCGCAGGGCGTCGTTTTCGCAGCGACCGACAAATCCTGGCTGTTCCGCCTGGCGCATCCTTATTCTCCGGAAGATTTTGCCGAGCTAAAAAAAATGCGGCAATTCGGCTCGGCGCTTCCCGAGAGCCAGGATGCCGCGAGCCTGCCGTTCGATCTGCATCGCAAGGTTGTCGAGTTCTCCGGTATAAGATATGCCAAAGCCGTTGCCCCTGTGCGCTGGAAGGACCCGACAGGCGACTGGACGCTGGTGATTCTTGGCGATCTTGGAAATGCGGTATCACTGAAAGAGCGCGGATTCGTCGGCTTGTTGGTTGCCTCGTTGGTCTTCTCCCTTGCGCTGCTGTTCCGTCGTGCCCTCCGATATGAGGCGGCACGCCGGGAGGCGGTGAATAAGGCTGAGACGGCGGCCGAAGCGCTGGCCGCGGAAGCGCGGCAAAAATCACGCCTGTCGGAAATCACGATTCGCTTGCAGCAAGCGCGGGGGCCTGCCGCGTTGGCGGATGTCTTTTTCAGCCGGCTGGCTGAACTTGTGCCATTGCACCAGGGCAGTCTGTATTTCATCGACAGTGTTGGCAACGATAGATCGGCCCTTCGCCTTGCCGGCAGCTACGGAACGCACAGCGCACCGGAACGTGTCGGAGTGGGTGAAGGCCTGCTCGGCCAGTGCGCCCATGATTGCCAGGTGTTGGTATTTACCGAAGTGCCGACGGGTTTTTGGAAAATATCGTCCGGTTTGGGTGAAGCTGCTCCGGGTGTGTTGATGCTATTCCCGCTTTTGAACAACAAGGTTTTGCTGGGAGTGCTTGAAGTTGCTTCGCTGGATTCCCGGTTCTTGGCCAGCCAGGAAATGTTCGAGTCGTTGCAGCCCGTGTTGAGCATGAACCTGGAAATTTTGCTGGCCGAGCGGTTGTCCGAGCACAATTCGGCCGAATCCGCCCTCAAGGCGGAACAGTATAAAAGCATTCGGGAGAGAGAGACGGAAACGGAGAACTGGTATCGCAGCGTGATCGACGGTATGCCGGATGGCGTCATGGTGATCGACCCGAGAGGGGGAATCCTGCTTTCCAATCCAGCTGCGGCTACAATTTTCGGTTATGACGAAACGGAAATGAAAACGCTGGGAATTCGCGGTTTGATGCCAGATCTGGAAAACGCCGCGTTTTCCAGCCAGACGGTCACGGCTTCAGGAAAGAGCGGCGGAGAAATGTTCAAGGATTCTGCCTGCTGGCAACGACGGTTGACGGGTATTCATAAGGAACGGGGCGAAATTGCGATCGAAATTTCGCTGGCCAACCTGCCCGCCACAGTACTGCAAGGCGATTGTGCGTGTGTGACGGTGCGGCCATGTGCTGCGGCGGCGACAGGTGGCCTCCCGGATAACCCGGGACGGAGAGGCAGTGACAGCATGAAAGACGATCAGTTGCGGCGGGATTCCCGCTGAAAGGATTAAGCATGGATTTACACGCTGATGTAGTGGAAACGCCGATGGTGCCGACGATTCTGGTGGTTGACGATGCACCGGACAATCTGGCGCTGATCAGCGGCCTGTTGCACGACTATTACCGCGTCAAGGTCGCCAATAGCGGCGAGCGGGCATTGAAGATTGCCCTGTCGGAAGCTCCGCCCGATCTCATCCTGCTCGACATCGTCATGCCCGGCATGAACGGGTACGACGTATGCCGGCAACTCAAGCAGTCACCTGCGGCATGCGATATTCCGGTTATTTTTCTGACAGCCTTGACCGAGATCGAGGATGAACGCAAAGGACTGGAGTTGGGCGCCGTCGATTACATCACCAAGCCAATCAGTCCGCCGATCGTTCTGGCACGCGTCAAGAACCACCTTCTCCTGAAAGCCAGCGCTGATTTCCTGCGCGACAAGGCACAGTATCTCGAAGGAGAGGTAGCCAAGCGAACGAAAGAAATTTCGGCCATCCAGGATGTGACGATCCAGGCCATGGCTTCGTTGGCGGAGACGCGCGATCCCGACACGGGCAATCATATCCGTCGCACGCAGTTTTACGTCAAGGCGCTGGCGGAAAAGCTGCGGACGCAGCCTAAATATGCTGCGTTGCTCGATGACAGCACGATAATTACCTTGTTCAAGTCGGCGCCGCTGCACGATATCGGCAAAGTGGGAATCCCTGACCGTATTCTGCTCAAGCCCGGCAGACTGAACGACGAGGAATTCGGCATCATGAAGCAGCATACGGTTCTTGGGCGGGATGCCATTCAGTTGGCCGAGAATAAGTTGGGCATCGAGGTCGAATTCCTCCAGACGGCCAAGGAAATTGCCATGTACCACCAGGAAAAATGGGACGGTTCCGGTTATCCGGAAGGCCTCGCGGGCGAGGCCATCCCGCTGTCGGCGCGCCTGATGGCGCTGGCGGACGTTTACGATGCGCTGATCAGCCGCCGTGTTTACAAAAAGCCGATAGCGCACGATGACGCAGTGAAAATCATTCTTTCCGGCAGGGGGCGGCATTTCGATCCGGATGTTGCGGATGCTTTTTTTGATTTACAGGAAGATTTTCGTTCGATTGCCCGGCGTTTCGGCGATCCGGAGCACGAGATGCCTTAAAATCGTGACCGAGGGCTTTTGTTGCCAATTGTCTTTGTCTTGCCCGTGCTGGCTTCGGCTCGTCTGGTGACCGCCTCTCGGTTGTTACGAACGGCCATGGTAAGCTCAAAAAGGGAAAAGTAAGGGAGAAAACGTATGCGTGATTTTATCCGCCGCCTGCCCAAGGCGGAATTGCATTTGCATATCGAGGGCACCCTCGAACCGGAAATGATGTTCGCTTTGGCGCAGCGCAACGGCGTTTCGCTGCCTTACGCGTCGGTTGAAGCGTTGCGGGCCGCCTATGATTTTACCGATCTGCAGTCCTTTCTTGATCTGTACTACGCCGGTGCGGCGGTATTGCAGACCGAGCGGGATTTTTACGACCTGACGATGGCCTATGTGCGGCGCGCCGTGGCGGATAACGTCCGGCACAGCGAATTGTTTTTCGACCCGCAGACGCATACTACACGCGGGATTCCGATGGCCACGGTGTTTGCCGGCATAGCGCATGCCTTGCGCGATGCCAGGGATGCTCACGGCTTTTCCGGCCTCATGATTCTGTGTTTTTTGCGACACCTTTCGGAAGACGAGGCGCTGTCGACGCTGGATGAGGCCTTGCCTCTGCGTCGCGATTACGCCGACCTGTGGGTCGGCGTAGGGCTCGATTCCGGCGAGGTGGGAAATCCGCCGGAGAAATTCTCCCGCGTTTTCGCCAAGGCGCGGGATCTGGGGTTTCGCGTGGTGGCGCACGCAGGCGAGGAGGGGCCACCAGCCTATGTCAGCGGTGCGCTCGATGCACTGAAGGTAGAGCGCATCGATCACGGCGTGCGTTCGGAAGAGGACTTGCCGCTCATGCAGCGCTTGGCGGCTGAACGGATCCCGCTGACCGTCTGCCCGCTTTCCAACCTGAAGCTGCGGGGTGTGAGGGAAATGGCCGAGCATAATCTAGCGCGCCTGCTGCGGGCGGGCCTGTGCGTAACGGTCAACTCCGATGACCCGGCCTACTTCGGCGGCTATATGAACGATAACTTCATCGCTGTCGCCGAGGCGTTGCAGCTTTCCCGCGATGAGCTGGCGGCAATCGCACGCAATGGTTTTCATGCGGCATTCGCGCCGGATGAGCTAAAGCAGGCCTGGCTTGCCGAATTGGACGCCGTAGTGGCGGAGTCCTCCCGGCATCCGGGGGAAAGATGAAAACGCGGATTTCGCCACTGAATCTGACGCCCCGGCACGCCGAAATGATTGAAATGGCGAGGCAAAGCGGTTTTTTGTCGACCGAGGAGTTGAGCAGGGTATTCAAGGTGACGGTGCAGACCATCCGCCGCGACATCAACGAACTCTGCGACAGAGGTTTGCTGCGGCGCTATCACGGGGGTGCCGGGCTGGCTTCCAGCGTGGAAAACCTTGACTACTCGAACCGCCAGATACTGAATCATGAAGCCAAGATCCGGATTGCGCAGAAAGTGGCAGCCTATATCCCCAACAACGCCTCGCTGTTCATCAATATCGGCACGACGACGGAAGAGGTGGCCAAGGCCTTGTGCGGCCATAGCAATCTTCACGTAATCACCAACAATCTGAACGTCGCCAGCCTGTTGTGCGGCCGGCCCGGTTTCGACGTTATCGTCGCCGGCGGAGTCGTCAGGAAGGACCGTGGCGTGATCGGCGAGTCGACCATCGACTTCATCCGGCAATTCAAGGTGGATTATGGGATCATAGGCATTTCCGGCATCGATGGCGACGGAACCCTGCTGGATTTTGACTATCGGGAGGTTCGGGTGGCACAGGCCATCATCGAAAACGCCAATCGGACCATCCTTGTGACGGATCATACGAAATTCAGCAGCCGTCCGATGGTCCGTCTGGTTCACATTTCGGAGATCGACGCCGTGTTTACCGATTTGCCGCCGCCCGAAAGCATTCTCCAGGAACTGCAGAAGGCCAGCGTGGAACTGCATGTCGCGGATGGCGGGGAGGATTCTTCCGCCACGGCGCAGGAGGGGGCGGAATCTGTTTAATCGCCCCGAATAGCTGGTTTTTTTACAGCAGATTTTCCAGTGCTTTGGCCCGCATGCCTTCGCCTTCTTCAGACATGAGAAGCATGGCCTCTTTGGTTAGCTCCGCGCGTAGCGGGTGAGTAGGGGCAACGTTTCGCATCAGCCGCAGAACAACCTCCAGTTCCGCGGGTTGGCGCATGTGCAGGAAGCGTTGGGCGAGCTTGGCCAGCATGTTGGGGCTGATTTTCGGCATCGGCCGCGCGTTTTTCCGATAGTGGTCGAATACCCGTGTTACCAGATTGCTGATTTCCGGATCCAGCGATTCCTGGCGCAGGATGGCGATGGCGACAGTATGGTATTCGGGACTGGTTGTGGGGGCGAGCCCCACGACATTCCAGCATTCGCGCAGCACATGGCAGTTTTCCGTCGCCTTGGCGGCGCGCGCGTAGTTGCGGCGCGCGGCATCGAAACGCTGTGCGCCCATCATGCGGCGGGCGCGTTCCAATGGTTCCTTGGTGGGCTGCGGAGTCGATATTTCTCCTTCGGCTTCCATCAGTTTTAGCAGGGCAGGGCGGCGCCACAGGCAGGCGATGGCGGCGCCCGTGAGGAGGCCGCCGAAGTGGGCGTCGTAGGCGACGTTGCCCTGTCCCAGCCAAAAGAGCTGCAGCGCTTCGTTGGCGAGCCAGATCGGCAGCGCCAGCAGCGCCGGCGCACGCACGATGTCGAAATAGACGACGACGAAGTAAAAGAAGGGAATTCGCCGCAGCCCGAACAGCACGGCGAACATGCCCATGGCCGCCGAAACCGCTCCCGAGGCGCCGATCAGCGCCGTGGGCGGCATGTGCAGACGCCACGCCCAGAAAGCCGCCACGGCTCCCAGGCCGCCGGCGAGATAGCCCAGCAGGAAGCGGCGCGTACCGATCAGGGCTTCGACAGCCGGCGCGATGAGGATCAAGGTCAGCATATTACCCAACAGGTGCCCGGCGTCGGCGTGCAGGAACTGGTGCGTCAGCGCGGTCAGCGCCGAGGGCGCCGCCGACTTGAACTCGAAGCGTTCCACAAAACGGGTTTCGAAAAGCGAATCGAAGCGTATGCGCGCGCCACGCCACTGCTCGAAGTTGTCATCCTCCTGAGTGATGATGCGGTCGCCACGCAACTGCTTCATGAACTCTTCGTCGTTCTGCATGACGCTCAGCGCCTGCAGGACTGCCTGGCGCGAGATCAGCGACTCGATGCGGCGGGCCTTCTGTACTTCTCTACGGGTTTTCAGGTAGTCGACATAACGCGGCAGCTCGATCTTCGGTAAGATGCTTTCAACATACTGCGCGGAGTTGCGCTCGAAACGCCGCGCATCGTAGGTTTCCGGGCCGAAGTAAACAAAGGCGTTGATCAGCACCAGCAGAATGACGCTGATCGGCACGCCGCTTTTGATCAGCTTATTGACATAGGGCATGAGAATCATCGCGGCTGCTCCGTAGTACTCAAACTTTGGCTTTTTGCATATTTTGCAGCATGTCCATCAGGCGCTGCGCGTCGGCGGCGCGCTCGTGCTGCGGGTAACGCGACTGCAACGCATTGAAAAACCGTATGGCCAGCGGATCCTGCCGCAGGTCTTCGCAAAGAACGTTGCCGCACAGGAAATACACTTCGGGAATCAGGGCGTTGTTCGGGAATTTGCGTTCGAAGCCGTTCAGCAACTGCAGCGCCAGCTTGGGGTCGCGCCGCTGGCGGGCGATTCGCGCCAATGCCACCAGGTCGGCGGCTTCCGGTACGAAATCCGGCCGCTTTTCCCGACAGCGGCGCAGGGCATCGAAAGCCCGGTCCGTCATTCCTTTGCTTACCAGCAGCGGAATCAGCTTGGCTGTATGGTTGACCAGCCGATCGTCCTTGCCGGCCAGATGCAGCAGTTTGTTGTAGCTTTCCATGGCATCCGGATTGAAAGGGTCGAGGCGTTGCGCTTCGTAGGCGATCTCCAGGGCTTCCTCGACTTCGCCCTCCGCCAGCAACCGGGCGATTACCTGCGACTGGCCTTCCCCCTGTTCCGTTTCATCGTCGTTATCCGTCTTCAGCCCCAGTTCGTGGCGGTATTGATAGGCCGTATATCCCATCATGTTGAAGGCGATGACAAGAAAATGCATCGATACTACCTGTGTCAGGAATAGCAGGAATAGCATGCGCGGCAGTTGTTTATTGCTTTCCTTGTGGATTTGCGCCAGCTCCTCGGCCACTTCCTCAGTCATCTGACCTTCGTTTTCGTGGAGAAGCTGCACGATCCGTTCATTTTGCTGCAGCATTGGCCTGGCCGCCATTTCCCCCAGCTTTCCCGAGAGAATCATGTTGGAGGTGGAGAGGCAGAACAGGAACAGGCAGAGCAGCAGATACGGTTTGCCTATCGAGCGCATGATGTCGGCGATGACCGCAGGGTTGAGACTGCCGAACAAACTGCCGCCGATGACCAGCGCAATTATTGCCGCCGGCATGATCAGCGTCATGCCCAGGTTGGCCAGGATGGCCCCAAGTTCGCCGAGGAAAAACACCACCAGCCCGATGAAAAAGCCGTAGAGCGCCAGCATGATGAAAATCTTGAAGGGCATGTAGGCCAGATCCTGGGGCGGTTCGAGGCCCCAATCGCCGGGCGAGAGGCGGCCGAGCGAAGTTTCCACCAGTACGCGCGAGGCGTAGCGAAGCATGAATATCCAGGCCAGTCCCGCCATCAGAATGAGAACGAGTCCGAAACCGCCTGCGAAAATACCGCAGACCGCAATGGCGGAAAATATCAGGACACGCAGGAGAATCGACAGATGAAATGGATAGAGAAAGAAACGCGGCATACGCGTCCAGAATGGAACGTCAGCTTGAGCGGAACCACGTTTCCCGATTTTGGCCACTTTGCGTCTCTCCCTAATTGGCGCCCGGATGTTTCATATTCTCCTGCCATAGCGGCGGGACGCGGCAGTGTACTATAAAGGCCGCTGCCGTGCGGTGTAACGGGACAGTAGCATCGTCCATTCAAGGTATAGAGGAAATATTTTGCACTATCAACGCGTTACGTTGCGCTGTCGGTTTTGCGCCGAATCTCCGGTCTGGTGGTTTTCTAAAAAAACGCCGCCATCTTGAAAAAACGGCCGCCCCCCCCATATAACTCCTCGTTGCCGGCAGGGGTGCCGGCTTTTCCACTCTTTCTCTGACAATCAATACAGTAATCACGGAGTTAACCCATGAGCGTCAATAAGGAAACCCTGGGCTTTCAGGCCGAAGTCAAGCAACTGCTGAATCTGATGATCCATTCGTTGTACAGCAACAAGGAGATCTTCCTGCGCGAGCTGATCTCGAATGCCTCCGATGCCTGCGACAAGCTGCGTTTCGAAGCACTGAACAATGCCGCGCTGTACGGAGACGATTCCGAACTTAAAATCCGCCTGGCCTTCGACAAGGATGCGCGTACGCTGACGGTTTCCGATAACGGTATCGGACTGACGCGCGACGAAGCCATCGAGCACCTGGGAACCATCGCCAAGTCTGGCACGCGCGAATTCTTCTCGTCGCTGACCGGGGATCAGGCCAAGGATGCGCACCTGATCGGGCAGTTCGGCGTGGGCTTCTATTCGTCCTATATCGTTGCCGACAAGGTGACGGTGATTTCCCGCCGCGCTGGTGTGGAAGCCAGTCAGGCCGTGTGCTGGGAATCGGCGGGCGAGGGCGAGTTTAGTGTGGAGATGGTCGAAAAAGCCGGGCGCGGAACCGATGTCATCCTGCACCTTCGCGAGGGTGAGGACGATTTGCTGACGGGGTGGAAGCTGCGCCAGATCGTGCGAAAGTATTCCGACCACATTACGCTGCCGATCCTCATGAAGAAGGAGAAGTGGGACGAAGAGACAAAAGCGCAGGCAATGACCGACGAGGATGAGACGGTCAACCAGGCTTCCGCGCTGTGGGCGCGCCCGAAATCGGAAATCACCGACGAGCAGTACAAGGAGTTTTACAAGCACGTTGCGCACGATTTCGAGGATCCGCTGGCGTATGTTCACGCCAAGGTCGAAGGCAAACAGGAGTACACGCAACTGCTGTACATTCCGCAGCGTGCGCCGTTCGATCTGTGGGACCGCCAGGCCCGGCACGGCATCAAACTTTACGTGCGCCGTATCTTCATCATGGACGACGCCGAGCAGCTGATGCCGCTGTATCTGCGCTTCGTGCGCGGCGTGGTCGATTCGAACGACCTGCCGCTCAACGTATCGCGCGAAATCCTGCAGGAATCGCGCGATATCGAAACGATACGCGGCGGCTGCGTGAAAAAAGTGCTGTCCATGCTGGAAGGCCTGGCCGACAGCGAGGATGCCGCAGAGAAAGAAAAATACGCCAAATTCTGGACAGAATTCGGCCGTGTGCTCAAGGAAGGCGTCGGCGAGGATTTCGCCAACAAGGAGCGCATCGCCAAATTGCTGCGGTTTGCCTCGACGCACGGCGACACTCCGGATGAAACCGTGTCGCTGGCGGACTACGTGGCGCGCATGAAGGAAGGGCAGGAAAAGATCTACTACGTGACGGCGGAAACTTTTACCGCCGCCAGGAACAGTCCCCATCTGGAAATTTTCCGCAAGAAGGGCATCGAAGTCCTGCTGCTTTCCGACCGCGTTGATGAATGGGTGAGCGGACACTTGACCGAGTTCGACGGCAAACCGCTGCAGTCCGTTGCCAAGGGCGGGTTGGATCTTGGCAAGCTGGAAGACGAGGCCGAGAAAAAGGAAGCCGAGCAGGCCGCCGACGAATACAAGGAGCTTCTGGAAAAAATCAAGACGACGCTGGGCGAAAAAATCAAGGATGTGCGGGTGACGCACCGGCTGACCGATTCGCCGTCCTGCATCGTTGCCGACGAACACGACATGGGCGGCAATCTGGCGCGGCTCCTCAAGGCGGCCGGCCAAAAAGCGCCGGAAACCAAACCCATTCTCGAGATAAACCCCAAGCACCCAGCGGTCCAACGATTGAAATACGAGGAGACCCGCTTCGGTGACTGGGCCAATCTGCTGCTCGAACAGGCGACGCTGGCCGAAGGCGGAACGCTCGACGATCCGGCTGGATTCGTCAAGCGTATCAATGACTTGATGCTGGCGCTCTCGAAGTAATCCGCATGAATTGCCCATGGCCCGGTCGGTTCTTTATGGCTGCCCTGCCATGGGCATTTCCACGGTTTGAAGAGCCATGAGCGCGGAGGCTTCGCTGCTCGAAGGCCTGCCGCCCATTCTCGACCGTAGCATCGAGACACTGATTCTCGGCAGCTTTCCTTCCCCGGCGTCGCTGGCGGCCAGGCACTACTACGCGCACCGGCAGAACCAGTTCTGGCGGGTCATGGAACTCGTCGTCGGGGAACCGCTGCTGACCTTGGGCTACGACGAAAAACAGCGTTGCCTGTTGCGGCACCGTTACGGCGTGTGGGACGTTTATCGCCGTTGCCAGCGCGAGGGGGCACTGGATTCTTCCATCCAGGCCGCCGAGCCGAACGATTTTCTGAAGTTAAAAACAGATGCGCCCAATTTGCAGCGCATCTGCTTCAACGGCAAGACCTCGGCAAAATTCGCAAACTGGTTTGCCGAGCATGGCTACAAGGTTCATATCCTGCCTTCGACCAGCCCGGCTTACACGCTGGCATTCGAGCAAAAAGCCGCCGCCTGGAAGAGCGCCCTTCTCGGGAAATGAAAATCACCTAACCGCGCGGTATCCTGCCTTTCTCCTTAGAGCGGTTTTTGCGCCGGGCTTTTCTTGCGTTTTGGGTGGTTTTTGACGCATTGCTTATAGTTGTCACCGGTTTTACCCTTGCAGGCGGCCTTGGCCTTGCGCTGGGCCTCTTGCCGCTTCATGCATTGTTCGGTGTTTTTTGCCTTGACGCAGGCAGCGTGAATCTTGGGCGCCGCTTCGGGGGCTTTGGCCGGTGGAGGCGGTGGTGCGGGCATTGCGGGTGCAGGGGACGAAACCGGCTCGGGCGCCAGCCCCGGGGCGCCGGGTACGCCGGCAGGCCCCAACTGGGCCAAAGCAGGCGCAGCGAGAAAGGTTATCGTCAACGTAATTACAAAAAGCGGGGTTTTCATCAAAGCTCCAGAAAAATCGACCTACGGCCCTTCCATGGCCATTCACAAAACAAAGAGGCGAACATACTACCGCGACAAGGTGCGCTCGGCGCAGTACAAATACTCGTAACATACGAAAAGCATTGGCGCGATTGTAATCCATTCGGCTGCACAACGTCATTCGAAAAAGAAGCGGAAATATACCAAATAAATATATTTTCCGGATTTTCAAACGTGAGGCTTTACGGATCAAGACAGTTGAGCGGCAGGAACGATTCTGATGAGCGAAAACGCGGCTACGGGCTGTATTCAAAAGAAATTCTGAAAATGAGCAGTACCAAACCAGAGAACCGTCATTTCCGCATTTGTCCTACATCAGAATCTGCCTTTTCCTGGCATGCGCTATACCAGGATAACTACATGCCTTGTTCTCGGTGAGCCGAAGTTCAACAATATGTCGTTCCCGAAACCTGTAGGCATTGTTGGTTTCAGTCAGAGTTTTCCTGGAGAAAAGCATGCATACCAATAGTCACAATGATCTTGTAATCGAGCAATACAACCCGCGCGCAAATGCGTATCTCACCAGCAGTGTGCATGCCAAAGGGGAAGACCTTGAGCTGATGGCGAGCCTTGTCGGCAGGCGCCCCGATGCCATCGCGCTCGATGTGGGCTGCGGCGGCGGACACGTTGCTTTCCGATTGGCGCCGCTGCTTCGCCAGGTGGTGGCCTACGATCTTTCGGAGTCGATGCTGGCTACCGTGGCGGCGGAGGCCGGAAAACGCGGTCTGGACAATATCGAGGTGAGGCAAGGTGCGGCCGAGTCTTTGTCCTGCACGCCCGAGGCGTTCGATATCGTGGCGACGCGGTACAGCGCCCATCACTGGCACGCCTTCCAGGAAGGGCTTGCCCGAATGAACAATGCTTTGAAAGATGGCGGGTTGGCGATATTCATGGATGTCGTCGCGCCGGAAAATCCGTTGCTCGATACCTGGTTGCAGAGCCTGGAATTGCTTCGGGATCCTTCGCACGTGCGCGACGCCTCCGTGCCGGAGTGGCGAGAAGCGCTGTCCAAGGCCGGATTCGTCGTGGGGGAAGTGACGAAATTCCGTTTGCGCCTGGAGTTCTCATCCTGGGTCGAGCGAATGAATACCCCCAAGCCCCATGTCGATGCGATCCGTTCCCTGCAGAACTATGCCGTCCCCGCCGTGAGGGAGTATTTCGAAATTGAAGGCGACGGAAGTTTCACGCTGGATACCGCCCTGATGGTTGCGAGCAAAGCCTGATTGTTACTTGGCGGTGGAACCTGGTCCAATACTCCTCGCGGCTGTTCGGTGGCACTGTCGTCTTGATTGCCAAGCACGTGATGCTTCAAGGTTTGACCACTCCACTTGTCATTGCTTCGATGGTAGGGCGTTTGGAGAACGGTTTCCCATTCAGCGTATATGTGCAGCAATGGCACAGCGGCGTCATCTGTTTCGGCCCAAGGTCAGGATTCACGAGCTGCAACAGCCCTTTTTTATCGACATACAAGCCACTGAAGAACGAGGACTCGCCAACCCGGACGTACTCTTTTCGCTCGTGCTCGTGAAGGGCCACCAGCCAGAAAATGGGCTCGGAACGATCGAGCCGCGAAACGGCTTCGCTGTAAATTGAGTTCCAATTCTCCCCCACTTTGGAGAGGAGGAATTTGAAGAGCGGCGTGTAATCCAGACCGCGATTCTTCTTTCCATGCATCGACCGATGCACGGTTTCCGAGTGCTTTTCGACTTTTGTGTTTCGCTCATGGCGGTACTCGCCCCCAAAGCCATGGTGGACTCCGTGGGCTTTGGTGTTCACTTTGCGAAAAAGCGGCTCTTTGAGCATGGGCTAATGCCTGACGTGGATTCGGCTACCGGGTTGTCCAGTGGGTTGGACTCAGGCGCCGTTAGTGGTCTTTGCGGGGACACCGGAGACTTTGCATTTGTCCCGGAACAGTTCGAGGGGAATGTCCGCCAGGCCGCGAATGCGATCGCCGCTGTAGGTGACCGACAACTTCATATCGGCCGGGGATCCAACGAAGAAAATGATGATACCGTCACCGTTACTTCTGTCCCCGTTCGGATAGAAACTTGCCGACGGATATTCATCGCCTACCTCGTAGTAGACGGTTGTGGTTGGCTCCTTCTTCAAAAACTCGCGAATTACGGCCTTCATTTTTCCATCGGACGATGGTTCGTAACGAGCAAGAGCAATGGCGCTAGCCTGGCGGATTTGCTCTTCGACAGGAAGCTCGTAGAACCGAATGCCGGGTTTCTCAACAGCCGGCGCAGGAACGACGGATGACTCCGTGTGGAGGGTGGGGCGATCAATGCCGCGGAATGAGATAGGCGAGAGCAGGGACGCGGCGGTCGCAGCAATAACGATGAATGCCACAGCGAATCCGGCACCGAATACAAGTCCTTCCAAGAATCGTTTCAGCACAAGAGAATTCCTAAAAGTCTAACGAACGGTTTCATTTTCAACACGGCAGGATACATTCTCTTTGGCACGCATAGCCGGACATTCTTCACATTGAGAAAGAGCATCAAATAAGGCTGGCCGACGATCGATTCATGTAAGAGCGGATTGACATGCCCGTAACCCTTTGGTCAGTGTCCCATTCGACGGATTATGCTTCACTTGTCCTCCTTGGTCGATCTTTCTTTTGTGTACCCGATAGTACAGTTTATGTTGACATCTGAATCGGGTCGATAATAAACTGTACCGTACAGTACATTTATAGAGGCGGTAATGATCGACGGTTTTCGACGCTCCGGGCGAAGAAGCGGGACGCCCGGGGGATGGGCAGTTATCGTGGCGCTTTCCCTTGGATTCGGCGGGTGCGCGCAGATTCCCGAATTGGGGCAATTGCCTCAGGGCAGGGCGGTTGCCGATTATGCGACGGACGTTTCCTTCACGGCGCTGGCGGCCGACTGGCCGGGCGATGGGTGGTGGCGGTATTACGCGGACCCGCAGCTCGACGCGCTGATCGAGGAGGCGCTGCGCGATGCACCTGATATGGCGATGGCGGCGGCGCGATTGCGGCAGGCCGAAGCGGCGAGCCAGATTGCCGGCGCGCCGCTGCTGCCGCAGGTCGGGGCGAATGCCTCGGCGACACAGGAGCGGCAGAGCTATAACTACCTGATGCCGCGCTCCGCGTTGCCGCAGGGCTGGAACGACTATGGCCGCGCGACGCTCGATTTCGCCTGGGAACTCGACTTCTGGGGAAAGAATAGGGCAGGGCTGGCGGCGGCCACGTCGGCGCTTTACGCGAGCCGGGCGGAGCTGGCGCAGGCGCGCCTGAGCCTGTCGGCCGCCATTGCCACGAATTACGCGGAACTGGCGCGCCTGTTCGCGGCGCTCGATACGGCGGACCGCTCGGTCGAGGTGCGCGGCAAGACGGCGACACTGTTCGCCGAGCGTTTCCGCAACGGGCTTGAAACGAAGGGCGGCGTGCGCGATGCCGAGGCGCGGCTGGCGGTGGCCGACGGCGAGCAGTTGCAGTTGCGCGAACAGATCGGCCTGCAGCGGCACCGCCTGGCTGCTCTGGTCGGTGCAGGTCCTGACCGGGGATTGGCCATCGCGCGGCCGGCCATCGACCTGCAGCGCCCCTACGGCTTGCCGGCCGATCTGGCGGCCGATCTGCTGGGACGCCGGCCCGACGTGGTGGCGGCGCGCCGGTTGGTGGAAGCACAAGTCAGCCGGATCGAGCAGAAGAAAGCCGAGTTCTATCCCAATATCAATCTGGCCGGGTTCATCGGCTTCCAGTCGCTGGGCCTCGACATGCTGACGCGCAACGGTTCGCAGACGGGGAGTATCGGGCCGGCGATTTCGTTGCCCATTTTCACCGGCTGGCGGCTGACCGGCGAGCTGCGCGGCACCGCCGCGGTCTATGAGGAGAGCGTCGCCAACTACAACCGCACGGTCACGCAGGCGCTGCAGGAGGTGGCCGACGCCGGACTCAGCCAGAAGATGCTCACTGCCCGCCTGGGCAAGGCGGAGGATGCCGTGCAGGCGGCGACCGAGGCGCACCGCGTGGCGGTGAACCGCTACGAGGGCGGGCTGGCCAATTACCTGGAAGTGCTTTCCGCCGAAGAAATCCTGTTAAGCAGCCTGCGCAACCGCGCCGACCTGCGCTCGCGCACCCTGACGCTCGACGTGGCGCTGACCCGCGCACTCGGCGGCGGCTATCGGGAACCGGTCGAAGTAGCAGTGAGTACGACCAATGTCAGCGAATAATTCTATTTGAATGGAATACAACATCATGTCAGAGAATGCTTCCCCCACTCCCCGTCCTGTCGACAACAAGCTTCGCCGCCGCAAGGCCTTTATCGGGCTGGCCGGTGTCGTCGGCGTGGCGCTGCTGGGCGGCGCGGTTTACTGGTTCGTTTACGGATCGCACTTCGTGTCGACCGACAATGCCTACGCGGCGGTCGAGGTCGCCCAGGTGACGCCGTCGGTCGGCGGCACGATCAGCGAAGTGCGGGTCACGGACACGCAGGCGGTGAAAAAAGGCGAGGTCCTGGTCGTGATCGATCCGACCGACGCCAAGCTGGCCCTGGCCCAGGCGGAAGCCGACCTCGACCGGGCGGTCCGCCGCGTGCGCGGCTTCGTCGCCAACGACAGCAGCTTGCAGGCGCAAATCGCCGCCCGCCAGGCCGACGAGGTGCGCGCGGCGGCGCAACTGGCGGCCGCCAGGGCCGACTTCGAGCGCGCCAAGATCGATCTGGAGCGTCGCCAGGCGCTGGCGGCCTCGGGTTCGGTTTCCGGCGACGACCTGAGCCGCGCCAAGAACGCCTTTGCCGCCGCCGAAGCCGCGCTGGCCGCCGCTCGCGCCTCGACCACGCAGGCGGCGGCCAACCGCGGGGCGACGATCGGGGCCAAGGAGGCCAATGCGGCGCTGATCGCCGGTTCGACCGAGGAGACCAACCCCGAAGTCGTGCTGGCCCGCGCCCGGCGGGATCAGGCCGTCGTCGACCTGGAGCGGACCGTGGTGCGCGCGCCGGTCGATGGCGTTGTTGCCAAGCGCCAAGTCCAGTTGGGGCAGCGGGTGCAGGCCGGCACGCCCTTGCTGGCAGTGGTGCCGATCCAGGAAATGCATGTCGACGCGAACTTCAAGGAGGTGCAGCTGGAAAAGGTGCGCGTCGGGCAGAAAGTGGCGGTTTACGCCGACATCTACGGCAGCGCGGTGAAATACAGCGGCATCGTCGAGGGCTTTTCCGGCGGTTCGGGCGCGGCCTTCGCCGCCATCCCGGCGCAGAACGCCACGGGCAACTGGATCAAGGTGGTGCAGCGGCTGCCGGTGCGCATCCGCCTGAATCCGGGGGAACTGGCGGCCAATCCGTTGCGGGTCGGCCTCTCGATGACTGCCGAGATCGACACGCGCGGCGGCCGCTGAGCCGGACGCGCGGGTAAGCGAACATCATGAGCGAACTTCAGTTTTCACCGGCGGGCCGCGAGGCGCCGCTGCAGGGCGGCATGCTCTGGCTGGCGGCGGTGGTGCTGGCGGCGGCCAATTTCGTGGCGGTCCTCAACATGACCATCGCCAACGTGTCGGTGCCGAACATCGCCGGCGCGCTGGGCGCGACGACTAGCCAGGGCACCTGGGTGATTACCTCCTATGCCGTGGGGGAGGCCATCACGGTGCCGCTGACCGGCTGGCTGGCCGCCCGCTTCGGGGCCGTGCGCGTCTTCGCCGTGGCGATGGCCTTGTTCGGCGCTTTCTCCGCACTGTGCGGCTTGTCCAACTCGCTCGGCCTGCTGGTGCTGGCGCGGATCTTCCAGGGGTTTTCGGGCGGACCGCTGATGCCGTTGTCGCAGACGCTGCTGATGCGGATTTTCCCGAAGGAGAAGACGGCGGCGGCCATCGGCCTGTGGTCGATGACCACGCTCGTCGCGCCGGTCGTCGGCCCGATCCTCGGCGGCTATCTTTGCGACGACTACAGTTGGCCGTGGGTGTTCCACATCAACCTGCCGATCGCCGTGGTTTGCGCGCTGATCGCCTGGCAAATGCTCAAGCGCTACGAGGACCCTCCCGTGCGCCATCCCATCGACCGCGTCGGCCTCCTTCTGCTGATCGTCTGGGTCGCCGCGCTGCAGCTCATGCTCGACGAGGGCAAGGATCTCGACTGGTTCGCCTCCACCAAGATCTGTGTGCTAGCGGCCGTCGCCGTGGTGGGTTTCGCCGCTTTCCTGATCTGGGAATTCTATGAGGAGCACCCGGTGGTCGACCTCAAGGTATTCCGGCATCGCGGTTTTACCGTCGCCGTGCTGACCATCAGTTTGGCGTTCGCGGCCTTCTTCGGCGTCAACGTGCTGACGCCGCTGTGGCTGCAGAACTTCATGGGCTACACGGCAACACAGGCCGGCTTCGCCACGGCCTGGTCCGGCGCCACCGCCATTTTCCTCGCGCCGCTCGCCGCCTTGTGGTCCAACACGGTCGACGCGCGCAAGCTGGTGTTCGGCGGCATCATCACCCTCGGGCTCGTCACCTTCTGGCGCACCACGGCCACCACCGACATGTCCTTCTGGGACGTCTCCATCCCCCTGATGGCGCTGGGCATCGGCATGCCGTTCTTCTTCGTACCCACCACCGGCCTGGCGCTGGCCAGCGTGGAAACGCACGAGATGGATTCGGCGGCGGGGCTGATGAATTTCCTGCGCACCCTGTCCGGCGCCTTCGCCACCTCGATGGTGACGACCGTGTGGGCCGACCAGATCACGCGCAACCATGCCGAACTAGTCGGCCTTGCCGACAGTGATCACAGCGTCCGCGCCCTCTTCGACCAGTCGGGCATGACGAGCGACATGGCCTTGCAGGCGCTCGACTACCTGATCACCGGCCAGGCGACGATGCTCGCCACCAATCAGGTGATGATGGCAATCGGCGTCGCTTTCGTTATCGCCGCCCTGGTCATCTGGCTTGCGCCGAAGCCGCACCGGGTGGTTGCGCCATCGGCGGGCGGTCACTGATTTCAACATAAACCGGAGGACATATCATGTTCAAACGTATTCTCGTACCCACGGATGGATCCCCGCTTTCGCAGGAGGCTGTCGAGCACGCCATAG
>JAVBSG010000038.1:0-62019 GCA_031547245.1 Propionivibrio sp.
CTGTCGAGCTGCCCCTTCATGTACTCGATGTTGGCGTAGGTCCACTGCGCCGGCGGCACGTTGTTCTGGATCGCCGCGGTCTCGGCCGGCATGCCGAAAGCATCCCACCCCATCGGCTGCATGACGTTGAAGCCCTTCATCTTGTGGAAGCGGCTCAGCACGTCGCCGATCGTGTAATTGCGCACATGCCCCATGTGCAGCTTGCCCGACGGATACGGGAACATCGACAGGCAATAGTATTTCGGCCGGCTCAGGTCTTCGACGGCACGCGCCGCGCCGGTTTTTTTCCAATGTGCCTGAGCGGCAAGTTCAATTTCCTGGGGTTGGTATTTTTCCTGCATGGCTTAGCTTGGGTCAAAGTAAACTAAGCCAAGGATTATACGCGGTTCAATGCGGGAAATAGGATACTTCTGAACTCCCGGTGCCGCCGTCTATTGCATGGCCCGTAGCGATCATGCCGCCCTCGCCTCTAAAAAGGCTTTGATTGCAGCAAAATCGGCAAGCCCGTCTTCAGGCAGACAACAGCTTTTTTCAGGAATTTTGCATCCCCGCGGCCATCGATGCCTCGATTTCCCTGAGATATTCCATGGTCTCCCTCAGAACCGCCGCAGGATCGTCGGGCATGGTGAATATTTCGAGCGAAACCCATTGGCCGTACCCCAGCCTGCGCAAACGCGAGAAAGCAGGAAGATACGAAAAGTCCCCGGCGCGCGGATGATTGCCGGCGGCATCGTTCAGGTGCACATGGCGGATTATGCGGAAATACTTTTCGACCAGCGTTTCGTAGGAATCCGTCTCGTCGGCGCAATTGTGAAAGTCCAGCATTCCTCCTACGCCGGGATTACCAATGCGGTCGATGATGGCAGCGGCATCCGCCATGTAATTGATGACATCTGTCTGATCCGAGGAAAGCACTTCAAGAAGAAGCGCCGACTTGCGCTCCGCCGCGAAAGGCGCGATCTCCGCCAATCCTTCGGCAAGAAAACCGGCTGCCTGCTCCCGGGTCGTTTGGCCCGGCAGGGAACCCCGCTGCCTGGGTGAGCCGAGAATCAGATTCCCGCCGCCTAATTCGGCAGCAGCGTCGATGAGGCGCCGCAGATGGTCCCACGATTTTTTGCGCAGCGCCTTGTCCGGCGTGGTGATGTGCAAACCTTCAGGCCTGACCATCAACCAGTGAAAACCGGCAAACGCCAGGCCGTTTCCGTTCAAGGCACGTTTCGCCTCGGCGATGCCCCGGCTGACCATCGCCGAAGAGAAATCTCCGAAAATCGTGAACGGCGCCAACTCCAGGCCATGATAGCCATGACTGGCCGTGATGGACGCGGCTTCATCCAGCGGCAGATTTCCGAATAGTTCGTTGCATATGGCGTATTTCATGAAATTCCTCTGTAATCTCACTCAACGTTGACAGGACAGGGGTTGCCGGCGGCTCTCGAGTATGCCAGGCATGATATTCTCAACGGCAACCCGGCAGCAATACGTCGAGGCAACGGACATTGAAACGGAATCGGAGGCGATTATGGAAATGAAACGCATCAATTCGGGGAAACTGCGCGCCATCGGCTACGACAAACGCGATCGTATCCTTCAGGTCGAACTCGACGACGGGAGCGTGCTGGAGTATACGGGCGTCGGCGATGAAATCTGGCGGCGTCTCGCAAGCTCCGGCTCGGCATGGAGCTATTACCGCGACAACATCGAGGAAGAATTTGCCGTCCGCAAAGCCGCCGCTGCAAGTCCCGAGAAAAAGGCAAATCCACTCGACGAGCTGTTCAAATAGCAAGCGCACTTTTCGAAAACCATTACATTCCATTCGCCAGGAGAAAACATGCTCTGCAGACACAGCGCCGATATGACTGTGCAACATAACGAACACATGCGCGGAGGCAAGGGAACCGTCACCGTGAAGCATCTGCTCAATCCGGACGAGATGCTCGGCAAGGGCCGCCTGTTCGCCGAATTGACCGTTCCGCCAGGAGCTTCCGTCGGACTGCATCGGCACGAAGGCGACGTCGAGGCGTATTACATCCTGCAAGGGAAAGGCCGCTACCAGAATGACGAGGATTTCTACGATCTCGAAGCCGGCGACATGACGCTGGTCGACGATCATCATTGCCATGGCATAGAGAATACGGGCGATATCCCGCTGAAACTGATCGGTTTGATTTTATTCACCAGCGAGAAGAAATAAGAATGTAAACTGTCCATGCAGGCTGGCGTAGAGTCCAAGATCGGCCCCGCAATCGGCCGTTCATCGAAGACCGCCGGCCCTGCCGGCATACTCGTCAAATATCAACAATCAGAAATTTCCCGACATGAGCACCAGCGAAATAAGTAAAATCACTTTGCCGCCCCCCGAAAAGAGCGGCGGCAAACCATTGATGGAAGTTCTCCAGGCGCGGCGTTCGACCCGAGAAATCAGCAGTAAGCCGCTGCCGCCGCAGACGCTCTCCAATCTGCTTTGGGCCGCCACCGGCGTCAACCGGCCGGAAACGGGCAAGCGGACCGCGCCGTCTGCGCGCGACCGGCGCGAGATCGATATTTATGTCGTCACCGCCGAAGGCGCTTATCGCTACGACAACCACGAACACACGCTGACGGGAGTAGCGGCCGGCGATCTGCGGCCGCTTGCCGGCAAACAGGATTTCGTTTTCATCGCCCCGGTCAATCTCATTTTCGTTGCCGATTACATGAAGATGCCTGATCTCGACAGCGAACAGCAACTGATCTACAGCTCCACCGACACCGGGTTCATCGTGCAGAACGTGTACCTCTTCTGCGCATCCGCGGGGCTCGCCGCCGTCGTGCGCGGATCGGTCGACCGCGCCTCGCTGGGCAAGGCGCTTGGCCTGGAAGCGCATCAGCGCATCATCCTCGCGCAGACGGTCGCCTACCCTGAAAAACCTTTCTGAAACAGACTTGGTAAAAACCCAAAAAAAAGCAGCCCTCACCGGGGCTGCTTTTTTTCGCTTGGTGGGAATACAGTAGGGTTACAGCTTTTTCTCCACCCAGCCCTTGACCGACGACAAAGCGGACGGCAATTTGGCCGGCTCGGTTCCGCCGGCCTGGGCCATGTCCGGACGGCCACCGCCCTTGCCACCGACCTGCTGAGCGACGAAATTGACGAGTTCGCCGGCCTTGACCCGGCTGATCAGATCGGGCGTCACGCCGGCGATCAGCGAGACCTTGCCACCGGCGCTCGATGCCAGGACAACGGCGGCGCTCTTCAACTTGTCGCGCAATTTATCCACCGTGGTGCGCAAAGCATTGATATCGGCGTCTTCCAGCGTGGCCGCCAGCACCTTGACGCCATTTACGTCGACCGCCTGCTTGGCGAGCGCCTCGCCCTGCGAGGCGACCTGTTTGCCCTTGAGCAGCACAAGTTCGTGCTCAAGTTTGCGCACCTGGTCGAGAATCGAGTAGACCCGTGCCTGTACGTCGCCGGGCTGCACCTTGAGCGTTCCGGCCACGCCGCCAAGCGCCGTTTCCATGCCGTTGATGTAGGCCAGGGCAACATCGCCGGTGATCGCCTCGACACGCCGGACGCCCGCCGCCACCCCGCCTTCGGCGACGATGGAGAACACGCCGATGTCGCCGGTGCGGCCGACGTGGGTGCCGCCGCACAGCTCGCGCGAGGTGCCGATGTCGATGACACGCACCTCATCGCCGTATTTTTCGCCGAACAGCATCACGGCGCCCAGCTTCTGCGCCTCGCCGATCGGCATCACGCGATGCAGGCACTCGGTGTTCTCCAGGATTTCGGCATTGACGATCTTTTCGACACGGTTGATTTCTTCGTCGGTCATCGGCTGGTTGTGCACGAAGTCGAAACGCGTTTTTTCCGGGTCGACCTGCGAGCCCTTTTGCTGCACGTGGTCGCCGAGCACTTCGCGCAATGCCTTATGCATCAGGTGCGTGACCGAATGGTTGCGCATGGTGCGCTTGCGCGCGAGCGTATCGACCTTGGCATTGACCGAATCGCCGACCTTGAGGCGGCCGGTCTTCAGCACCCCCTGATGGCCGGACACGGCGGCCTGGATCTTTTGCGTATCCTCGACGGCAAAGATACCCTGCGCTGACTGCAATACGCCGCGGTCGCCGACCTGGCCGCCGGATTCGGCATAGAACGGCGTTTCGTCGAGGACGATCGTGCCGATATCGCCTTCGGACAGCTCGCCGACCTGTGCCCCATCCTTGTAGAGCGCCAGCACCTTGCCTTTGTGCTCAAGCGTCTGGTAACCATGGAAAACAGTCCCGGGACCGCTGTACTCCAGAGCGGCGGACATCTTGAACTTGCCGGCGGCGCGCGCCAGTTCCTTCTGCCGATTCATGGCTGCCTCGAAGCCGGCCGAATCGACCGTCACGCCGCGCTCGCGGCAGATATCCGCCGTCAGGTCGAGCGGGAAACCGAAGGTGTCGTGCAGGCGGAAAGCCATTTCGCCGTTGAACACGCCTTTTTCCCCCATGGCTGCCAGTTCGCCTTCGAGGATGGTCATGCCGTGCTCGATGGTGGCGAAAAAGCGGTCTTCCTCCTGCTTCAGCATATCGGTAATACGCTTTTCACCGGACTTGAGTTCCGGGTAGGCGTCTCCCATCTCCTTCACGAGATCGGGCACCATGCGGTGGAAAAAGGCAGAGCGCGCCCCGAGCTTGTAACCGTGGCGGATGGCGCGGCGGATGATGCGGCGCAGCACGTAGCCGCGCCCTTCATTGCCGGGAATCACCCCGTCGGCGATCAGGAAGGAGCATGCCCGGATGTGGTCCGCCAGCACGCGCAGCGACGGGCTCTCCATGTCCGTTGCATGGGTTTCGCGCGCCGCCGCCTCAACCAGGTTCCGCAGCAGATCGATGTCATAGTTGCTGTTGACGTGCTGCAGCACGGCGGTCATGCGTTCGAGGCCCATGCCGGTATCCACCGAAGGCTTGGGCAGCGGGTGCATGACGCCCTGTTCGTCGCGGTTGAACTGCATGAAGACGTTGTTCCAGATCTCGATGTAGCGGTCGCCATCCTCGTCGGGCGATCCGGGCGGGCCGCCCGGGATGTGATCGCCGTGATCGAAGAAGATCTCTGAACACGGGCCGCAGGGCCCGGTATCGCCCATCATCCAGAAATTGTCGGAAGCATAACGCGCGCCTTTGTTGTCGCCAATGCGGATAACGCGTTCAGCCGGCAAGCCGATCACTTTGTGCCAGATATCGAAAGCCTCGTCGTCCTCGGCATAAACGGTCACCCACAGGCGGTCTTTCGGCAGCTTGAAAACATCGGTCAGCAACTCCCAGGCATATTTGATCGCGTCAAGCTTGAAATAATCGCCGAACGAGAAATTGCCGAGCATCTCAAAAAACGTATGGTGGCGGGCGGTATAGCCGACGTTTTCCAGATCATTGTGCTTGCCGCCGGCGCGCACGCATTTCTGCGATGTCGTCGCACGCAGATAAGGGCGCTTGTCGAAGCCGAGAAAAACATCCTTGAACTGGTTCATCCCTGCATTGGTGAACAGCAGGGTGGGATCATCGTGTGGCACCAGCGAACTCGACGCCACAATCTGATGGCCTTTGGATTCAAAAAATTTGAGGAACGCCTCGCGGATTTCTGCACTTTTCATCGGTTTCGGTCTCTATTACGGACGGTTTTCAATAACTTACAATTTTAACATTGAATGCCCCACGGCTTCGGCGCCTCTCGCGGCCCTCAGAAACCCCGGGGGTTTCGGCTTGCCTTTTCGAGCACCTGAGCCATGAAAAAACCCGCTGCTGCGGGTTTTTTCAGTTTCAGACACTCCGCCAGCAGATCACTTTCCGGTTTTCGCCTTGGCCAGGACAGTTTTCATCGCCGCGTTCCCGCGCTGCACAGCGTTGTCGAGCGCCTCCTTGGCGGGCTTGCGGTTGGCCCACACCGACTCCAGTTCCTCATCGACAATCTGGCGAACCACCTCGACCTGCGAAACCCGCACGGTCGGTGTTGCCGCCTTGCCTTTAAGCTGGTCGTAAGCCGCCTGCACGCCGGCGAGATCGGTCTTCTTGAGCTTACTGTTGGCGGCCGTACGCGCCACGTTGGTCATTGGCAGAAAACCGCCGGCAAGGGTCAGATTGATCTGAACTTCCGGGCCAAGCACGTAGTTGACGAACTTGGCCACGCCTTTCGTTTCAGCCGGTTTCAGGCCGTTGGCCACCCACAGCGATGCCCCGTCAGCCAGCGTGTGCTGCGGCGCGCCATAGACGTCGTCATGGTAGGGCAACTCGGAAACACCGACATCGAACTTGCTGTTCCCTTCGGACAAGGTGGCAAACAACGCCGAGGAGCCGGTCAGCATGCCGCACTCGCCATTGGCGAATCGGCGGTCGGCCTCGTCGCCACGGCCGTAGTAAACGAAATAGCGGCTCTTGTGCCAAGTCGCCATCATGGCCACGTGCTTGACCTGCAACAACCCGTTGAACGTCAGATTTCCCTTGGTGTCACTAACGTCCGCTCCATTCCAGGCGCTGATGTTGTCGATCATCGTCCAGGCCGGCCAGGAAGTCGTGTAAGGACACTGGCTGCCCGCCGCTAGCAGCTTGCCTGCAAGTTCCTGGGCTTCATCCCAGGTTTTGGGCGGATTGTCCGGATTGAGTCCCGCCTTGCGAAAAATATCTTTGTTGATGTAAAACACCGGCGTGGAAAAGGCCACCGGCAAGGCAAACAACTGGCCTCTGGCGTCCGCCACGCCGCTACGCAGATCCGGTGACAGCCTGGACGAATCGAAAGACATCTTGGCCTCACGCATCACCTGGAACAACGGTTTGAACTGCGCCTTGCTGGCCATGAAGTTCGCATACTCGTCGCGGGTGGCAAGATTGATCTCAGTAGGGGCCGCACCGTCGGTACGCCGCACCAGCTTTACCTGTACATCCTTGTTCTGCTTGTTGAAACTGTCGATCAACGGCTCCAGGCGCTCAGCCTGTATCTCGCCAAGGCGATGAGACAATTCGATGGTTACAGGTTCAGCGCTAACGGCGGCCGCCTTGGCAGGCGCCTTCGCCTTGACCGTTGCTTTCGGCGCGGGGGCGGCCAGCAGCGAACATGAAACGATCAAGCCGCTGATTCCGACGAAAACTCGAGGAAAAAGCATCACTCTTCTCTTCCTTACAAAATGAAAACCGAAGCAGGCATTATATAGCGCGAAAAACGAACTTCGTCATTTTCCGATGACACCATCCACCATGGTACCCCACTGTTTCTTCCCGATTTATGGTAAAAATGCCGATTATCATCCAATCAGTCGGGAAATATCGTGTCGGAGAAGTCTTGGGGGGCATTGCGTACAGCTTTAGGCGCTGGGCTATTGGCCATCGGCCTGTCCGGCTGCGATGCCATTCAACAGCAGCTGGGAATCGAGGATCCGGCTGTCAAGGAAGCCAAGGCGGAAGCCGACGGCCGTGCGGTCGGCGGCGCCTGCCGGCAGTCGGGCCGCGCCATCGAGGACTGCTACGCCATTTATTCCTGGCTGCCGAGATCCGCCATATACGAAGGCTGGCGCGACATGGATGGCTACATGCGCGAAAACAAACTGGAAACAGTCGCGCCGCAGCTCCCGCCGGTTTCTCCGCCGACGGTGAAGAAGAAGACCGCAAAGGCCGAAACAGCAGGGGGATCCTCAAAAAAATCCGCTGATGAATAGTGATGGTTTCCTTTTGAAGGCCGGCGCAGGCAGGCTTTTTCCATCGTACATTGCTGGATTCACGCTCCGCAGACCGTTGTTGCGGTAGCGTGCATGAAGCATGATGTATAATTGTTCGTCTATCCCTTTGATTCCCTATTATTTATAGGCGCTCCTGATGCGTTTCGATGAACTCGGCCTTGCCCCCGAGCTGTTACAAGCCATATCCGACCAGGGATATGAGACCCCTACCCCCATACAGGCGCAAGCCATACCAATCGTTCTTGCCGGCAAAGACCTGATGGGAGGCGCCCAGACGGGCACAGGCAAGACGGCGGCATTCACCCTGCCGCTGCTGCAGAGAATCCTGCCGTTTGCCAACGCCAGCCCGTCGCCGGCGCGCCATCCGGTGCGCATTCTGATGCTGGCGCCGACTCGCGAACTGGCCATCCAGGTTTATGAATCGGTCAAGGACTACAGCAAGCACGTCCCCATCCGCAGCCTATGCACCTACGGCGGCGTCGACATAAAACCGCAGATCGAGGAGATACGCCTGGGAGTCGAAGTGCTGGTCGCCACTCCCGGCCGCCTGCTCGATCTGGTCGAACAGAAATGCCTCAATTTCGGCCAGGTGCAGGCGCTGGTGCTCGACGAAGCCGACCGGATGCTGGACATGGGCTTCATCCCGGATGTCACGCGCATCATCAACCTGCTGCCGGTCCAGCGGCAAAGCCTGCTCTTCTCGGCCACGTTTTCCGACGAAATCAAGAAGCTGGCCGACAAGATGCTTCGCTCGCCGATGCTCATCGAAGTCGCCCGCCGCAACACGGTTTCGGAAACCATCACGCACCGTGTTCACCCCGTAGCTGCCGATGCCAAGCGTGCATTGCTGGTGAAACTGCTCAAATCCTCCGAATTCAATCAGGTGCTGGTCTTCACCCGCACGAAAATCGAAACCAACCGATTGGCTCGCGATCTGCAGCGCGCCGGCATTGCCGCCGATTCGATCCATGGCGACAAGAGCCAGCAGGACCGCCTGAAAGCGCTCGAAGCCTTCAAGGACGGCTCGACGCTGGTGCTCGTCGCCACCGACGTCGCGGCGCGCGGCCTGGACATCGACGAGTTGCCGCACGTCGTCAACTTCGAAATCCCGCATACGCCGGAAGATTATATTCACCGCATCGGCCGCACCGGCCGCGCCGGGAAACAGGGAACAGCCATCTCCCTGGTTTCCGCTGACGAAGTAGCCTACCTCGTCGACATCGAGAAGCTGATCAAGATGCCGATCGAGCAGGTCATCGTGCCTGGATTCGAACCGGAATACGATTACGAATACCCGCCGAGCGGCAGGAAAAAGCATCACCGCCGCCCGCCGGCGCCCCCCTCGTCCGTCGCCCCGGCAGCCCGCCCGCCCCGCGGGCGCTCTACGGAAAAATCGCGCCCGAGCCGCCACATCGCACCCGACGGCTTCGATTTCAGCAAACCCTACGAAAGTCCCGAACCGCAGCCGGCAGCCGCGCAGACCGATACCGAGAAAACGCGCGCGGCCGCGCACAAGGAGTTTCCGCACAAACCGCGCCGCGTCGTCGCTGCGCTGCTCGGCGGCCTTGGCCGGAAATAGGGAACCGCCGGAAAACAGAGGGGGCCTCCTGCACAAGCGCCCCTCGTTGGCGACTCCTCTCAGCCGCCAAGAGCTGCCCCTCCGGACGGAACGTGCGAGATCAACGCGTGGGCGAAGTTTCCTCTAATATCTCTACGCCGTCGCTCCGGCTGGCATAGCGCTTGGCCAGAACGGCGCAGACCATCAGCTGGATCTGGTGAAATATCATCAGCGGCAGAACGATCGCGCCGACGGCGTGTGTCGCGAACAGCACATTGGCGATCGGCACGCCGCTGGCCAGGCTTTTCTTCGAGCCGCAAAACACTATCGTAATCTCGTCTTCCTTGTTGAAGCCCAGCGCCCGGCTGCCCCAGGCGCTCAGCGCCAGCACCAGCGCCAGCAGCGCGCTGCTGATCACGATCAGCGCCAGCAGCGCCTGCCAGGGCGTTTCCCGCCACAGACCTTCGATGACGGCGGCGGAGAAGGCGGTATAGACTACCAGCAGGATCGATCCCTGGTCGGTATAGCGCAGTGCGCCGCGATGCTCGTCGACCCAACGGGCGATCCAGCGCCGTGCGATTTGCCCGCTGATGAAAGGCACGAGCAGCTGCATGACGATGTTGCCGATCGACTCGAAAGACACACTGGCATTGCCGCTGCCCTTGGCGATGAACAGGCCGACCAGCGCCGGCGTCAGGAAAATGCCAAGCAGATTGGACGCCGAAGCGCTGCAGACGGCCGCCGGCACGTTGCCGCGCGCCATCGCGGTAAAGGCGATCGACGACTGCACGGTGGATGGGAGCAGGCACAGGAACAGGATGCCGAGATACAGTTCCGGCGTAACCACCAGAAGCAGGGCGGGCTTGAGCAGCAGGCCGATGACGGGGAACAGCACGAAGGTGCAGGCCAGCACGGTCAGATGGAGCCGCCAGTGCGTCAATCCTTCGATCACGGCCTGCCGGGGCAGCTTGGCGCCATGAAAGAAAAACAGCATGGCGATGGCCAGAGTGGTCGCCCACGAAAAGGCTTCGGCCACTTCGCCTTTGCAGGGCAGGAATGTCGCCAGCAAAACCACGAAAACCAGGGCCAGCGTGAAATTGTCTGGCAGAAAACGGGGACGAGACATGGGAAATTGGGGAAGTTACACCAGGGCCGCCATTATCCATTAAAAATGAAACGGCAGCCTCTTCGGGAACGCAACTGTTCGAAACTCGCCCATCAACGCGCTAAAGTACGTTGGTACAGCGTCAATTTTTCTTCGGCCGGTCGACTAATTTGATAATGGCGATCGACACGTTGTCTCCTTCGCCCTTGGCCCGCTTCCGGGCCCGGTTGATGAGGATATCCGAAGCTTCGCGCGCGGAATAGGCGGCAATCACGCCACCCAGTTCGGCATCGCCGAAATACCCCCAAAGCCCGTCCGAACAGAGCAGAAATGCGTCGCCTGCCTGCAGGTCGTCGGTCTCGCCATGGTCGACGCGCGGTTCCTCGTTGCCGCCCAGCGAGGTCAGCAGGATATTGCGGTTGGGATGGACCAGGGCCTGCTCCGGTGTAATCAGCCCCTTGTCCACGAGATCTTCGACGTAAGAGTGATCCCGCGTGCAAAACACCCGCTGCTCGCCGCGAAACCGGTACAGGCGGCTATCGCCGCAATGCGCCCAGCTCACTTTTCCCGGTTGCAGCAGCATCATGACCACGGTGCTGTGCGGATCCTTTTCGTTGATGAAGCGCGAGGCCTTGATCAGCATGTGCGCCTCATCGATGCTCGAGGAAAGCAGCTCCCGGGGTTCGTCGTCGCGCGCCGAAAACCCCCCCAGATTATTTCCCGCCGTATGGATCACCTGCTGGGCAGCCAGCGCTCCTCCAGCGTGCCCCCCCATGCCGTCCGCCACCACGATCAACGCTACCCCGCCGCCTCGAGGGTGCGGGATGAGGGCGACACGATCCTGTTGTTCCTTGCGATCTCCCTGATGCTGGGCCACGCAAGCATCGATCATTATTCCCATGCGGACTATAGCTGTTATCGGAATGGCGCAGAATAACATGACAAATGTTTTCCGATAACAAAAACTGCGAGAAGGAAAGACGCTGCGCATTCGCTATAATCTTTTTTTGTGCTTTCGGAAAAGAGATCATGGGAAATCGTCTCAGTAAAATAGTTACCCGCACGGGCGATGCCGGCACCACCGGCCTTGGCGACGGTACGCGCGTCGCCAAGGATAGCCTGCGCATCGACTGCATCGGTGAAATCGACGAACTCAACTCGCTGTTGGGCGTTCTGCTGGCAGAACCGCTTCCCGAAGCCATAGGCACAGCGCTAAGGCTCATTCAGAATGATCTTTTCGATCTCGGCGGCGAGATCTGCATTCCAGGTTCAACCGTTATTGTCGAAGCGCAGATCCTCCGCCTCGAGGAACTGGCAACGCAATGGAACGCCGATCTCGGCCCGCTGAAAAATTTCATCCTGCCGGGCGGCACGCGTCCCGCGGCCCTCGCACACCTGGCACGCGCCGTCTGCCGGCGCGTCGAACGCCGCGTCGTGCATCTGCACAACAGCGAACCCGTTTCCGAGCCGGCGCGCAAATACCTCAACCGCCTTTCCGACCTTTTGTTCATTCTCGGCCGCGTGTTGAATCGTACCGAAGGACAAGGCGACATCCTCTGGGTGCAAGCCAAGAATCGCTGAAAGCGTGAAGGCGCATCGCTGCGAAGCAATGCGCGGGGAGCAGCCGCCGGCGCGGTCCTCTCCCTAAACGATCCAGGCCGCCCAGGCCGAGAGCGTCAGCATCGACATGAGCGTGGTCATCGACACGATCCAGGCCACGCTCCTGCCGTCGCCGCCCATGCGCATGGCCAGAATGTAGGCCGAAGACGCCGTGGGCAGGGCGGCGAACAGGACGACGACCTGGTGATAAAGCGTGGACAACCCCACCCATTTGCCAACGATCAACGCAACCCAGGGCAGCAACAGCAGTTTGACCACCAGCAGCCAGCCGGCCGCCAGCTTGACCCCCGAAGTTCCCTCCAGACGCAATGCCGCCCCAACGGCAATCAGCCCCAGGGCGATCGAGGCGTCGGCCAGCCTCCCGAGAAACGCCGTGAGCGGCGCCGGAGGGGCAAAGCCGGCGATATTCAAGGCGAAACCGACGCTCGTCGCCCAAATCAAGGGATTTCTCAGAATTTCCCACCACAACCCCGTCGAACCATGCTTGGCCAGCGCCCACACCGATACCAGATTGACGACAGGCACCGCCGCCCCGAGGATGATGCCCATAGCGGCAATCCCCGGTTCGCCGAACAGCATGCCTACAACGGCGAGGCCGATATAGGAATTGAAACGGAATGCGCATTGGTAAATCGAGGCAAACGCCATCGAGGAAATTCCGGGAAACAGTCTGGCCAGCGACCCCAGCAGCATTCCCGCGCCAATGACCGAAAACGATGTCGCCAGCAACGGCAAGGCGGCCGCCGGGTCCAGATGCGTCCGCAACAGTGCGTTGACCAGCAATGCCGGAAACAGAACGAAGTAAACGAGTTTCTCTGCGCCGACCCAGAAATGATCGCCGAACCTCATCCAGCGCCGGAGACCGGCGCCGAGCAGGATGAGGGAAAAATCGGGAAGCATCAGCAGGACCGTATTCATGACGCAATTCTATATCCGTTCATGAATACGAAGCGCCGAGCAGGAAAACATATCAAGGAAAACGGAATTTCGGACCATGGCAGGATCAATAACGCCGTCATCCTCCCTCGCGCAAAGCGCGATGCAACACCTTGCCGATCGTGCTCTTCGGCAATTCCGTGCGAAACTCGACATGCGTCGGCACCTTGTAGCGCGTCAGATTTTCCCTGCACAAGGCAAGCAGTTCCCCGGCCGTCAGGGACGGATCCTTGCGAACGACAAAAATCTTCACCGCTTCACCGGTCTTTTCATCGGGCACGCCGACGGCCGCCGCCTCGGCAACACCGGGATGCATCGCCACGACTTCCTCGACCTCGGCGGAATAAACGTTGAATCCCGAAACAAGAATCAGGTCTTTTTTGCGCCCCATGATGCACAAATAACCATCGTCACGCATCACAGCCAGATCGCCGGTTCGCAAAAAACCGTCGGCCCAGAAAACCTTGGCCGTCTCGTCCGGCTGCCCGTAGTAGGCGCGCATCACCTGCGGACCGCGCACGCAAAGCTCGCCGCATTCCCCCAACGGAAGATCCCCGCCCCGGTCGTCGCGGATGGCCACTTCCGTCGACGGAACCGGCAAGCCGATCATGCCGTTGAAATGCGGCAGATCCGGCGGGTTGATCGTCACCGCCGGCGAGGTTTCGGTCAGGCCGTAGGCCTCGATCAACGGCTTGCCGGTCAGTTGCTGCCAACGGTCGGCCACGGATTTCTGGATCGACATGCCGCCCCCGAGGGCGATCTTCAGCCGGGAGAAATCCAGGCGGCGGAACCCGTCGTCGTCGAGTAGCGCGTTGAACAGCGTATTGACTCCCGTAATGATGCTGAAAGGATAGCGCCGCAATTCGGCGACGAACGCCGGAATGTTGCGCGGATCGGCAATCAGCAGATTGCTGGCGCCGATCTTCAGCATCAGGAAACAGTTCGCCATCATGGCGAAGATATGATAAAGCGGCAGCGCGGTCACAATCGACTCGCCGCCCTCCGTCAGCGTGGATTCGACCCATGCGTGCGTCTGCGCCAGGTTAGCGAGGAGATTCCGATGCGTCAGCATGGCCGCCTTGCACACTCCGGTCGTCCCTCCCGTGTATTGCAGGAATGCCAGATCGTCTTGGGTTATCGGCACCGGCCTGAATGAACTCCTGCTGCCGATGGAAAGCGTGCGGCGAAAACCGGCAGCATCCGGCAGATGCCATTCGGGCACTTTGCGCAGGATTTGCCTGACGAAAAAATTCACTGCCATGCCCTTGAGAAGGGTCAGCATGTCGCCCACCCGCACTATCACCGCATGCTTCACGGCTGTACCGGGCAAGGCCCGTTCCAGGACGTGCGCGAAACTCTCCAGGATAACGACGGTTTCGGCCCCGGAGTCGCTCAGGAGATGACGCAACTCCCTGGCCGTGTAGAGCGGATTGCAGTTTACCACCACGCACCCCGCGCGCAATATGCCGATCATGCAGACAGGATATTGCACGAGGTTGGGCAGCATGATCGCCACGCGCGCACCGCGAGGCAGCTTCAGGACCGATTGCAGATACGCCGCGAAACGACGGGAGCCCTCGTCAAGCTCACCGTACGTCAGACGCGCTCCCGTGCCGATGTAAGCCGTACGCTCACGGAAACGGGAAAAACTTCGCTCGAACATTTCCACGAGGGAAGCGTCGCCACCGGCGTCGACCTCGCCGGGCACTCCCGCCGGATAGCTTTTCAGCCAGACCTTTTCCACGCAGCCCTCATGAGGTATCGGTTACGTGCTGCTCGTTTTCGCGTGAGCGAACACCATCCGGCGACACGACACCACAGCACATGCTATTCGCGTCACGCTCTCTCCGGAGGCATCGCATCGAAAAGAACGAGCCGGAAATCGCTATGTCACTGAATTAGAACTTCCCTGGACTCGCGAGTTCCGCCCACTCCGGACACGAACATAGTGCAGGAGCATGACTTGACCATCTTTGAGAAACCGACCCCGGCGCCTGCAAACCGGGCGGGCGCACCCAATTCACCGCCTTTTGCCGGAATAGCGGAAATTCAGCGTTCCAGCTTGTCCAGTTTGTCGGGCTCGCCGTTCCAGTCATCCGCGTCGGCCAGCGCCTCCTTGCGCTCGGTGATCGACGGCCAGGTTTTGGACAGATCGGCATTCAGCGCGATGAATTTGCGCATGTTGTCGGGAACGTCATCCTCGGCATAGATCGCCGAGGCCGGGCACTCGGCTACGCACAGGGTGCAGTCGATGCACTCGTCCGGGTCGATCACCAGGAAATTCGGCCCCTCGTGGAAGCAGTCGACCGGGCAGACGTCGACACAATCGGTGTATTTGCATTTGATGCAATTGTCGGTAATGACGTAGGCCATGGCACGCCTCTAGAGGGTTTCGGAAATTGGGAAGATGACTATAGCGCATCCGGATAGCAGCGGCAGCACGAAAACCGCAGATCAGGAACGATCACGCGTCAGAAAGCGACGGAACAGCCAGCTGCGCGGTGGCTCCACCCCGGTACGGACATAGGTCAGCGGACTTGGTTCCAGGAGGAAGCGCTTCTGCAGCTCCCATTCGCCGCGCCGCCCGGCGAAAAGAATCCTGTCCCCCGACAGCAGGCGGGTGTTTTCCGCGGGCAGCGGAATTTCCTGTTTCTTGCGCAGCAGCAGCAACGGGATCGCGCCAAGCCGCTCGGGAGGATGCTCCGGGTTGATCAGCAGGTCGCCAATCGACAGCGGTGGATCGACATCGGGCGCCAGCGCCTCGCGCAACCCGGTATATGAGGCAAAACAATCGAAGCCCCACATGAACGGCACCTTGTCGCCGGCGTACTGCTCAAGCAAGGCGTTGGTGCGTTGCACCAGATCGCCCTTATCCTCATACAGGTGCCTGAGGAATCGGATCAGCAGCGGCGAGGTCAGAAGCTGCCGCGCCTTGTGCGAGACCACTTCCGCCTTGACGAATCGCAGGTTCGCCATGGAGGCGTCGATCAGGCTGGCGTTGACCACGCTGGTCTGCCGGATGATTACGTAGATTCCGGGATTGATCGCGCGCGCGCGCGTCACGGCCGCCAGGTTGACTGAATCGTTTTCGGTGCACACGACAAGTCCGACAGCACGCTCGATGCCCGCCGCGGCCATTTCCCCGGCCGCTCCTCCCTGGCCTTGCGATTGAATGGCAGCGTCGGCCAGTGGCGCGGAATCGGCCCGAATGGTCGAACAGGTAACGCCCGCATCCTCGAACGCCGAAACGAAGTAATGCGGGAAATTCCCCGAACCGTAAATCACCCAATGCCCCCTGGGCAGATTGAGCGGTTCCGGCCGAACGCCCCCCGGCAGGCCGGAAAGCCATTCGATCACGCGCAGGCGCTCGGGCGACCCCATATCCAGGCGGATGTTGATGGCAAAGCTCTGGAACGGATTGATCAGTTCGATATTGCGGAACGACTCCAGGTTGGCCTGCGCAATCGGCGTATGCACCCGGGCAACGATGCGCAGCGACGGATTGAGTACCGTGCCGCCGATCGCCACCGACTGGTTGGTGTCGTCGTTGCCGGCCAGCGCTACCATGGCCAAGCATTTGCGGTGCGACACGCCGGCGTCGACGAGCACGTCGGGCAGGCGGCCGTCCGCCGCGAGGAACAGCGGCGGGTGTCCGAATTCCTCGATTTCTATGCTTGCCGCCCGCTCGCCGCGCAGCTCGACGATCACCATGTGTTTGCCCATGCGATCGAGCATCCGCGCCAGCATGATGCCGCTCTGTCCATAGCCGATGATCAGGACGAACGGCTCCTGCAGGGCCGCCACGCGCCGCGCGAAACGGCGTCGTGCAATCGCGTCGCGCAATATCAGATCCTGCGACAGGTGGAAAATGCTGCCCAGCATGTAGGCCCAGGCCACCACGCACAGGTAGATACAGACGACGACCCACATCCGTTGCGGATCGGAAAACGCATGGGGGACTTCCCCGAAGCCGATCGTCGTGGCGGTATAGCTGATGAAATAGATCGCATGGAAAAAGCTCAGATGCACGACATTGCCGTTGTCATCCACCCCCGGCATCAGCACCAATCCCCACACCGAAACGGAGTAGGCGATGATCAGGGTGATCAGCGGCTGACGCAGCCGGCGAAGGATGACGAACAGGACTTCGTTCACGCGGAGCGTTTCCGGTCAACGGGTCTGGCGCAGGGTTTCGCTGATCAGCAGGATCACGGAAATTATGTTGGCCACCAGCGCGCCGCCGCTCAGCGAAACGACTGAGGACATCGTCGCCCCGGTCATCTCCAGATTTTGGACATACACATGCCACATCCAGACGAAAGACGCCGCCAGCAGCTGCAGCATGGCCACCATGCTGGTGGCCAGATGCGTGGCGCCGATGTGCGTGCGGTCGCCGAATTTCATGACCAAGGCAATCAGGTTGACGACAACCGCGGCAAAAAGATGCCCGACATCATGGACCAGGGTGTTGTCGATTCCCCCAATGAAGAAGCCGAAATTCAAAGTGCATGCAAAGATGATGAAAAAACCGAAAACGACTTTTTCCAGATTCATGGCGACGCCCACATCTAGTTGATGACGATCTTCGCGCATCATACGGCGGCGGATTTGGGCTGTAAACGATAGTCCTGCCCGCAGACACCGCCCAAGGGGGTCTTCTGCAACAAATTTTTATCGGCCACGCGGCTTTCCGCGTTTTTTTCTTCCAAAGTAGTTTTTTTTTGGCTACGATAGAACTCTAAGAGTTGATCGACTCTCTATCACGCACCCCTTCCTATAAAATCCCACGAGGCGCCCGATGAGTGAACATATTCATTACGTCACTGACGACACTTTTGCGACCGAGGTTCTGCAATCGCAGCAACCGGTTCTGCTGGATTTCTGGGCCGAATGGTGCGGCCCATGCAAGATGATCGCACCGATTCTCGACGAAATTGCCGCCCAGTATGCCGGCCGCCTGAAAATAGCCAAGATAAATATCGACGAAAACCCTTCGACTCCGGCCAATTTCGCCGTTCGGGGCATTCCCACGCTGATGCTGTTCAAAAACGGCAACATGGAAGCCACCAAGGTAGGCGCCCTGTCGAAGTCGCAGCTCACGGCATTTATTGACAGCCACTTGTAAAATGACTACTCTGCGCCTGAAAGTTTTTGCTGCCCTGCCAGAATAACGATAACGGGACTGGGTTGCGGCTTTCGGGCTCTAATCGAACCAGACTTGCGACCCTTTCCTAATCCGCTGTAATCCCTGCACAAAGTAAATCTTACTTTTTCAGCACTAGCCCTGTAACAACCCCTGGCATTTCGCCATTCCCTTTCCCATACTGCACATGCATTTATCAGAACTCAAAGCCTTTCATGTCAGCCAGTTGCTCGATATGGCTGTTGCCAACGATATCGAGGGCGCCAACCGGCTCCGTAAACACGAGTTGATTTTCGCCCTGCTCAAGAACCAGGCCAAAAAAGGCGAAACCATCTTCGGCGACGGGACTCTCGAGACTCTGCCGGATGGCTTTGGTTTCCTGCGCTCGCCGGACACCTCCTATCTGGCCAGTACCGATGACATCTACGTCAGCCCGAGCCAGATCCGCCGTTTCAATCTACATACCGGCGACACGATCGAAGGGGAAATTCGCACACCGAAAGACGGCGAACGCTACTTTGCGCTGGTCAAGGTGGACAAAGTCAACGGCGAGGCGCCCGAAGCGTCGAAGAACAAAATTCTTTTTGAAAACCTGACGCCGCTGCACCCGGAAAAGCATATCAAGCTCGAACGCGAGATCCGCGGCGAGGAGAACATCACCAGCCGCATCATCGACATCGTCTCGCCCATCGGCAAAGGCCAGCGCGGCCTTCTGGTGGCGCCGCCCAAGACCGGCAAGACCGTGATGATGCAGCACATCGCGCATGCCATCACCGCCAACCATCCGGACATCACGCTGATCGTCCTGCTCATCGACGAGCGCCCGGAAGAAGTCACGGAAATGACCCGCTCGGTACGTGGCGAAGTCGTTGCCTCGACCTTCGACGAACCGGCGACACGGCACGTACAGGTAGCCGAAATGGTGATCGAGAAGGCCAAGCGCCTCATCGAACACAAAAAAGACGTGGTCATCCTGCTCGATTCGATCACCCGCCTCGCGCGCGCCTACAATACGGTGCAGCCGGCTTCCGGGAAAGTGCTGACCGGCGGTGTCGATGCCAACGCGCTGCAAAAGCCCAAGCGCTTCTTCGGCGCCGCGCGTAACATCGAGGAAGGCGGCTCGCTGACGATCATCGCCACGGCCCTGATCGACACCGGCAGCCGTATGGACGACGTGATCTACGAGGAATTCAAGGGCACCGGCAACATGGAGATCCACCTGGATCGCCGCATGGCCGAAAAACGTGTTTACCCGGCCATCAACGTCAACCGTTCCGGCACCCGCCGTGAAGAACTGCTGCTGATGCCGGACGTCCTGCAGAAAATGTGGGTGCTGCGCAAGCTGCTTTACAACATGGACGACCTGGAAGCGATGGAATTCCTGCTTGACAAGATCAAGGCGACAAAGACAAACGGTGAATTCTTCGATTCCATGCGGCGCTGATCCGGCGATTCGCCCATCCCGGCGTCGTTTGATTGCAAACCAAGAGAAAAACCAGGATAATACGCAGTTCTCCGTGGCCGGCCACCGATAGCACAAGCTGATCATATCGAGCCGGCTAGATTTGACCAATAGGAATTCTTTCGATGAAATCCGATATCCATCCCGACTACAACGAAATCGAAGTCACCTGCTCGTGCGGCAACACCTTCAAAACTCACTCCACGATGAAGAAGGCGCTGCACATCGAAGTCTGCTCCGCCTGCCATCCGTTCTACACCGGCAAGCAGAAGATCATCGATACGGCAGGCCGCGTAGAGAAGTTCAACAAAAAATACGGAACCAAAGCCAAAGCCGCCTAATCCGGAATTTGCGGCAAGTTCCTGCGGATTCGGCAAAAGGCAGCCGCTGGGCTGCCTTTTTTATTGGATCTTTTTATACGAATTCAAACGGCTCCGGTCATGCCCTTTCTTGAGGAGAAACCTCGTTTCAGAGGAATCACCCTGCCACCCAGCGGCTGGGTGCTGACCGTTCTGCTCGCCATTTACATTCTCCCCGGCCTGATCGGCCACGACCCCTGGAAAAACGACGATGCCATAACCATTGGCATCGCCTACGATATCGCCACCAATAACAACTGGCTGGTGCTGCAAGCTGCGGGCCGCATCTATCCCGATGCCCCGCTCTATTACTGGCTTGCTGCAATCGTCGGCAAATTCTTCTCCTGGCTGCTGCCGTTTCACGACGCCGCACGCATGACCAGCGGCCTGTACACCCTGCTGTCGCTAGAATTCGTTCTGCTGGCCGCGCGTGAATTGCATGGCCGCGAGTATGCCGCCGTCGCACCGCTGACCCTGGCCGGCAGCATCGGGTTTCTGTTTCACGCCCACGAAGCCCAGCCGATGCTGGCCGCCCTGGCTGCACACACAGCGGCTTACTGGGCATTGGCCCTGCTGCCTCGGCGCCCCTATCGGGCCGGCATCATTTTCGGCAGTGCGGTGTCCATGGGATTTCTGGCCAACGGCTTCCTGCCGACCGTTACTTTGCTGCCGGTCTTGGTGATCGCTCTCTGGCAATTCAAAAACCTTAAGGCCAGCCTGGTCTTTCTACTGATAGGCGGCATTCTTGCGACGGCGATTCCCGGAGCCTGGCTGGTTTCCCTTTATCGAACGGCCCCGGAGTATCTGGAAAGTTACTTGAAGGCGGAATCCGCCACGTTCGCCCATTCCATACCCTTTCACACCAATGTGGGCCGGTACCTGAACCTGCTGCTTTGGTACGCCTGGCCAGCACTTCCCCTGGCCGGCTGGGCGCTTTGGGCAAAACGCCGGACACTTCTTTCCCTCCCCGTGGCCTTGCCGCTACTCTCGTTCATCGGCGTGCTCGCCATCCTCGGCTGGTTTACCTCGGTGCGCAGTTCCATCGCGCTGCTGCTGCTGCCGCCGCTGGTACTGCTGGCTGTACCCGGCGTCGCCACCTTGCGGCGTGGCGCTGCCAGCGCATTCGACTGGTTCGCCATGATGACCTTCACCTTCTTTGCCGGAATCGCCTGGCTCGGCTGGAGCACGTTGGTGCTCGGCTGGCCCGAACGGCTGGCAAACCGGGCTGTGCGCCTGGAACCCGGTTTTGTCATCGGAAATTTCAATGCCATGGCATTCTTTTTCGCCCTGACATTCACCGCCATCTGGTTTTGGATGATCGTCACCAGCCCGCGCTCGCCGATGCGCGGCGTCATGCATTGGATGTACGGCCTGACGCTGTTCTGGCTGCTCGTCGCCAGCCTGTGGATGCCATGGATCGACTATGGCAAGACTTTCCGCCCGCTCACGGCGTCGCTGAACAAGGCGCTGCCCGAGAAGGTCGATTGCGTCGCCAGCGCCGGCCTGCAGCTCTCCTTTCTGGCCTCGTTGGATTACTTCCAGGGCATTCGCACCGTGCCGCAAAAAAGCGAAGCAGCAAAGCGTTGCTCATGGCTGCTGGTACAGGGCGGCGGGCACAACCCGGCAACGCTGGTTGCCGCCGGCTGGCGCCAGGTATGGGAAGGCAACCGGCCGACCGACCGGCGCGACGAGGACAAATTCCACCTTTACCGCCGTGGGAAAAAGGCCGATCCGGCACCGGCCTTGACCGATCTGAACGCCGATGCCGATGACAAATCGGAAGCACTCGCCCCCGACCGCATCCCGCCCGAGTAACAAAGGCGGAAGCAACGTCACCGCTCGCTGCAGCTCTCGCATCGCGGGCTATAGCTTCATGAAATGTTCCCGATAGTATTTCAGCTCTTCGATCGATTCACGGATATCCGCCAGCGCCGTATGCGCCGAGGCTTTGTCGAATCCCTTGGCAATCTCCGGTTTCCAGCGCCGGCAAAGCTCCTTGAGCGTGCTCACGTCGATGTTCCGGTAGTGAAACCACTCCTCCAGCCGGGGCATGTAGCGCACCATGAAGCGCCGGTCCTGTCCGATGGAATTTCCGCACATCGGGCTGACGCGCTTATCCACGTATTCCTGCATGAATGCCAGCGCCGCTGCTTCCAGCGCCGCCTCATCGAGGGTGGAAGCGCGCACCTTGTCGATCAGCCCGGACTTGCCGTGCGTACTCTTGTTCCAGTCGTCCATGGCGTCAAGCACTTCATCGGGCTGATGCACAACCCATGCCGGCGATTCGGCCACCACGTCAAGATTGCCGTCAGTCACGATCATCGCCATTTCGATGATGCGGTCGCGCTCGGGGTCCAGGCCGGTCATTTCCATGTCCAGCCAGACGAGATGATTTTCGTTCTGTGCCATATAATCCGTCTCTCGCATTAAACGCATATTCTGGCACAGCTCGATGCTCGACGACCTTTCCCCGTTTTCGCTCTGCTTTCTCGCCGCTCTGGCGCTGATGATCGTGTTGCGCCTGTGGCTCGGCGCACGCCAGATCGCGCACATCATCGCGCATAGAAACGCTGTTCCCGGACAGTTCGCCAACCGTGTCCTGCTCTCGGCGCACCAAAAGGCCGCCGATTACAGCGTCATCCGCACGCGCCTCGGGCGGCTGTCGCTGGCGATCGAAGTCGCCGTTCTTCTGGCGTTTACGTTCGGCGGCGGATTGCAGGCCCTGCACGATTTCTGGTCAGCGCATCTCTCCGGCCTGTGGTACGGCGTCGCCCTGATTTTCAGCGTCATGGCCATCTCGGGAATCATCGACCTGCCGCTGTCGCTGTACGTGCAATTCGTCATTGAGGAGAAATTCGGTTTCAACCGCATGACGCTGGGTCTGTTCTTTCTTGACCTCGCCAAGCAGACCGCGCTCGGCCTCATCATTGGCACGCCCGTCCTGCTGGCCGTACTGTGGCTGATGGAACGCATGGGCCCGCTGTGGTGGCTTTACGTCTGGGTATTCTGGTGTGCCTTCAACCTGCTCATCATGTTCATCTTTCCCACCTGGATTGCGCCGCTGTTCAATAAATTCACGCCGCTCGAGGACGCCGCGCTCAAGGAACGCATCGAGGCCTTGCTGACCCGTTGCGGCTTTTCCAGCTCCGGGCTGTTCGTCATGGACGGCTCGAAACGAACCAACCATGGCAACGCGTATTTCACCGGTTTCGGCAAAACCAAGCGCATCGTCTTTTTCGACACGCTGCTACGACGCCTGCAGCCAGAGGAAATCGAGGCCGTGCTGGCGCATGAACTGGGGCATTTCAAGCACCGCCATATCGTCAAGCGCATCGTCATGATCTTCGCCGCGACGCTGCTGCTGCTCTACGCACTTGGACAGCTCATGCAGACCGGCTGGTTCTACTCGGGCCTGGGCGTCACCGGGGAAGGCGCGCACAACACGGCCATGGCGCTGATCCTCTTCTTCCTGACCGTGCCGATATTCACTTTTCTGCTCACGCCGCTCGGCAGCCTGCTGTCCCGCCGCCACGAGTTCGAGGCCGACCGCTATGCCTCCGAAAACGCCAACGCAGCCGACCTCGTGCGCGCGCTGGTCAAGCTTTATGAAGACAACGCCGCGACGCTGACGCCCGATCCGCTGCATTCGCTGTTCTACGATTCGCATCCGCCTGCCGCACTGCGCATCGCCCGCCTGTCCTCCCCGCAAAATTGAAACCTGAAGGCACCATCGTCGCCGCGCACGGCCGCCATTACCTCGTCGAGTTGGCCGGCGGCGAAATCCTGCCCTGCTTCCCGCGTGGAAAAAAAAGCGACCTGGCTTGCGGCGACCGGGTTACCGTGTCGCGCAGCAGCGAATCGCAAGGCGCCATCGACGGTATAATGCCGCGCCGAACACTACTGTTCCGCTCGAACGAATTCCGCCAAAAACTGATCGCCGCCAATGTCACGCAGCTTGTCATCGTCGTCGCGACCGAACCGACCTTCTCGGAGGAACTCGTCACCCGCGGGCTGATTGCGGCCGAAAGCCAGAATATCGACACGCTGATCGTGTTGAACAAATGCGACCTGGCCGACCGCCTGGCGCAGGCCGAGCAGGCGCTGGCTCCCTTTGCCCGGCTGGGATACCCGATCCTGATGCTATCCGCCCGAACCAGCGTCGAGGCTTTGCGGCCACGGTTGGCCGGGCATACCAACGTCCTCGTCGGCCAGTCCGGAATGGGCAAATCGACCCTGGTCAACGCGCTGATTCCACAAGCCAATGCACGGACGCGGGAAATCTCGGCCGCGCTCGATTCAGGCAAACACACAACGACGCACGCCACGCTCTATCGGCTAGGCGCCGATTCGTCGCTGATCGACTCCCCCGGACTGCAGGAGTTCGGCCTGCACCACCTGTCGGTGCAGGAACTCGAGCATGGATTCCGCGAATTTGCTCCGCTGCTCGGCCAATGCCGCTTTCGCAATTGCCGGCACGACCGCGAGCCGGGATGCGTCATCCGCGCCGCTATCGACGATGGACGCATCGACGCCAGCCGTTACGCCGTTTTCCGCGCCCTGTGCAACGAGGCCGGGCCGTAACCGCCGGCGCGGCGAAAGGACGACTTATTCCATCTATTAATCGTGAGTGACACGAAGACGACAAAGTCACTCGCGATCGCGACTCAGAAGTGGAATTACGCATGGCATGCCCATGCCAGTCATGGTAAGCTGTTCTTACCAGTCAAACAATAAATGCCGTATTCCGCCCATGAACACATCCGCCGTTGCTGCTACGACGCAGAAACAGGGGTCCGCACAGGACCCCAGGGGCCTGCTCAAGAAGTTTCAAGAAAAGTTTCCGGTTTTCCGCGACTACCAACCCTTGGCCATCGGCATCGACAAGCAACTGATTGCCCTCGATGCCAGCATCCATCGGAAAACACTGCGCTTGGCGCTTGGCATGCATACGCATTCCTTCCGCTATCTGAAGTCGATGGCGGTCGCAACCCAGCGTTTCAACCTGGACGGGAGCCAGGGAGGCGAGGTGCCGGAAGAGCATCGCAAACATGCTGCGGAAATCCTGCGCGAACGGGCCAAGAAAGAAACCGAGCGCCGCAAGACCGAACGCGAGGCCGAAGCTCTCGCGCGTAAACGTGCGGAAAACCTGGACTTGCTCGTCAAGAAATTCAGCAAGGAACGCTAGGCTGAAAGAAGCTTCAGGTTTCGCCGATCAATCTAGCCGGACAGCTGCTGGTCTGTTGGCTCAATCCAGCCTGGCCAGTTTCGATTTCGCCAGCGGCGGGTTTTTCGCGAAGTATTTGCGAATTCCGGCAATGATCGCCTCCGCCATTTTATTCTGGTAGGCCTCGTCGTTGAGGCGCCTTTCTTCTTCCGGGTTGGAGATGAAGGCGGTCTCGACGAGTATGGAGGGAATGTCGGGCGCTTTGAGCACAGCGAAACCGGCCTGCTCGACGCTGCCTTTGTGCAGGCGGTTGATCCCGCCGATTTCGTTCAGCACTTCCTTGCCGAGTTTCAGGCTATCGCTGATCGTCGCGGTCTGCGAGAGATCGAGCAGCGTACGGGCCAGCATTGGGTCCTTGACGTTGAGATTGGCGCCTCCGATCAGATCGGCCTCGTTCTCCTTTTGCGCAAGATAGCGCGCGGCCGAGCTTGACGCACCGTTTTCGGAAAGCGCAAAGACGGAAGAACCATTGGCGTCCGGCCGAACGAAGGCATCTGCGTGGATGGACAAAAAGAGATCGGAGCGAATGCGGCGCGCCTTCTGCACGCGCATTTGCAATGGCACGAAAAAATCGGTATCGCGGGTCAGCACCGCCCTCATGTTCGGCTCGGCGTCGATTTTCGCCTTCAGCCGCCTGGCGATGGAAAGCGTAACGTTTTTTTCCAGACTGCCGCCGCGGCCGACCGCCCCCGGGTCCTCGCCTCCATGCCCCGGATCGATCGTAATCGTCACCAGCCGATCGACGATGGGCTTACGCTTGGACGGCTTCTCGGCCCTGGCCGTTTCGACGGGATCCTGCGATGGCTTTCCCTTCTCTGCGGCATTGTCGTCCGCTACATCGGTATTGAATTCGTTTCTTGCCAGAAACTGCATCAGCGGATCCGGCGGTTCCAGCGGGTAAACGTCGAGCACCAGCCGGTGTCCATAATTTCCGACAGGGGCGAGTTCGAAAACCTGTGGGCGGACTTCATTCTTCAACTCCATCACCAGCCGCACGACCCCCGGCTTGAAGCGCCCAGCGCGCAAAAGCTTGATGTTGGGATCGTCGGCGGTAATCTTGCTCCCCAGGCCATCGAGAACGCTATTGAGTTCGATGCCTTCAAGGTCGACAACGAGGCGGTCCGGGTCCTTGATGGTGAAGTGCGAAAACTTTAGTGGCGCGCCAAGTTCGATCGTGACACGGGTGTAATCCGCCGCCGGCCAGACGCGAACGGCCAGCACGCCCTGCTGGCGATTGATGGCCGCCTGCCCGACAGGCGTCACGAGAAGGAACAGGGAAGCGCCGGCGAATTTGATCAGCTCACGCCTTCCGGCGTTTGGTCTCCGAGTGCTTTCAGACATGACGCACCTCGCTCGGAAAGCGCCAGAATGTCGAGCTTCCGCCCGGTTTCGTGACGATTCTCCGGAAAACGAAAGACGAACGCGAGGTCTGCCTGCGGGAGATAGCCGGCAGCCTTTTCCGGCCATTCGACAAGGCAGACACAGTCATTTCGGAAATATTCTTCCAGTCCAGCATCGACAAATTCTTCAGGATTATTGAAACGATAAAAATCAAAGTGATACAAGTATATGCTCGAAAATACATAAACTTCAACCAGTGTGTACGTAGGGCTTTTCACCGGGCCCTCGTATCCCAGTTCCCGCAACAGCGCACGCACCAGCGTGGTTTTGCCCGCACCCAGGTCGCCATCGAGCCGGACAACCATGCCCGGAGCCAGCAATGGTGCGACTTTGCGCCCCAGCGCAACGGTCGCGGCCTCGTCCGGCAGAAGCAGCTGCAACGGCACTGGCGGGGCTGGAAAAGCACTATGATGCGAACTATGCAAGTGAATCACTCCATAAAGGGCGTTGCGGATTTGCCTCACAAAAACGACTTCGACGGCTCTGCGCTCGTCGAAAAAATCAAAAACTGGGGAACGTCGCTCGGCTTTTCCTCGATTGGCATCGCACACGCCGACGTTTCCCTGGAAGCGCCGGGACTGTGGCGCTGGCTTGAGCAGGGCCGCCACGGCGAAATGGATTATATGGTCAAACACGCGGATCTGCGTACGCAGCCTGCCGCGCTGATGCCCGGTACGCTATCCATCATCTCGGCCCGCCTGCCCTATTGGCCGCAAGCTGTTGCGTGCGAGCAAGTGCTCACCGACACGGAAATGGGCTATATCTCGCGCTACGCATTGGGACGCGACTATCACAAAACCGTCCGCACCCGCCTGCAACGGCTTGCCGATTGCATCCGGGATGAACTGTCGGCCCGTCATCCGGAGATTCCGTTCAACTACCGCGTCTTTTCCGACTCGGCCCCGGTCATGGAAGTCGAGTTTGCCCGGCAGTCCGGTATCGCCTGGCGCGGCAAACACACCCTGTCACTGACCCGTCAAGGCTCCTGGCATTTTCTCGGAGAAATCTACACCTCGCTCGAACTGCCTGCGGATAGTCCCATCAGCGAACATTGCGGTTCCTGCAGCCGCTGCCTCGCCGCCTGCCCGACGTCCGCCATCGTTGCCCCTTATGAAGTCGATGCCCGCCGCTGCATTTCCTACCTGACCATCGAGTTGCACGGCCCTATCCCGGTCGAGTTGCGGCCATTGATCGGCAACCGGATTTACGGCTGCGACGACTGCCAGCTGTGCTGCCCCTGGAACCGTTTCGCGCAGGCCGGCGACGCCGACTTCGCCGTGCGGCACGGTCTGGATGCTCCGCAATTGATCGACCTGTTCGCCTGGAGCGAGGAGGAGTTCATGCAGCGCCTTGCCGGCAGCCCGATACGCCGCATCGGGCACGAGCGCTGGCTGCGCAACATTGCGGTCGCACTGGGCAATGCCGCCCCCTCGCCGGCCATCCGGGCAGCACTCATGGCACGCCAGGACCACCCCTCGGCCGTCGTTCGCGAGCACGTGGCCTGGGCGCTATCCCGGATGCTTTAGCTCAGGCTGCCGCTTCGCGAAAACGGCCGGCGGATTTTCATCTGGCGACGGGCCGGCTGGGGTCTGCACACCATTCGCTCCACGATCCGGCATACAGCCTTGCCCCACAAAGGCCCGCAACTTCCATGGCCAGCAGGTTGTGGCAGGCTGAAACGCCCGAGCCGCAGTACATTACCGACTGCTCCGGCTCGATGCCGGCCAGAATGCCCAGGAATTCCTGGCGCAATTCGGCAGCCGGACGGAAATTCCCGCCCTCGAGGTTGTTCCGGAAGAAACGGTTGCGTGCCCCTGGAATATGTCCTCCCACGGGATCCATGGTTTCGTTCTCGCCACGAAAACGATCCGGACCGCGGGCATCGACCAACACGAAATCCTCTTTCTCCAGATTGTCCAGAACCTGGGCCACCGATACTACCCAGTCGCGCAGCTGCACGTCGAAAACCGCCGGCGCATGCTGCGGCACATCCGCCGTCAGCGCTCTGCCCTGAGCTGCCCACTGGCCAATACCGCCGTCAAGCACCGCCACTCTTTCATGCCCCAGCCAGCGCAACAGCCACCACAGGCGCGCGGCGTACATGCCGCCATCGTCATCGTAAGCGACGACCTGCGTGCCGCGCGAAATGCCGAGCGCTCCCAGCCTCTCCGCCAGACGCAGGGGATCGGGAAGCGGATGGCGACCGTTGTGCCCATCCATCGGCGAGGAAAGATCGCGATCCAGATGCATGAACGCGGCCCCCGGCAAGTGCTCCCGCGCGTAGGCTTTCTCTCCGTAAGACGCATCGGCGAGCTGATGGCGGCAATCGACGATGCGCAAGTCCGTGTTATCCAGGCGCTCGGCCAGCTCGGCGCAGGAAATCAGCGTGGCGAATGTCACTCGGCGGTCTCCTCAAGGTCGAGCCACGACTCTGCCTCTTTGGGATCGTCGAACACCCGGGTTTCGGCGTTGACGAAAATCTGCGACAGCCACGCGCTCCATGCGACCCACTGGCTTTGCGTAACGACGGCAATGCGCTTGAAGTCGTTGGGATGGCTGCGTACAAAAACGATGTCTTCCCAAGCCACGTCCACCGTGAAGTCCGCCATCTCGCGCAGGTCCATGAAAAGGTCCACCTGTCCCTCAAACTTGACCTTGGCATTCACCAAATCCTCGAACTCCTTGAAATCCGCCAGGGTAAATTCCCCGTAGACGTTGACTACGACCCGGCTATCCTGATGCTGAGTGACAATCATGGTGTATCCTCCTTTGGCCACCCGAGTTTACCATCACTCTTGATGCGTTGGCCCATCTGTTTCCCCGCCAGCCGGCGGCAAAAACGTTTGCCGGTATTTCCGTCCAACGCGCCGGCCAGGCCTAGCGCCCCCTGCGATCGCGCATCGGTACCCCGTTCGGCGGTCCACGGTGTTATCCTTGGATTATTTTTCATCCTAACGCCATTAGCCGACCATGGTTCGAGCACGCGCATCAGATAAAGACGACGACAAGGCTGCCCCGGAAGCCGCGCCGATCCCTCCGGAAACCAAGTTCGAGGCGGCTCTTGCTGAACTGGAATCGATCGTGCAGAACATGGAGGGCGGGCAACTCTCCCTGGAGGAATCCATCGCCGTCTATCGCCGCGGCAGCCAATTGCTCAGGCATTGCCAGGCGCAGTTGAGCGACGCGGAACGCAAGATTCGGATTCTTGAAGAAGACACGCTGCGCGACCTCGACCCCTCCCGTCTGGAACACTCATGACTACTGATTGCCAACAAGAAAATTCCCGAACTCCTTTTACCGAATGGATGGCCGCCGTCCAGCGGCGAGTCGAAACCGCCCTGTCCCACCTCCTGCCGCCGGCCGAAGCCATTCCAGCCCGGCTGCACCAGGCCATGCGCTATTCCTGCCTGAACGGCGGCAAGCGGGTGCGCCCCCTGCTGGCATTCGCGGCCGGCGAACTTTGCGGTGCGCCGCAGGAAAGGCTGGAAATCGCCTCCTGCGCCGTCGAAATGATCCATGCCTATTCGCTCGTTCATGACGACATGCCATGCATGGACAACGACGTGCTGAGGCGCGGGCGTCCCACTTGCCATATCGAGTATGGCGAAGCGACCGCCCTGCTCGTCGGCGACAGCCTGCAGTCTCTGGCGTTCGAGCTGCTGGCCCGGGAAAATCTCGCCAGTCCCGCCACCCAGCTGGAAATGCTTCGTCTACTGGCCCGCGCCAGCGGGTCCTGCGGCATGGCCGGCGGCCAGGCCATCGACCTCGACGCGGTGGGCCGCGTGCTGGAACAACCCGAACTGGAACTGATGCATGCGCTGAAAACCGGCGCCCTGATTCGCGCAGCCGTCATGCTCGGCGCACTTTGCGGCGAACCGCTCGACAAGGAGGCCAGTAGCGCACTCGACCGGTTCTCGAAACGCGCCGGGCTGCTTTTCCAGGTTGTCGACGACATCCTGGATTGCACCGCGAGCACAGCGACGCTCGGCAAGACGGCGGGCAAGGATTCGAAGTCGGATAAGCCCACTTATGTTGCACTGATGGGCCTGAAGCAGGCTCAGGAATTCGCCGACGACCTGAGAGGGCAGGCGCTGGACTCCCTCGGCGTTTTCGGCGGGCGAGCCTGCCGCCTGATCGAACTGACCGACTTCATCACCCAACGCAAGTTTTGACCGCACCCGCATCGCCAAACGAAAACGCCCGCCACTTATGCAAGACACCAACAGCATGAACTCCTATCCTCTGCTCGACGCCGTCAGCGACCCAGCGCATCTGCGGGAGCTGGACCGGAAACAGCTGCCGCAGCTGGCCGAGGAGCTGCGAAACTTCCTGATCGAGTCCGTTTCCCATACGGGCGGACATCTTTCGTCCAATCTCGGCACGATCGAACTCACGATCGCCCTGCACTACGTATTCAACACACCGCAGGACCGCCTTGTCTGGGACGTCGGCCACCAGACCTACGCGCACAAGGTGCTGACCGGGCGCCGCGGCGGCATGGCCAGGCTGCGGAATCATGGCGGCGTTTCAGGCTTTCCCAAGCGTTGCGAAAGCCCATACGACACCTTCGGCGTCGGCCATTCATCGACCTCCATTTCGGCGGCGCTCGGCATGGCGCTCGCCGCAAAATTCAACAGTGACGAGCGGCGCATCGTGGCCATCATCGGCGACGGCGCGATGTCGGCTGGACAAGCCTTCGAGGCCCTGAACAACGCCGGCGTGGCCGATGCCGACATGCTCGTCATCCTGAACGACAACGACATGTCGATTTCACCGCCTGTCGGCGCGCTCAACAAATACCTCGCCCGCATCCTTTCAGGAAGCACCTTCAACGCCGCCAGGCGGGCAGGCGGGAAAGTGCTAGGCGTTTCCCCCTCCCTGCTCGAGTTCGCCAGCCGCGTCGAAGAGCATGTCAAGGGCATGCTCACGCCAGGTACGCTGTTCGAGGAACTCGGTTTCAATTACATCGGGCCGATCGACGGCCACGATCTCGACTCCCTCATCCCGACGCTGCAAAATCTGCAGAAGCTCAAGGGGCCGCAGTTTCTGCACGTCATCACCCGCAAAGGCCAGGGCTACAAGCTCGCAGAAGCGGATCCCATCCGTTATCACGGCGTTTCCCGGTTCGAGCCCGACATCGGCATCGAAGAGACGGGGCTCGATGGCAAAATCACCTACACCCGGATTTTCGGCGACTGGCTATGCGACATGGCGCAGGCTGATCCAAAACTGATCGCCATCACACCGGCCATGGGCGAAGGCTCCGGCATGATGGAGTTCGCCGCGCGTTTTCCCGACCGCTATTTCGACGTGGGGATCGCCGAACAGCATGCCGTCACTTTCGCGGCCGGACTGGCCTGCGAAGGCATGCACCCAGTCGTTGCCATTTATTCGACCTTCCTGCAGCGTGGCTATGACCAACTGGTGCACGACGTCGCCCTGCAGAATCTACCCATCGTTTTAGCTCTCGACCGCGGCGGGCTGGTCGGCGCGGACGGGCCAACGCACCACGGCGCCTTCGATCTTTCCTTCCTCATCTGCATCCCGAACATGGTGGTCATGGCCCCTGGCGACGAGGACGAATGCCGCAAGATGCTGACCACGGCCATCCGCCACAAGGGGCCGTGCGCCGTGCGCTACCCGCGCGGCACCGGCCCTGGCGCGCCTGTCGAAAAAGCGCTGACCGACCTGCCCATAGGCAAGGGGGAAATACGGCGGCGCGGCCGCAAGATAGCGCTGCTGGCTTTCGGCAGCATGCTGACACCGGCGCTACTGGCGGCCGAAGAAATCGACGCCACCGTGGCCAATATGCGCTTCGTCAAACCGATCGACCGCGAACTCATTATCGAGCTAGCACGGGAACATACGCTGCTGATCAGCGTCGAAGAGAATACCTTGATCGGCGGAGCCGGTGCGGAAATCGCACGCATCCTCGAAGAAGCGCAAATTTCCGTCCGTTTTGCCCGGATGGGGCTACCCGACCGTTTCATCGATCATGGCGACCAAGCCCGCCTGCTCGCGGAAGCCGGGCTGGACAAAGACGGAATCATCCGAACCGCGCAAATTTATCAGGATAAGGAATGAACGACAAACCAAACATCGCTCCGATCGAGGATGTACAAAACTTCGCCGATACCCGGCGGATCGCCATCAACCGAGTCGGCATCAAGGACATCCGCCACCCGATCAAGGTCCGTGACCGCTCGGGCGGCGTGCAGCACACCATCGCCGTGTTCAGCATGTACGTCGGCCTGCCGCACAATTTCAAGGGAACGCATATGTCCCGCTTCGTGGAGATTCTCAATCGGCGCGAACGGGAAATCTCGGTGGAAAATTTCCCGGCCATGCTAAGCGAAATGGTGCAGAAGCTGGAGGCGGAAACAGGCCACATCGAGATGAACTTCCCCTATTTCATCAACAAGTCCGCGCCGGTCTCGGGAGTACAGAGCCTGATCGACTACGACGTCACCCTGAGCGGGGAAATCTGCCACGGCGAAATCGCCTCGACGATCAAGGTCGTCGTCCCGGTCACCAGCCTCTGCCCGTGCTCCAAGAAAATCTCCGAGCGGGGGGCGCACAACCAGCGCTCACACGTCACCGTTACGGCCAGGATCCTCGATCACGTGTGGATAGAGGAAATCGTCCAGGTGGTGGAAGCGGAAGCCTCCTGCGAGCTTTACGGCCTGCTCAAGCGCCCCGACGAAAAATACGTCACGGAGCGCGCCTACGACAATCCGAAATTCGTCGAGGACATGGTCCGCGACGTTGCAGCCAGGATGAATGCCGATGACCGGATTTACTCCTATGTCGTGGAGTCGGAGAACTTCGAGTCGATCCACAACCACTCGGCCTACGCGCTGATCGAGAACGTCAAGCGCAAACCGGAGTAGTCCGGCCCGACAAAAAACCGGAGCCGCATCTTTCGATCCGGCTCCGGTTTTTTTAAACTGCTTTGCTGAGGAAAAACGGCTACTCGGCGGTAACGGGTTTGTCCTTCTGCTTGCGGGTAAGCTTCTCCTTGATCCGCGCCGACTTGCCCGAACGCTCGCGCAGGTAGTACAGCTTGGCGCGGCGGACGTCGCCGCGGCGCTTGACCTCGATCGCCGCCACCAGCGGGGAATAGGTCTGGAACGTGCGCTCGACGCCTTCGCCCGAGGAAATCTTCCGCACGATGAAACTGGAATTCAGGCCGCGATTGCGTTTGGCGATCACGACACCTTCGTAGGCCTGGAGACGCTCGCGCGTGCCTTCCTTGACCTTGACCTGGACAACTACGGTGTCCCCGGGAGCAAATTCCGGAACGGTCTTGCCCAGACGGGCAATTTCTTCTTGCTCAAGTTGCGCTATCAGATTCATTCTAAAACTCCTATTTGGTTTCCTGACCGCATTGCTCCTGATACTGCTTCAGGAGTTGCGTTTCCTCTTTCGACAGCAGACGCCCCGCCAGCAAATCCGGTCGCCGCCGCCACGTCCGCCCCAGCGCCTGCATCAGGCGCCAACGGCGGATTGCTTCGTGGTGCCCGGACAATAACACATCCGGCACCCGCAGGCCTTCGTACGACTCCGGCCGCGTATAGTGCGGGCAATCCAGCAAGCCCGCCACAAACGAATCCTGTTCTGCCGAATCCTCGTCATTCAAGACACCCGGCAACTGCCTGACGATGGCATCCAGCAGCGCCATCGCCGGGATTTCCCCGCCCGAAAGCACGAAATCCCCGATCGATACTTCCTCATCGACGCAGCGTTCGATCAGACGCTCGTCAATCCCCTCATAACGGCCGCAGAGAAGCACCAGCCCCTCTCCCGCCATGGCGCCCTGCGCCAGCTCCATCACCCGCCGGTGGCTCAACGGCGCCCCCTGCGGCGAAAGGCAAACCACCCGGCTTGCCGCCACGCCTCCCGCCGTCTGCGCCGCCTTGGCGGCCTGGATAGCGGCTTCCAGCGGTCCCGGCATCATCACCATCCCAGGGCCGCCCCCATAGGGCCGGTCATCCACGGTACGGTAATTATCCGTGGCGAAATCGCGCGGATTCGTGAATCCCAGGCTCCAGCGGCCTTCCTCCTGCGCCCGCCGCGTAATCCCCGACTGCGTCAGTGCTGCGAACATCTCGGGAAACAGCGTTACGGCATGTGCAACGAACCGCCTGCCCGATGCCGAATCACGCCTGCCCTGGCTCACCAGTCCGTTTCCCAATCGACACGGACGCGGCGAACCGGCAAATCCACATCCAGCACAACTGCCGCCACGAATGGCAGCAATCGTTCATTTCCCATTTCGTCGCCGACGCGCAACACATCGTTCGCGGCGGTTTCAATCAAACCAAGCACTTTTCCCAAGCTCTGATCGTGCGTATTGACGACCTCCAGACCGATCAAATCCGTCCAGTAGTATTCGTCTTTCCGCGTTGCCGGGAAAACCTGCCTCGGCGCTCCCACCAACCGTCCGCGCAAACTTTCCGCATCATTGCGGTCTGCTATGCCTTCCAGCGTGGCGAAAAGCAATCCCGATTGTTCCCTGCAGCCCAGAACCTTGACCTGTTGCCATTCCTGCGCATCGTCCGCCAGCCCGCCAAGCCACCAGTGCGGCATTGCCGCCCAGACGGCGGGATCGTCCGCAAATACGTGCACTTTTACCGCGCCGCGCAGACCATAGGCGTCGACTATCTTGCCGAGGACAATAATATCGGCGGCGGGCGATTGCGGCGTTTCGGACAACAGATCAGGCAGCAGCAACCTTGGCCGCGGACTGCTTGACCAGACGAGCCACTGTCGGAGACAGCTTGGCCCCTTGTTGCTGCCAGTGCGCCAGACGGTCGGCGGCAATGCGCAGACCCTCTTCATTGGCTGCCGCAACCGGATTGTAGAAACCAATCCGCTCGACGAAACGCCCATCGCGGCGGGTGCGGGAGTCGGCTACAACCAGACTATAGAAGGGACGCTTTTTTGCGCCACCACGAGCAAGACGGATAACGACCATAAAATCTTCTTCCGGATACAGAAAAAAGTTTGAGATTATAACTAAAAACAAGCCATTGTCGACAAATAGAATTTTACGGAGAGCAAGCCTCCGGAATCCGCGATCGCGCGCAACTCCATTTCCATGCCAGCTGAATGGGAGGTTCTCCCTGCCGATCCTTTCGCCGAATCCGCAAAAAGCGAAATACCAACTCGCCGTTTACTGTTGCAAGACTTTTATGGACTTGACCTCCACTTCCGACTTGCCGATCAGTTCCTTGTCGTATTTTCCAACCAGCTCGACTTCGCTCTTCTCGCTGATCGGCTGGCCTGATGGCCAAAGGTCATGATCGATCTCCACCTGGATTTCCCCGGTTCCATCCGTGAACTGGTATTTTTCGTCGCCAAGGTATTTCACGATGCGTCCGCGCAACAGCACCCGCTGGTCATCTTTTCCCGACTCCTGTATCTGCCCGACGGTCATGGCGACAGGGACAGTACTTGGCCCGGTGTATTGCGCATGGGAGAGGGTGGAAAAAACAGCCAGCACGCATGCCATCGCGATAGTTTTCATTCTCTACTCCTCAAATCCGGAAAATCGGACGAAATGCCTCTCGGCAGCCCGATTCGGCAAATTTCGTTCGCTATGCCTTGAGTATAAGATGTTGCGCCGATTTTTCCACGGTTCGTCGGACAGGAATAAGCGCCGAACGCCAAATCGACTGCGTTTTATCCCAAAAGACGATTGAAAACACCGTGTGTCATTCGGGGAAATTTTCCATGTTGGTCAAAAACATACGTTGAACCGATACATTCCGTTCCAATACAGATTGCCATCTCGACAAACCTTCCGGTTTTACCTATTCTTCGCGTTATACTTTCATTTCCAACTCATCTTCATTACCCGATCTCATGTCCGATCTGCCGGAAAATGATTACAACAAATCAGCGGACGCAAATCTGTCCAGCCTGTATGCCTGGCTTGATACACCCCGGGCATCCGATGTGGCGGAAGATTTCATAATTCTGCGCAACCATCTGCGCACGATACAAACCAGCAATTTGCCGTTGCAGGAACACGCCTCGGTCGTCGATAGGCTTTATGTTCGTTGCATGGCCACGGTTCAGACATTGCGCCTCTCATTGGTAAACGTTCCGTTGCCCGTTCCGGGAAAAATCCGGCAAACCATACGCAATATGCAGGAAATGCTGGATGTTTTAGCCAGAGTCCTCGTGGAACTGGGCGACAGCATCGATAACCTGAAGATCGGCGATCCCACGCCCGTCGCTCTGGACCTCATCCTTTGGCGAAGCCTATATACTACTTCCCGGCATGTCGTTGTTGCCAGCTTGACGGCATCTCCTCCGCACGCCGGCATCTGGCGGCAACTGCACCAGATTTATGATCACGCCTGGATGCGCAGACTCCAACGCAATACGCCCACGGGCGTTACGCGTTCGTTGCAGGATGTTTATTACACGGCGGTGCTGCTCGGATGTGCGCTGCCGACGTCTTTTACCAGCAGCGAAGTCGATTTTCTCGACAACTATCTGGAGTGCATTTCCAATCAGGTCGATTTGAACAATGACGGATCTGATCCCACGGGAGGGGCCTTCTGGATCGATTCGAATCACGATTCGCCTGCCATTCCCCGTGCACGCAGACTGCCCACGCCGGGAATCCCGGTGCGCTATTTTTCTTGCGAGCGTTTATCTTCGTTGCTGAAGATACAGCTAGCCAAACTGGATGCCGGCTCTACTCCGGAACAGGTCAATTTGCCGAAATTCGCTGCAACTCCTGCCGGCAAGGGAGTCCTGCGCCGAATCATTCGCAACTGGGGAGATCCGAGCAAACGCCGCTTCCCGCGGCGCAGGCAGAATTATCGCGGAGAATTGTGCATCGGCCTGAACAACATATGCCATCTGTTCCAAAAAGCTCCCAATGCCGTCAAGGTTTCAAACTGGATGATCACCAGCGAAAGCCCGGACGGCTATACCGTCATGCATACATCCGAAAAAGTCGGCGTGATCAGAGGGGGCGATGTTGCCGCATTACGCACGGAGCATAGTAGTCATTGGCAGTTATGTATCATCCGCCGCGCACTGTCCGAAAATCTGGAACATCTGGAACTTGGCCTGCAGATTCTTTCCGCCCGGGCTTTCGCCGCGCGTTTGGCCTTGCCGTCGGAAACCGATGAAATCATGTGCCAGCCGGCGCTGTTTCTGCCGTCGACCCCGACCCTTCGCCCGGACGAAGCGTTGGTCCTGCCATCGGGTACATTACTCCCCAATCACCCGAAGAGCCTCGTCCTGATCATAGAAAAAGACAACATCGAGATCCGCGAAATCAACGCCAAGCGCAATGAGGAGCAAAACGGCCAGGTCGAGATCTATGCGATCGAGTCCGAGCTGCCAAAGGACTCCAAAACGCCGTAGTAGCGTTGGCGCTGAACCGCAGACTGCCCCGTTGTTATGCCTGGGTGGCGTTCGTTATATGCCTGAAGAGATCAAGCCAATTCCGCGAGAATGCTGCTTGACGCAAAGACCTTTTCGCCAATCGCCACTTTGACTTTGGCGTCGAGAGGCAGATAGAGATCAACCCGGGAACCGAAGCGAATGAAGCCATAGCGCTGCCCGGCCTTCAACTCGGCGCCGGCATCGACATAATTGAGGATACGGCGGGCGACCAGTCCGGCAACCTGCACACAGGTGACATCCTGTCCATCCACGGTCTTGAGATGCAGAGCGCAACGCTCGTTCTCCAGCGATGCCTTGTCCAGCGCGGCATTCAGGAAGGAACCCGGGTGATACCATTTTTCCTCTACGCGGCATTCGAGCGGCGAACGGTTTGAATGCACATTGAAGACGTTCATGAATACGCTGACTTTCAGCGCCGGCCGGGCCAGGTACGGATCGTTGGTTTCCTCGACCACGACAATCCTGCCGTCTGCCGGGGCAACGACGCTCTTTGGCCCACCGGCAATGACTCGTGCCGGATCGCGAAAAAACTGCAGGCAGAAAATGAAGATCAGCCAGAACGGAAACGACCACCATCCGGCCATCGACGCCAGCAAAGACAAGACCAGAGAGCCGGCGATGAACGGCCAACCTTCCCTGGCAAGAAATGGATGCGGATAATTCATTTGTTATGACGTTAAAATAGGCCGCAAGCGGCGAGAATATGGAAAAAGGAAAAGGAGGCAGACGCGTCCATGTTTGCCCCCTGTTACTCCCGCCTCTCAATCGGAACGGATCAATTCCGCGTCTGATCGACCAGCTTGTTTTTCTTGATCCAGGGCATCATGTCGCGCAGTTTCGCACCGACGATTTCCACGGGATGCTCTGCCATCAGGCGGCGCTGCGCCGTCATCGACGGATAGTTGGTTTTTCCTTCCTCGATGAACATCTTGGCGTACTCACCGTTCCGGATGCGCTTCAAGGCGGCGCGCATGGCTTCGCGCGACTTGTCGTTGATGACTTCCGGCCCCGTCACATACTCGCCGTACTCGGCGTTGTTCGAGATCGAGTAGTTCATATTGGCAATGCCACCTTCGTAGATCAGGTCGACGATCAGCTTGACCTCGTGCAGGCATTCGAAATAGGCCATTTCGGGCGCATAGCCGGCTTCCACCAGGGTCTCGAAGCCCATTTTTATCAGCTCGACGACACCGCCGCACAGCACGGTCTGTTCACCGAAGAGATCCGTCTCGGTTTCCTCGCGGAAGGTTGTCTCGATGACCCCACCCTTCGTGCCGCCATTGGCTGCGGCATACGACAGCGCGATATCACGGGCCTTTTTCGAAGTGTCCTGATGCACCGCGATCAGCGAGGGAACGCCGCCGCCTTTCAGGTATTCGGAACGCACGGTATGCCCCGGTCCTTTCGGCGCAACCATGATCACGTCGAGATCGGCACGCGGCACGACTTGGTTGTAGTGGATGTTGAAGCCATGGGCGAAAGCCAGTGCGGCACCTTTCTTGATGTTCGGTTCGACGTCGTTGTAGTAAACCGCCGGGATATTTTCGTCCGGCAGCAGCATCATCACGACATCTGCCCCCTTGACCGCCTTGCCGACTTCCTCGACCTTGAGCCCGGCCTTTTCGACCTTGCTCCAGGAAGCGCCGCCCTTGCGCAGGCCAACCGTCACCTTGACGCCGGAATCACTCAGGTTCTGGGCGTGGGCATGGCCTTGCGAGCCATAGCCGATGATGGCCACCTTCTTGCCCTTGATCAGCGAAAGATCGGCGTCCTTGTCATAATAAACTTTCATGTTATTTTCCCCTTGGAATAAAAAAACTTGCGAAATCAGGCTTTCAGAACCCGGTCGCCGCGGCCGATGCCGCTGACGCCCGTGCGTACGGTTTCAAGTATCAGCGCCGGATCGATGGCCTGGATAAAGGAATCGAGCTTTGAACCACGTCCCGTCAATTCGATCACGTAGGTTGCATCCGTCACATCAATGATGCGCCCGCGGTAGATATCCGCCATGCGTTTCATTTCCTCGCGATCCTTGCCGGTCGCCTTGACCTTGATCAGCATGAGTTCGCGTTCGATATGCGCCGATTCGGAAAGATCAACGACCTTGATGACGTCGATCAGCTTGTTGAGCTGCTTAGTGATCTGTTCGATGATCTCGTCGCTTCCGGAAGTCACAATGGTCAGCCGCGATAAAGACATGTCCTCGGTCGGCGCTACCGTCAGCGTTTCGATATTATACCCTCGCGCCGAAAAAAGCCCGGCGACCCGTGAAAGCGCGCCCGCCTCGTTTTCCAGCAGAATTGAAATGATGTGTCGCATTATAGTTCCTCGGCCATGATGATTTCCGACAAGCCTTTGCCCGCCGCCACCATCGGGAAAACGTTGGCTTCCCGGCTGGTGCGGATGTCGAGGAAAACCAGGTCGTTCTTGTGTTCGATGAAGGCCTTTTTCAGCGCGGGCACCACATCTTCCGGTTTTTCAACGAAGATGCCGACATGGCCATACGCTTCGGCCAGCTTCACGAAATCCGGAATCGAATCCATGTAGGTCTGCGAATACCGGCCACTGTAGAACATCTCCTGCCACTGGCGGACCATTCCGAGGTAGCGGTTGTTCAGGTTGATGATCTTGATCGGCAGGCCATATTGCTTGGCTGTCGACAATTCCTGGATACACATCTGGATCGACCCGTCGCCGGTGATGCAGGCAATCTGCTTATCCGGATTGGCAAAGGCTGCGCCGATGGCATACGGCAGCCCCACCCCCATCGTGCCCAAACCACCCGAATTCAGCCAGCGCCTTGGCTTGTCGAACTTGTAGTATTGCGCCGCCCACATCTGATGCTGTCCGACGTCGGAGGTGACGATGGCGTCGCCGCCCGTCACCTCCCAGAGTTTCTCGATCACGAACTGGGGCATGATGACGTCTTTCATCGTGTACTTCATACACTGCCGCGATCGCCAGCCCTCGATCTCCTTCCACCACTCGGAAATATCCTTTTTGCCCGCCTCGCCCGTTTGCAGCAGGCGGATCATTTCCTCGAGCACGTCGCCGACATTGCCGACAATCGGCACGTCGACACGAACGCGTTTCGAAATGGACGACGGATCGATATCCACGTGGATGATCTTGCGCGGGATCGTCGCGAAATGCTCGGGATTGCCGATCACGCGATCGTCGAAGCGCGTTCCGATCGCCAGCAGGACATCGCAATTCTGCATGGCAAGGTTCGCTTCTAGGGTGCCGTGCATGCCCAGCATGCCGAGGAACTGCTTGTCCGTTGCCGGATATGCTCCGAGGCCCATCAGCGTTTGAGTGATGGGGAAGCCGAGCAGCCGGGTCAGCGTCGTCAACCGCTCGCTGGCATTGGAGAGAATCACGCCGCCACCGGTATAGATCACCGGGCGCTTGGCGCCGAGCAGCAGTTGCACCGCTTTCTTGATCTGCCCCAGATGGCCCTTGACCACCGGATTGTATGAGCGCAGCTTGACCTCTTTCGGGTAGTCGAACTTGCACTTGGCTGCGGTAACGTCCTTGGGCACATCGACGACGACAGGCCCCGGCCGGCCGGTGTTGGCGATGTAAAACGCCTTTTTGATCGTTGCGGCAAGGTCGGCCACGTCCTTCACGAGGAAATTGTGTTTCACACAGGGCCGCGTGATTCCAACAGTATCGCATTCCTGAAAGGCATCCTGACCGATATATGTCGTCGGCACCTGCCCGGAGATGACGACGAGCGGAATGGAATCCATGTATGCTGTCGCAATCCCGGTCACGGCGTTCGTTGCCCCGGGACCCGAGGTCACCATTGCCACGCCGACGCGTTGCGTGGAGCGCGAATAAGCGTCGGCCGCGTGCACCGCGGCCTGTTCGTGCCGCACCAGGATATGCTTGACCTTGTCCTGCTTGAACAGCTCGTCATATATGTGGAGGACAGACCCCCCAGGGTAGCCGAATACATAGTCGACCTTTTCTTCCTGCAGACACCTGATTACAATCTCCGCACCGGTCATCATGGTCATAATTGTCGCCTAACAAAGAGATACTGGAAAAATTTAGGAACGTTAAAGCCTAGACTATTTTTGGTCAAGACTGTCGCAACGAATTCCTCCCCCTGGAAGCGACTTGTTTCTTCCCCATAACCCCAAGGACACTCATTCTGGCCAGCCAACGCGAACTGTCGGATTTTCTTGTTGCTTCCGAGCGGCGCGCCTTCAAGCAGGCGGTATTCGCTGTTCGGAACGAGGAATCGGCGCTCGACATCGTGCAGGACGCCATGATGAAGCTCGCCGAGAAGTACGGCGACCGTCCGGTGGATGAGTTGCCGATGCTTTTTCAGCGTATTATCCAGAACACGATCCGGGATTATTATCGCCGCAGCAAGGTCCGCTCTTTATGGACAAGCCTGTTTTCCTCGTTTTCCTCGAGTGACGAAGAAGAGCATGACCTGTTGGAAACTCTCGAAGTCGAATCCGGGTCTTACTCGCACAACACGCCGGATGGACAACTGCAACAGTCACAAGTCATTGAAATAATTGAGGAAGAGATTAAAAACCTGCCAGCACGTCAACGCGAAGCCTTTCTCATGCGTTATTGGGAAGACATGGATGTCGCGGAGACAGCCTCGGCAATGGGTTGTTCGGAGGGCAGCGTGAAGACACACTGTTCACGTGCGACCCATGCGCTGGCAGCGGCTTTGAGGACGAAGGGAATCACACTATGAACGAGCAGCATTTTGCCCACAGGATCAGACAGAATCTGAACCGCGGATTGCACGACCTTCGCCCCGAAACCGTGGAGCGGCTGGCGGCCGCCCGCAAGGCCGCACTGGCACGCCAGAAGCAGACCGCAGCGCATCCGGTGCTGGCATCGGCCGGAAATTTCTTTCTGTTCAAGTTCGGCAGTTCGCGCGCTCAGCAGTTTTTTGCCGCATTCGCTCTCCTCTGCTGTGCACTTTATTCGACCTACTGGATCGCGGACCAACGCGTACAAGAGCTGGGAAACATCGATTCGGCCATCCTGTCCGACGAATTGCCGATTGGCGCATTCACCGACAAGGGCTTTGCCGCATGGCTAAACAAATCATCGTCGGAATAGCACTGGCGGTTCTGTTTTCGCCCCCCGGCTGGTCCCAATCGGCCAGCCCGTCGATGATGGCGACCCCGCCGCAACCGAGCTGGAGCGATTTGTCGGTCCCGCAGAAGATCATTCTCGCCCCGCTCTGCGACGAGTGGGATTCGATGGAGTCGTACCGGCAGAAAAAATGGCTGAGCATTGCTGCCCGCTTCCCGTCGCTCAACGCGGTGGAACAGCGACGCATGCAGGGCCAGATGCAGGAATGGCGGAAGCTTACGCCCGAGCAGCGGCAAATGGCGCGGGAAGCCTACAAGACCGCCAGCAAACTCCCTGCGGACAAAAAGCACGAGTTGCTGCAGAAGTGGGAGGAGTATTCGAGCCTTCCGGAAGAGGAAAAGCAAAAGCTCAAACAACAGGCCGCGCGCAAGTCGACGCCGGCTATCCTGCCTGGCACAGCAACTACGGGGAAGAGAGTCCAGGAAACCGTTTTGCTGCCACATTCATCCGCTCAATTATCCGAACTCCTGCCGCCACCGGCCCAGCACATCCCGCCTGCTGCGCTTGCCGAATAGCCATAACTGCCAGACGGTGTTTCCCAATCTGGCAAGACGAGAAAAACAAGGCATCTGAGTCAGGAATCAACGCCGTTCGAACCACCAGATCAGACTGGCCGCCGCCAGCATGAAGAGCGCCGAAGGCGCGATGGCGCTCAGGAAAGGCGACCAGCTGTTGATCGCGCCCAAGCTGGAAAACAGCCCGTTGAGCATGTGGAACAGCACGCCGATCATCACGCCGGAGAATATTTTCAGGCTGACGCCGCTGACCCGGTTGTGGGTATAGCCGAAAGGTAGCGCGAGCGCCACCATGACCAGCGCCGCCAGCGGATAGATCACCTTTTTCCACATGGCGATCTCGTATCGCTGCGTTTTCTGTTTGTTCTCCGCCAAATGTTTGGTGTAGGAGGCCAGATGGGTCAGCGACATGCGGTCCGGCGATACCATCAGCACGGAGAGAATGTCCGGATTGAGCGCCGACTGCCATTCCATGTCCGGCATTTTGACCTGTTCGGCACGGTCGTCGCCGATGATGCTCCGCCGCACGACGCTGGTCAGGTGCCAACTGGCTGGAGGGCTGTAAACGCCGTCCTGCGCCTCCGTTACCGAGACCAGCCGCAGGTCCCGGTCGAAGTCGTAGATGCGGATTCCCTTGAGGCGTGCGTCCGGCATCACCGTCTGGACATTGACGAAACTGCGCTCATCCTTGACCCACAAGCCGCTGCGCAAGTCCTGCCCGACCGCCTTGCCCTTCTCCTGCAGGCGCAGGCGCTGCGCGGTACGCTCGCAGGGCGGCGCCACGAACTCGCCGAACAGAAAAGTCCCCACCGCAAAAAAGATGGCCACGGTCATCAGGCTGGACAGCAGGTTTCCCGTCGACATGCCGGAGGCGCGCAAAACCGTGATTTCCGAATGCCGCGCCAGCGTCGACAAGGCATACAAGGTACCGATGAGTACCGCCACCGGCATCAGCTCGTAGGTTCGTCCCGGCAGACGCAGCAGAACGAAAGCAACGGCGTGATGCAACTGATAGGTAGTGCTGTTGACGCTTTTGACCTCGGTGATCATGTCGAAGAAACTGAACAGCGCCAAAAAAGCCACCAGCACCAAAAGAATGGCGCCAGTCACCTCGCGGGCCAGATAGCGGCGATAAACTTTCATCGGAAGAAACGGGCAAAAGAGATCACGGAGATCCGGCGGAAAAAGAGCAGCGGTAGCAGGCAGAGCATGGACAGATGAATGCCCAACAGGGCTGCCGTGAATGAGGCCTTGCCGCTGGATACCCACGCTTCCGCTACCGTCATCAGATTGTTATACAGCAGATAGGTCAGCAAGGCCAGCAGCATGTTGGCCGAGCGGCCTGCGCGCGGATTGACGAAGGAGAGGGGAATCGCGAGCAGCGACAATATGATTGCCGAAACCGGGATGCCGATCCGCCCGAACAATTCCGCCCGCGCTTTCGGCGTGTCTATCTTGATCAAGTCCATTGTCGGCGTATTCTTGGGAGTTCGTTCGATACCGCGTGCCTCCTTGGTTTCCACACGGACAGCGTAGCGCTCGTACTCCATGATCCGAAATTCCAGGGAATCGGGCTGGATTTCGTAACGGCGGCCGTTCTCGAGAACGATGAAACGGTCGCCGTTGGGGGCGATCTCCTGGTGCCCGGTCGCCGCCATGGTCACACTGAGACGCTGATTTTGCATCGCACTGACGAAAACGTTCTGGACGTGGATGTCGTCGTCTTTCATCCCCTCGACGAAAACGACCCGCTCGCCCGAAGAGGATTCCATGAACGTCCCCGGCGTCACCTGGCTCGTATCCCGGCGAGTATCCAGGTTTCCCCGGTATTCGGCGCTCTGCGTCTGCGCCCAGGGCGTGACGAAAAATGTCAGAGCCGAAATCGCAATGACCAAAGGGAAAATGAAGACCAATACCGGGCGCACCCAGGCCGTCAGCGACACGCCGCCGGAAAACCATACGACCATCTCGGAATCGCGATAGCTGCGCGAGAGCGACAACAAGATGGCGATGAAAATCGAGAGCGACAGCAGAGTCGAAGTGTATTGCATCGAGGTAAAGCCGAGCAGGGCCGCTACGGCCTCCGGCGCAACCGAGCCTTCCGCGGCATCGCCCAACAGACGGATTAGCACGGTCGTCAGCATGATGGCAAACAGGGCGATAAATACGCCGGCCGCCGACTGGGTGAATTCACGCCGTATGGCGCGCTGAAAAATCATTTTTTGACTTCAAGGAAAAACTACGGACATAATCGGCTTCCATGAACCTTCATAGGAGAAGCCGGTGGAATTTAGCATAAAAAACAAGCGCCAGGATAAACGGCACTGCGACTGCATCGTTGCCGGGATTTTCGAGTCGCGGAAACCGGCACCGATGGCCGAAGAATTAGACAAGTCCGTACTCCGTTTTCTCACTGAAATGCTCGATCGTGGCGACATGGAAGGTAAATCCGGCACCACCCTCCTGCTGCACAATGTTCCCGGCCTGCCCGGAGAACGGCTGCTGCTCGTCGGCCTGGGCAAGGAAAAGGAATTCGGCGACAAGGCTTACGGTACAGCCATCCGGACCGCGGTAAAGGCGCTCAGGGAGACCGGCGCGAAAAACGCCCTTTTCCACCTGACGGCGATACCGGTCAAAAAAAGGAGCGCCGCCTGGAACATCCGCCAGGCCGCCATCGCCGCCGGCGACGCGTTGTACCGTTTCGACACTTTCAAGAGCCGGAAGGCCGATCCGCTCCCGCTTGGCGAACTGATCTTCGCCGCCGCCAGCCGCCTCAAGGAAACTCAAGCGGCGGACGCGCTGGCGCAAGGACAGGCCATCGCCGCCGGCATGGCGCTGGCCAAGACCCTGGGCAACCTGCCGGGCAACGTCTGCACGCCATCCCACCTCGCGGAAGCCGCTACGCAGTTGGCCAGTGAATATGCGCTGGAGTGCGAGATCCTGGAGCGCGCCGACATGGAAGCGCTTGGCATGCATTCGCTGCTCTCCGTCGCCAAGGGCTCGCACCAACCACCCAAACTGGCCGTGCTGCACTACAGGGGCGGAAAACCTTCCGACAAGCCCGTCGTGCTCATCGGCAAGGGCATCACGTTCGATACCGGCGGTATTTCCCTGAAACCAGGCGAAGGCATGGACGAAATGAAATTCGACATGTGCGGCGCAGCCAGCGTGCTCGGCACGCTGAAAGCCGTGGCCCAGATGTGCCTGCCGATCAACCTGACGGTGCTCGCACCCTGCGTCGAGAACATGCCCGGCGGCGCGGCCAGCAAGCCCGGCGACATCGTCACCTCGCTTTCCGGCCAGACCATCGAAATCCTCAATACGGACGCCGAGGGCCGCCTGATCCTGTGCGACACGCTGACCTACGCCGAGCGATTCCATCCGAGCGCTGTCGTCGACGTCGCCACGCTGACCGGCGCCTGTGTCATCGCCCTCGGGCATATCGCCACCGGGTTGTTCGCCAACGACGACGACCTGGCCGATTCGCTCCTGGACGCAGGAACCCAGGCCGCCGACCGCGCCTGGCGCCTGCCGCTGTGGGAAGACTACCAGGAACAGCTGAAGAGCAATTTCGCCGACATGGCCAATATCGGCGGCCGACCGGCCGGTAGCGTCACGGCCGCCTGTTTCCTGTCGCGCTTTGCCAAAAAGTTCTCCTGGGCGCATCTGGACATCGCCGGAACGGCCTGGAAGTCGGGAGCGGACAAAGGCGCCACGGGCCGCCCCGTGCCATTGTTGACCCACTTTCTGCTTGAACGAACCGGGAAACTGCATTGACGCAGATATTTTTTTACCACAACGCCCCCGACCGGATCGTCGCGCTGGCCTCACTGCTCGGCAAGGTTTACCGGCAACGCAAGACTGCCCTCGTCTATGCCCCGGAGGCCGACCTTGCCAGCATGCTTGACCGCTATCTGTGGGCACACCCACCCATCGGTTTCGTGCCGCACGTGCGCCAGCCATCGCCACTGGCGGAAGAAACGCCCATCGTCATCACCGACGATCCTGCCTCCACGACGCAGAATGAGCGGCTTTTCAATCTCTCCTCACAAGTCCCGCCAAGCTTTTCGCGCTTTACCAGCGTTATTGAGGTGGTAGGCCAGGAAGAGGAGGAGCGGCAAAGCGCGCGCGAACGCGTAAAATTCTACAAGGACCGCGGTTACGCCATCCAATATTTCAATCTTGCTGAGGCATCTTGATGAAAAACCAGGACAGTGCCGAGAAAAATACGGATCAGACGCGCCGTCGGCGCAGTTTTCTGGCGGTCAAGCAGAGCGGAGACACTGAAACGAGCGTTACCCCCTTCCCTACCGCAACGGAAGAAGAGGACATTCCCGTACTGACCGAAATCGTCCATGACCCGATCTTCGGTACATCCACATCCCAGGTCTTTACACCCCAGGTAGCCCCTGCTCCAGCCAACTCTGTTTCCCTCAATGTTCCAACCGTCCCGCCCATCCCGGCAATTTCTTCTATGTTAGCCACGCCCCCTCCCCAGATGCCCGAACTTTCTCTTGAGGTTCCTATTACCGCGGACACCGCCTTTTCTGCAGACATGGAAGCCGCCAAAACCCAGGCCGAGGAACTCGCGAACCAGATGATGCAAGCCATCAGCAAGCAGATGGCTTACGAACTGCCCTCGCTGATCGAAGCCACCCTGATGAGCGTCAGCGTCGAACTGCGCACCGGCATCATGGCGACGATGGATGCGGCCTTGCGTGATTTTGTTGCGAGTCGAAAAAAGTAGGACCGTGGCCCTTCCTCATGAAGATGCCTGTGGTTTGTCTTCTTGACTGTTTTCTTTTTCCAGTTTTAATGCTTTCCGCTGCTTGGCTTGACGACACGCATCCGCAAAGAAAACCCATATGATGCCAAGCAACAGGCCACCAACCGCCCCGAACACCAGCAACAATGTCTTTTTGGGCGAAACGGGGATATCAGGAACAAAGATAGGCTCAATTGTCTTGGCTGGTTGTGTTGCTGGGGCATCCAATGCCGTTTCCAGCGCCATGATCATTTGACGCTGACTGAACATTTCCGCCTCTTTCTGCACCCGTAATGAAGTCACCAGAGAAAGCTGCGTAAAACGCTCATCCCTCACGCTCGCGGAAGCCGCCATTTTCTCCAGTTCTGCCCGGTCACGCTCCGCGCTTGCCAACTTTTCCCTGGCGATGGACAAATCGGCACGCATTCTAACCAGAGAAGGCATTGACAAGGCATCGTGTGTCTTAATCAATTGCTCAACGATGGCTTCTCCTCTTTTTTGGGCGATTTCCTTTGTCGCACCTTCTGCACGCAATTCAATGAGCGGAATCTGCCCACCCAGAGTAGACTTAACGATCTGCAACGATAGATCTTTCACAACCCCAGAACTGGAACGCGAAATATTCTCCAGCCATACTTGGTCCCCAATTACCTCAGCAACACGCCGCTGAAATGCCGGCGTCTTCATGCGCTCGACGGCCTGAACAGGCGCTTCGACAGGCAAACTGCCCATGGTGCTCCGATCTCCCACTTGCCCCAACTGCCCAACCTGAATAATCGCAATCGCTTCATACTTCGCCGGCATCAGGAAGATTGCCAACACTGCTGTCAGGATTCCCAAAACCACAGTGCATGCGATAATCTTTCGTCGTGACCATAAATTCTCCCAGAGCTCAAACAAGCTAACCTCCTCTTGTGATGCACCATTTTCATTCATGAATAGTTATCCTTGAAACCTAAAATAGACTGTCTTCGACCGCCCCATCAATGCGACACGCCTTCTCGATGTAAAACCTTGATTAAGGTCAGCCACAAAATCTTTATGTCAAACCATAGCGACTGGCGCTGTAAATATTCGGCATCAAGCTTAACTTTCTCCGAAATCGGTAATTCGTCCCTTCCATTGATCTGTGCCCATCCTGTCAATCCTGGCACCAATTCATGAACACCACACAGCGTCCTTAATGCAATCAAATCTTTCTGATTGAACAATGCAGGGCGAGGGCCAACGAAACTCATGTCGCCCTTAAGGATACTCCACAGTTGTGGTAGTTCATCCAAACTCGATTTACGCAAAAACGATCCAATCGGCGTGAGATATACATTAGGATTTTGTAACAGATGGGTCGCGACGGCAGGAGTTCCAACGCACATGCTGCGAAATTTTGGCATTTTAAATATAACGTTTCCTCTCCCCACGCGATCGGACCAATACAAGGCTGGCCCTCTTGAGGTCAGGCGTACCAGTATGGTCACGACCAAGATAGGCAATGCCAAGAGAATTACGGCACACACTCCTAAAAAAAAATCAAACAGGCGTTTCATCAATGAAACCAGAACCAAATAAAGTCACTATTTTATCGTGCAGATGCTCTGCACATATTAAGCCAATGTTGAGCCACTTGTCGCAGACCTTCATCGACATTTATCGGCGGTGACCAACCTAAAATCTCCTTTGTTTTAGAAACATCAACTTGCAGCGAGCCACATAACCGCTGGACTATCTCTGGGCGCCCCATCACGTTCGCCCCCAACTTCAACAAACTGATGGGCACAGAAAACAACCGCGCCGGGCGTTCAAGCGCCTTTCCTAAGCGTTGAAGGAGCTCCGCCGTCGACAAATCCTCATCATCAGAAACAAGAAAAGTCTGATTAGCCGCAGCAGGATGATCTATGCAAGTGGTAATCAAATCCAGCAAGTTGTCCAGTGCAACAAAGCTACGTCTATTTTCTGTTATTGCACCAAGAGGCAAAGGTATGCCGCGCCAAAGCCAACGCATCATTACCAAAAAATTGGCTTTTACATCGGAACCATAGACCAATGGTGGGCGAATAATCACCACTTCCATACCCGTCTTCGACGCCAAAGCACGCAGTCCCTCCTCTGCTTCCATTTTGGAAACCCCATAAGGATCACGAGGATTCGCATATTGGTCTGCTCGAAATGTTTCCCCTGGCAACGTCTGCTCTCCATTGACCTTGATGGAACTGAGGAAGATGAAGCGCTTCACTCCAGAAACTACCGCTTGTTGTGCAAGTTTTAAAGTGCCGTCAACATTTGCTCGACGAAACTCCATTAATGGATTTAAGGCGTGCTCAGTCATAATGTGAACCCGAGCAGCACAATGCACCACCTCACTCACACCTGTGAGTGCATCCGCCCAATCTTCCGTGGCAGTCAAATCTTTTTGGAATACAGCATCAGCATATGGAATTATTTCTTTTCCCTTTTTTGTCCTTACCGAAATCCGGACGCGGCTTTTTTGAGCCAACCTGGGAACTAACGCTTGGCCAATAAACCCCGTTGAACCTGTAACGAATATCATGATTTTTTTTGCCATATATCTGCGAAAATGCGCAGGAGCTTTTTCGCCAACATCTTTGGTTCAAAATTTTCCAGGTAATACTTGCGTCCATTCTTCCCCATCTGCTCTCGTTGCTCAACGGACATGGCACGCAACTTCTTGACAGCTTCGGCTAAAGACTTGGCGTTTTCGGCCGGGCATGTCAATCCAGCACCTGCAAGCTGAACAACCCTTGCACCCTCACCATCCAGTGAGGCAATTATGGGCTTTCCTGCAGCAAGATATGCCTGTATCTTGCTGGGAATGGTCAGACTCATAATTGGGCTGCGGTTTAAACTTACGAGAAGTACAGAGGCTTGTTCCATAATAAATGGCATATCCGAAAGAGGAAATCTCCCTGGCAGTCTAACGTTATTTAGGCTGCGTTTGACAACCATCTGAGATAACCATTCGCTTCGACTACCGCTGCCCACCAAAACGAACGAAATTTGCTGTTCTTCTTTTAGAAGAGTCGCAGCTTCAATAATAGTTTCAAGCGCTTGGGCTTTTCCTAAATTTCCTGTAAACACAACATTAAAATTTTGACCGAAACTAATTTTTGAACAGTCGTTCGATGGGGAGTCAAGATATTCTAAGTCTCCAGGGTTTGGATGGAACGTGACAGGTGTCTTTCCAGCCATTTGCCGTACTGGGGCGAGAAAGGCCTCTGACTGAACCAAGAGAAGATCGTTATGCCTATAAATCCAACGGACAACTTGTGAAACCAATGCAAGAAGAATATTACTTTTAACAAAACCGGTTGCACTCAAACTCTCTGGCCAAAGATCTTGTATCCAAGTAACTAATCTCGCATTTTTTAATTTTGCCAAAACCATGGCTGGTATGGCTTGAAGAATGGGGGAAGGAGCAAAGACAAAAATGACATCAAAGTTTTTTTTTCGAAAAAGCCACGGACCGAATATGGAGGCTGTTACAATAAATGACACATAATTCGCAATCAACGAAAACCCTCCCCCCTTACCGCGAGGAATCAAAGGAACACGGTAAATACCAATTCCGTGGTAACATTGTGATACAATGGAACATGCTGAATAATCATGATAAATTGTACCATCTGGATAATTTGGTTGCCCTGTCAAAACTGAGATATTACAGCCTTCATCATAGAGGGCTCTCGCAACTTCCGTTATGCGAAATGTCTCTGGCCAAAAATACTGGCTAACAATTAACACTTGCATATCACGAAAATACTTTTTCTATTTCGTTTTTCTGCCACACTTTTCGATTCACGAAATCGGTATAGCTTTGAATAATTCGTATAACTTTATCTGAAACATTTTGCGGCGAATAATCATTGACAAGGCGGAGCAAGCGTTCTTCACCTCGAGGTTGTTTTTCCAAAATATTTAATCCTTGCATCACTCTCTCTGTATTTAATCCAGTAAAAATTACAGCAGCTTCCTCAAATCCCTCAGGTCGCTCATGCACTTCTCGTAAATTGAGCGCAGGGAAATTCAAAATCGACGATTCTTCCGTAATTGTCCCACTATCCGATAAAACACAATATGCATGTGTCTGCAGTTTAATATAATCATGGAAACCAAATGGTTTAAGAAATCGCACAAGGGAATGGGTTTCTTTTCCTAACACATCCAATCGTTTTCGTGTTCTAGGATGGGTAGACACAATAACTGGCAGCTGATATCGTTTCGATAGGTCATTTAAAATTATAAAAAATTTATTAAGGTTTTCCTCCAAATCAACGTTTTCTTCTCTATGCAAACTAACTAAAAAATAGTTCTGAGGTGTTAAACCAAGACATTCTAGTGCCTCAGAAGCCTCAATTTCTTGGCGATAATACTCAATGACTTCACGCATTGGGCTGCCCGTCTTGATCACCTGATCCGAAGGAAACCCTTCTCGAAGCAAATACTCTCTCGCAATTTCACTGTATGTTAAATTGATATCAGATATATGATCCACAATGCGACGGTTAATTTCTTCAGGAACTCGGAAATCAAAACAACGATTGCCGGCCTCCATGTGGAAAATTGGTATTTTCCGTCGCTTAGCTGCAATAGCAGCAAGGCTGCTGTTAGTATCTCCCAATAACATCAGCGCTTCAGGTTGATACGCTTCAAACGCTTTACCTGCTGCGATAATGACTTGTCCAATTGTATCTGTCGCTGATCCTCGCGCCGCTTCAAGAAAATGGTCAGGCTTTCGGATACCGAGATCGTTAAAAAAAATTTCGTTGAGTTCGTAGTCGTAATTTTGACCCGTATGCACAATCACGTGTTCACAATATTCATCCAGCTTTGCCATGACGCGCGACAATCTAATGATTTCAGGTCGTGTCCCGACAACTGTCATAACTTTAAGTTTACGCATCCATAGCCTCGCGAATAATTTTCAATTGCATTAATGTCTTTTTTATATCATCGACTCCCAAACGACGAGTATTATGAGATGTATAATCTTTTACAGTAGAAATACTAATTTCACCTTCAAAAAAATACTTATTGTAATTTAGATCACGAGTATCAGCCGGTATTCGGTAATAATCGCCAAGGTCCTCAGCACGAGCCATTTCTTCACGAGAAACTAATGATTCAAACAATTTTTCTCCGTGACGAGTTCCAATCACTCGAATTTCGTTATTCTTATTAAATATTTCTTTCATTGCCTGCGCCAAGTCCTCCATAGTCGATGCGGGTGCCTTTTGCACAAAAATATCACCTGGGCGGGCATGTTTAAATGCATACAGAACTAAATCCACAGACTCGTCTAAAGACATCAAGAAACGAGTCATATTTGGGTCCGTAACAGTCAGAGGCTTACCTGACTGCAATTGGCTTAAAAATAATGGTATAACCGAGCCGCGCGAAGCCATTACATTACCATATCGAGTTGCGCATAGTACTGTCTTCCCCGGATCGCATAATCTAGACTTAGCCACCATTACTTTTTCCATCATAGCTTTGGAAATTCCCATCGCATTAATTGGATAAACGGCTTTATCAGTACTTAGCACGACGCAATGTTTAACCTCGTTGGCAATCGAAGCACGTATTACATTTTCCGCACCAATAATATTAGTTTGTACTGCCTCCATTGGATAAAATTCACAGGAAGGAACTTGTTTTAAAGCTGCTGCATGAAATACAAAATCAACCCCTTTTAATGCATCATGCACACTATCGTAATTTCTCACATCGCCTATGTAAAATTTAATCTTATCGTTCTTTAATGCAATACGCATGTCTTCTTGCTTTTTTTCGTCTCTACTAAAAATTCTAATCTCTAAAAATTCGGAATTGAGAAAACGCTGTAAAACAGCATTACCAAAAGACCCTGTTCCACCCGTTATTAAAAGAATTTTATCCTTAAAGATCATTTATATTCCCTCAATGAAATTCATTCATTTGTACAATGAGCTTTTCCCACGGTAATGGGAGAAATCCTGTTGCGGTTCGAAACCGTGTTGAATCAAGGGAACGGTCTATAACCAATTCAGAATCTGGAACGATATTAATTTTTTTCCTATAAATTTTCGCAACCAATCGTAATAGTTCATATTTACTAATTGGATCAGCTGATACATGATAAACTCCTCTTAGAGTTCTATTTGGAATAACGAAATCATGAATAATTCGGGCCATTTCCACCGTTGGAAGTCCTGAAAAAATAGCCCGTTTGAAACCTTTGACATCACTTTTCTGTGCGATAAACCATCCAATCAAACTACGATGCTCAACTAACTCGTGACCAATAATGGAAGTTCTTAACGTGATTGCATTTGGATAATCCACCTCACCTAAAAATTTAGTACGTCCATACAAATCTCTTGCATCTGGAAAATCATTTTCAACATAGGCACCTTTGTTTCCTGAGAAAACGCAATCTGTACTAAAATGTATTAATCTCGATTCAATCATTGCACACATTTTTGCTAAGCGATGCGGCAATAACGTGTTGATTGGAACTGCGATAAGAGGGTCTGCCGCTTCAGCGATTTGTTTTACCAAGCCAATACAATTAATGACGATATCCGGTTTGATCCTTCCCAACACATAAACAAGAGAGTCAAAATTCTCCACATCGACCCTTGGTATTATATAGGGGTGAATAGATTTCGGGAATAATTCTATGGACTGTGGCATACGAACTGTACCAATAATATCGAACTCTCCTCTCTCAACAAAAAAACGTGTGATTGCATTACCCAACATTCCTGATGAACCTAGTACTAGAACTCGTTGTTTCTTTCCAAAAACCGTCATATTATCACCTGTTATCATAAAGCAAGGTTCGTTATTGCGTTCCACGTTTTCTCTGCTGACAAATGGCAACGATACATCGCACTTCTTGTAATCGCTGCCATTGCAAATTTTTTTTCATCACATAAAACCTTCTCAATTGTTTGCGTAATATCATGTGGATCAAACGGCGAAAAATATGCGAGATCCTCCCCCCCAAACTCTGGCATTGGCATGACATTCGAAGATAAAACAGGCCTACCGCTGCCCATAGCTTCTAGTAATATATATGGGCAATTTTCACAAGATGAAGCAAATAAAATGGCCTTAGCATGGTGATACCAACCCGGGAGTAATTCATGGGGAATGGCGCCTAATATAAAAACCCTTTCGTCAAGTTTAAATTCTTTAACAAGGCGTACAATTTTATCAGCCAGCGAAGAATCATTTTCCCCGACAAAAACCAAACTCAAATTTTTGCGCGTTTTTTTTAACAACAAAGAAAATGCTATTACAACTTCCAATTGATGTTTATAAGCATCAAAACGTGAAACATACAAAAGATATTCACCTTTAGGTAAATTATCCGGTGGCAGAATATTTTTCCCAAATGTCACAAAAGAATCATCGATTCCATGAGGAATAGTTATGGGATTCGGTATGGATTTGAGTTTCTCTATAGTACTACGCGCATGTTCAGATATAAATATTGTGAGATCAGCATGTGCTAAACTATATAGCATTATCGGGCGAAGTATAATATTGCGTATTTTTTGCCAACCCCATGCCAATTTTCTTACCAGCTGTTGATCAAATGGAATCATATTTTGAAAAACCGTTACAACTTTACAACTTGGAGGAGGCTTTGTTATAACTACGCCTCCCGGACAGAATAAAATCGATGCATTTACTGACTTTAAAAATCGTGGCAATATCCATCTTTCCCAAGCGGCACGGGCAATTGGATTAGTGACTGGCCATTTCGTAGAAACTCTTACTATTCTTATATCTTCAGGTAGTTCAAGTGACTCTGGGGAAAATATAAAAATAGAGATGTCCTCCTGTTTTGGCATATATGCCAAAAGACTTTTTAAATAAGTCTGCCCTCCACCGAGCCTAGCAGAAAAAGCATTAATCACAATTACTGTTTTATAGCGCATAATAAATTATATCAATTAACTTTTAAACAAAGGCATATCAACTTTCTCATTTCAATTATAACTTATGACGGTCAATTTCCGCATTTTACGAATAGCCACAATATACTTTCGCCATTAGCCAAAACTATTCACACCAATCAAACACGCGTTAACCATTTAGTTTTACTAAAAAACTCATGATATATAATTTTCTACGAACACTTTACTTTAACTTTACAGTTGTTGAACATATTTTCACCAACAAGCACGGCAAAACCATGAAGAAAATAAATGTTTGAAAAATATCAGTAAACTCTGAAAACGAGTACCGCGCTGCGGTGAGAATAAAATAGAAATAAATAACCATTGATATTACAGGTTGTCGTTGCGCAATTTTAGAATGAGAAAGTCGCCCATAGACAAAGCAACCAAATAGAAAAAATATTAAATTCGTTACAATCCCAACAACAATCCCGGTGGGGATTCCAAAGTTTATACTCGCTTCCGTAATAGCACCAGTTGCTAAATTTGAAAGCCCTCCCCACTGATCATCAGTATATATTTTTGTAAATGCGATACCACCTGTATCTGGTTTGTCAGGAAAAATATTTCGCGGAATAAAATTAGTCATCAACGAAAGATAAGTCGAACCGTAAAGCAAAGGACGCTCAGGTGATGCGAATAGTATTTCTAGCGGTATAGTTCCGTAATGTATTTGACTATTTTCAAATTTACTAATGATATCAATATCATTTATTGATGTTGAGCCAGTAATATTACCAAATTGATTTCTCACCCCACCAATAACTCCGGCGAGTGCAATTAACAAAAAGGCCAAACTTATAATATATTTTATTTTTACCCTTCGCACAAGATAAGAATATGTAAATATCATACCAAGCAACGTTAACGCGATAAAAGATCTCGAACCAGTTATTAAGCCAACGCTGAAAAACACAATAAAATGCGCCACATAAAAAACTATTCTTCTAAAGTTTCGTTTTGAGTCTGTAATTAAAGCGCAAAAATAGACAAGATTCAGAGTTGGCAACATATAAAACCACATTACCAGATGACCTCTTCCCGACCATTCTTGAACTCTGAAAGCTAGATTATTTATATAGTCGACAATTCCTCCTGCCTCATAGATAAAAAGCAATTTTACAAAAACCCCCGGAATTGATAAAATCCAGACTGAGCGATATAGTGTTAAACTATTAATACCAAGAGTATGAGTCCGAAAATCATTGCATTCAGGTTCGACAAAGAGGCTAATAAAAATTGAAATCAACAGGAAAAAATAACATGCTATAGTTTCAACCCTCACTTCTGAAAAATAAATTCCGGAATAGAAAAATATTGAATAAACTAAATAAATTTTTACAGGAGAAAATGGATCTTTGTTTTTCCACCATGATACTGCACATATCAGCACGGTCATAAGTAACAGTGTAGATTTCATTATAACCATATCTTTTTGACCTTACAAAAACATATCAGTCTGTACATAAACCAATATATTCTTTTGCCACAGACTTAAGGTCATACTCCTTTAATAAATTAAAGACCTCATCATATTCCGCAATTCGTTTGTAATTTTTCTTTACGAACTCTGCAGCTTCTATTATGCTATGATTGTCATTTATATTTACAGACAAGCCATACCCAAGTGATGCATATTGAATTATTAATGGATGTTCACTGGAATTTGATTTTATATTTATGACAGGCCGTCCTGTAGCAATACATTCTACTATTTTGCTAGGTATCATCGTACAGTTATAATTGTCCACGTTGACAAGCACGTCAGCATTGCGCATTGTTTCCACTGCGAGTTCTCGCGGAACCGTGCCATGGTAAATAACCTCATCTGAGTTTATCATGTCACATCCATTTGTTTGTCCATAAATGTGTAGACAAATTCGCCCATTCAGTATTCGATTCATATTGCCTATCAACTTAAAAAGGCCATACGGCTCTCTGATTCCTCGATGGAAGCTTCCTACATAGACAATATTAATTTTCTTGTTATTATCCTGATCAGCTACACGTCGAGCATGATACCATCCACTATAAAATTTTTCTATATTGACCAAATGTGGTATTACTCGAACCTTATCTGCTCTATAAATTTTTTTTTGATAATCTCCAGCTGTTTGATAATTCGTAAATGTTAAATACTTTGCACAGATAGATAGAGAATTTTCTATAAAAAAATTTATTTTTTTATATATTTTGTAATTATTCGGAGTCATTGTGTCTGAGGTAGAAAATGGATCGCCATAATCTGCAATCCATATAGAATTCCCTTGGCACAAAAATCGCACAAAAACTCCCCCTGCGATATGTGCTGAAAAGCATGGGTAATAGCTGATAATAAAATCGTAACCAGAATTCCGTTTTTTCCAAAGCATGACTAAAAGAGGAAACAGCCAATGCCAATACGCATCTGGCCAATACAGTTTTCTGTAAATTACCCGTATTTTATCGACAAGATCACTCTTTATGCCTTTAGAATAACTGATATGTTGCTTTGAGTCATAATTTTTCTCTAATTTAAATCCCGTTCTAAATACATTAACCCCATTAATTCGCTCCGCTTCTGGACAGCCTACTACTCGACTTGTGATCACACTAACTTCGTGACCTTGTTCGCTCAAAAATTCAGCGACTTGTTTCCATCTATAGACATGTGCATTTGTAATCGGAGCATAGAAGTAATTTAAAATTAATATCCGCATAGCAACTACTTTAAGCTATAGTCATATTTAGCAAAAAAAGCTGTTGAAATAAAAATTACAGCATATATAATTAAAGTCGAAATCGCCGGCACATAAACGCGGTCAAAAGCATGTAGAAATAAAAATAGAAGGCAACCTATCAACAGCCCTATGAACATACTTACAAATACGATTTTTGATCGACCCTTTATTAACAATAAATTGATGAATGGCGCACTTACAATTGAAAAGAGAGGATATAAAGAAAATATAAGAAAAACTCTTTGAAGGTCATCATACTTTCCTTTATCAATATAAGGAATTATTATATATATGCCACCTATAACAAGAAAAAATGTTATGCATATCCAAGATGCATGTTCAACAATCATTCGTTTCACCTGCGAATAGTTTTGTTTATTTTCTTCACAAACAGCCATCTTCGGGAGCAAAACTGTTGTCAGTGCATAAACCCCCATTCCAAGGATAGCTTGATAACGCATTGCAGCGCCGTATGTAGCAGTGATTAAATCATCATTATTAATTGTAGTAAGCATTACAGGTATATATGGAATCACAGCACCTAGCACAGAGTATAAAATTACATACTTTGCGCCGTAGATAACGGTAGCGACGCCGTGAAACAATAGACGATGCTTCCGCTGAGAATTTGCCGTTGATACATAGGTAAATCCCATTCGTGCAAATAGCGCTGCAATCAATAATGCCATAATTGCAGACTCACTCGGAGATGTTAGATTTACCTTCATAAAACCCATCAATATTATTAGCCATAATATATTTTTTACAACCTCTGTTCCAGAGAAAAGAAAGAAATACATATTTTGTTGTAATTTAATACGGAAGACCTGATAGTTTGCCAAAATGAATATACCAAGAAAAACTGTTAAAATATCAATTTCTGAAGCACCATTCCATATCCACATAACAACCAATATTGAGCTTATGCTGGTGAAAAGCATTTGGAATGGGAGTAGATATTCCTTATACCGATCATGTTCTGCAATGAAAAGCCGTTCTATAGGACCTGTAGCTAGCTGATAGCCGATAAAAATAGAATTAAATAGTTTCGTAAAATGCGAATATTCAGATATGGACAACCTTCTAATCAAAAAAATAGTAATAAAGACAATTATTATTTTTGATATAGCGTCACCTACCGCCACCCTCACAACCGGTTTCTGTATTAATGCACTAACGCTACGAAAAAAAAATTCCCGCATTTAAGAATTACTTAACCTATAGCAATATTCGATTTTTACTCAATAGATGAATGTTGTTTCAAAGCATCTATTATTTTAACAACTCTAGATAACTTCTCACTCATCAGATCGATATAATTAATCCGCATCTCGACATTCAACCTCAACAAAGGCTCTGTATTAGAACTCCGCAAATTAAGCCGCCAATCTTTAAACTCAAGGCTAATTCCGTCCGTCCGGTCAAGAACCGGTTTCTGGGGAGCGAAATACTCCTCAACCCGCATCATGGCGGCTTGTACGTCAACTACCCTGTAATTGATTTCACCACTGCAAGGGAACATAGCTTCCCGCTCACCAACCAAATCTGCCAACGATTTGCCAGTTTGGCTGATCAAGCTGATCACTAGCAGCCAAGGAATCATCCCGCTGTCGCAGTACGCGAAATCACGGAAGTAGTGATGCGCACTCATTTCACCGCCGTAGACAGCGTCTTCCTGCCGCATGCGCTCCTTGATAAAGGCGTGGCCGGTTTTGCTTTGTATCGGGATCCCACCGTTTTTAGTGACAACGTCGATCGTGTTCCAGATCAAGCGCGGGTCGTGGATGATCTTGGCACCCGGGTGCTTCTGTAAAAACGCCTCGGCCAGCAGGCCGACGATATAGTAGCCTTCGATGAACTTGCCGGTTTCATCGAACAGGAAGCAGCGGTCGAAGTCGCCATCCCAGGCGATTCCCATGGCGGCGTCGTGCGCGCGCACGGCATCCGCTGTGGCGGCTCGGTTTTCCGGCAATAGCGGGTTGGGTATCCCGTGCGGGAAGCTGGAATCCGGTTCGTGGTGAATTTTGATGAACTTTACGGGCACGGCCATCGACTCGAAGCGTTCTTCGATAGCGTCGACAACATGTCCAGCCGCGCCGTTCCCGGAGTTAACAACGAGTTTTAGCGGTTTCAACTGCCGGGGATCAATGTAACCGAGCAGATGATCAACGTAAGGCTTCAGGATGGTCTGCCGCGTCAGCGTACCGCGCCTTGTCGGCGGCTCGAATCGGTTCGCCTCAGCCAGTTGCTGAATCTGCCTCAACCCGGTATCGCCGCTGATCGGCCGAGCCCCCTTGCCGACGAACTTCATGCCGTTGTAATCCATCGGGTTGTGGCTGGCGGTAACTTCGATACCGCCGTCGACATCGAGATGGAAAGCAGCGAAGTAGATTTCCTCAGTCCCCGTCATACCCAGATCGATGACGTCGACGCCGACATCCATCAGACCTTCTGCCACCGCCTGTTTGAGTGCGGCGCTGGTTTCCCGCACATCGCCGCCTATAGCCACACGGCACGGTTTCAGGTGTTCGCCAAATGCGCGGCCGATCCGCTGTGCAATATCTTCGTTGAGTTCCGAGCCAAGTTTTCCCCGAATGTCATAGGCTTTAAAGCATGAGAGCCGCGATGCGGCTCCGTTGTTTTCATTTTCCAATTATTTCGCTCCTTGCTGCTCATCAGGCAACCGGCCGTAGAGGTCGTCGAAGCGCACGATGTCGTCCTCGCCAAGATAAGCGCCGCTTTGTACCTCGATCATGACCAGCGGCAACAGCCCAGGGTTCTCCAGCCGATGTTTGTGGCCAGCGGGGATGTAAGTCGACTCGTTGGTGTTGACGAGCATTTCGCGGTCGCCGTTGATCACGCGCGCCATGCCGCTGACGACGATCCAGTGCTCGCTACGGTGATAATGCATCTGCAGGCTGAGGCTGGCGCCGGGTTTCACTTCGATCCGCTTGATCTTGAAATTGGGGCCGGTTTCCAAGACAGTATAGGAACCCCACGGG
>JAVBSG010000062.1:0-63502 GCA_031547245.1 Propionivibrio sp.
CTGAAAAAGCCATAAAACTTCAACAATTGCGGAGACAAAAACGCACTAACATAATGATTTATATACACTATTCAAGAGACTCGAAATCAGGCGATGTCTTACGGCATCCGAGGGTTCGAATCCCTCCCTCTCCGCCAGGAATGCACTTAAGCCCTTGATTCAAGGGCTTTTTTATTACCGATATGCAGTGATGGCTGTTGCCGTTCTGGTCGAAAGAGCCGAAGATCAAATACACGACGCTCAATGCCCGTATTGAAAGCGTGGCAACGAATGCAAGTTTCCGGGAGCCGTTCAAACGCCGGAGATGCTCGATCCCGGCACGTGGCTGGTACTAATGGCGAACACTTTCCACAGGCAATTCCTTTTGCTCACAGGACTGCCTCAAGCGGAAATTAATTATTTGGCATAAATCATGTCGCCGTGTTTAAATATTCACTATTTCTTCGCGCTCGCCTGAATAACGTACTCAATCGAATCGATTTTTGTTACTAGCGAATCAGAAGGCTCCTTGTCGAGTACGAGAGAACAACACGCCGCCTTTTCGCCATCAAAGATGGTGTTCTCCATCTCCTCGATGTTAATGCCTTCGTCACGAAGTAAGCGCAGAACGTCCGCCAGCACGCCAACACGGTTGTAATGCCGAACCACCAGCGGAAAACCGATATGCAGCCTGCGTGGATTGACCGCATTCACAGGTCTGCCTGTTTCGGCAAAGATTTTTGCTACCCGCACAGCTTCTTCAGCGATAGCCTCCTCGGCCTGGTCGGTAGAGGCGCCGATGTGTGGCGCCGCGGCGGTGAGCAGGCTGGCCAGTTGCACATCAGCGAAGTCGGCTTCGCCGGCAGCGGGTTCGTTCTCGAAAACATCAAGGGCCGCGCGAATTTTGCCGCTACGCAAGGTTTCCTTCAGCGCAGGCCCGTCGATCACTTCGCTACGTGCCGTATTGACAAAGATCGCGCCTTGCTTCATTGCCCCGAAAAACTCGCCGCCGATCAAGCCTCGCGTATCCTTTGACAGCGCGAGGTGAACGCTTACGGCGTCAGCCTTTGCCGCCAGTTCGGCGAGCGATGCGCAAAAACCAATGCCCAACGTCTTGGCCCTTTCCGGCGTCAGACTGCGCGACCAGCCTATGACCTCCATATCCAGCCCCCTGCCGTACTTGGCGACCGTGCAACCAATATTGCCCAACCCAATAATGCCTAGCGTCCGACCTTTTAGACCTCGCGCTTTACCGTATTCTTTCTTCCGCCATTTGCCGTTACGCAGGTCGAGCAAGGCGTCGGGGATCCGTCGGTCGACGGCGACCAACAGACCGATAACCAACTCGGCTACAGCGTTGGTGTTCTTGCCTGGACAGTTGGCCACATAGATGCCTTTTTCGCTGGCGCGCTTGACGTCGATGGTGTTGACACCGGCGCCGGCGCGGATGATCAGCGACAACGCCGTAGCCGCGTCAATTGCGGCGGCCGTGACCTGTTTGGAGCGAACGATCAGGATTTCCGCGCTACCGATCGCTTCCGGTAGGTCAGTTGGTGATATATCGGGGTTCGTAGCAACCTCGAAGCCGAAGCCCTTGAGGTCTTCTACCATCTTTGCCGAGACCTTATCTGCAATCAGAACTTTCATAATGTCCTTCTCTCACCGGAAATAAATATCACTTGCCGCATAGCGGCATTTACTCAACGGCATCTCAATTTGTATCAACGAAATAATTGTGCATCCCCTCGCTGGCAAACATTGCCAAGGCCTCTCCAACGCCTCTATCCGGGTCATTCCGGTAGCTGGCCACCAGATTGAGCGGCGACAAAGGGACATCGCATTCGATGATCCGAAATACCCCGTCCGTTAATTGCTTACGCACCGCAGCGACTGGCAGCGAAGCCATGCCGCCGAAAATATTTAGCAAGCGTGTCATGACCGCTATCGATGTGATGCAGTGCAATTTCGAGGGCTGCAACTGAACGCTTTCGAAGGTACCCAGTACCGCCATGTGCGGCTGCGATCCATTGGAAAAGGTAATGATCGGAACGTCGGCCATTTCGCTCAACCGAACCCGTTGCGGCAAGCCACCGTCGTTCAGCGCTACCCAAGCCATTTCCATTTTCCCGAGATCGTGGTTGCAGATATCCTTGCCGATGATCGTATCGGTCTGCAGCGCAATATCGATGACGCCGCGCGTCAGCAGCTCATGCAGCCGTGCAGTCGGGCCGACGGTCAACTCCAGTTTCAGATCGGGATGCGCAGCATGGACTTGGCGCAGGAACGGCTCCAACAACGTATAGACCACCGTCGCGATCACCCCCAATCGCACGTAACCCTGCAAAACCCGCGTTCCGGTCAGCGCCTTCCGCATCTGGCACTCTTCCTCGAGCATGCGTTCGGCATATGGCAACAGCGCGTAGCCCGCCGGCGTGATCTGCAAATCACGGCTGCTGCGATCAAACAGACGCTTACCGAAGTCCGTTTCCAAAGTAGCGATACGCCCCGAAATCGCCGCCTGGGTCAAAGATAGTTTATCCGCCGCCGCGCGGAAGCTCCCCAGCTTTACTGTCCATATAAAGGCCTCTAGAAAACGGGTGTTCATCTGGATTTTTTCAAAGCGAGAGGAAAAGAAAACATCCGGATTGTACTGCCAGAAATTTCCAGAATGTCCGTGCGCGTTTAAATTTGACCAGGGAATAAAACCATTTATCATACAAATGACGACAAATAAGCATATCGAATTCTCCCATATGACATACAAACACACTCCTCTCCTTTTCCACTACTGCGCCTTGCAGAAAATCGGGAAAGGCTCGCCCACTTTCAACCTAACAGTTGGCAACGTATTCGCTTCATTCGCTGTTCACCGTCAAAACCGGCTGCAATCCATCACAACGCCTCTGAACCAGCAATGCGCCGGATCGGCATCCCGCCGTGTATGCCATGGATGCGAGAGCTACATCGATTTCGTTGACGGTATCCGGCCTCGCAGCCCCAGCACATGCGTACGCGCCAGCCGCTCGCCAAGCGACAGCTTGCGCTACGGCGGCAGCGAGCGCTTGTCTGCAGCGGCATGAGAAAGGGTTTCTGCCTCCCCCCAACATGGCCCAGAAGCTGGCAACGGCTATTGTGCCGGGGATACCGCTCCCCAGCGACAACGCACAGCAGTTGACGTAAGCTCCGGCTTTGCCCGCCCGTTGGTTCACGGCCTGCAATGGTGCCTCCATAAGCATGGCCCACCGGACATCGAACTCCCGGTAATGGGCTCCGAGCAAACTGGCACGCGTACCGATAGTGGCTATGAGGCGCCCAGCGTCTTCAGTACAACCACCCCGCCAACGATCATGCCAAGCCCCAGCAAGCGCCCAAGGTTAAGCAGATCGCCGAACAGCATCACGCCCACCATGAAGGCTCCGGCGGCTCCGATGCCTGTCCAGACCGCGTAAGCCGTTCCCATCGGGATGCTCTTTTGCGCCAGAAAAAGAAGCCCGCCGCTCACGCTCATGGAAAGCACCGAGAAAACGATCCATGGAAACCGGTGCCCGGTCGTCTCTGCCAATTTGAACCCCAAGGGCCATCCGATCTCGCCAATTCCTGCCAGGACAAGTAAAACCCAAGCATTCATACCCATTCTCCAATTATGGTTTTACCGCTTGCCAATGCATGCGGTTTTTGTAAGGATGAGGTATTGGGTAACCCTATAGTCAAGAGTCAAAATGAAAAAAAAGTCCGTATTGACGACTGGCGAATTTGCCAAATTGTGCAAGACCACAAAGGAAACACTTTTTCACTACGACAGGGAAGACCTGCTCAAGCCGAAATATGTTTCGGAAAACGGCTACCGGTGCTATAGCGCGGAACAATTTTTCCAATTCGACATGATTTCGGTATTCAAGGACACGGGCAGCTCGCTGAAAGAGATCAGAACATTCCTTCGCGACATGGATGGCGAACGTCTTGTTTCTTTTCTTGAGGAAAAAAACCACTTCTTCAAAAGAGAAAAATACCGGTTGGCGCAGCGCGAAACAATGCTCCATGACATGATCCGCTGTACCCGTGAATCCTTGAACCTCGATTACGACACCTTCACGGTGCAGCGTCACGAAGAGGAACGTCTGGAGGTATTGCCTACCGCCGCTTCTCCATTGGAACCCGCAGCCGAATTTGCGGAACGTTTTGCCGAATACCTCGATTTCTACGAAAAACAAGACAGACTGCCGGGCTACCCATTCGGCGTCATCCTTGCGCAGTCAGACGTGATCGACGGCCGCTATCTGGAAAGCTTTATTTTCTGCAGCGCCACCCCGTTTACGCCGGCATCCCAACTTCATATAAAGCCCAAGGGAGATTATGCAGTTCTCGCCCACCAGGGTACTGTGCAAACGCATCTGCAATCATTCACCGAGATGTTGCAGCGGATCGATGCTTCCGGTTTGTCCATCGCAGGAAACGCTTATGTCTTTGACATTATGAGCGGTGTTTTGTCGCGGAATGTTGAAGTCCATTCCAGTAAATACTGCATTCGGGTTGCGTGAATGCCGGACCGCAAGAGCACGGACAGTCAGGCGACTAATTGCCGCCAGTTGCTTAGCCGCCTCGCACTTGGTTTGTGGGCCCCGACGATTTGCTCTTCGATCGAACGCTTTTCCATGCAGCCCCTTACGGGGCAGCATCTCAATCAATGCCAGACTAACCAACGACACGCGGATCAGTCTGGCATTCTCGACAAGACTGCCGTTCCTACTTCCCTTTTACGACCATGAACAGCCGGCGGAATGGGAATAGCGTATTGCCGTCGCTTTGCGGTTTATACGCTTCGCGAAGACGTTTGGCATAATCTTCCTCGAATGCCGGACGTTCGCTTTCGTCCAACTCGTCCAGGAAGCGCCTCAACCATGTTCCCTTGGTCCACTCTTTGACCGGGTCTTTTCCTTGCAGCACGTGCTGATACTTTGTCTCCCAGATATCGACCTCTGCGGCAACCGGCGCAAGGAGACGGTAGTAGAACTCCGGCAGTTCCACGGGCGCCGGGCGGATCATATGCTGAAGCCGTGCCGCCCACGGCCCTGCCTGAAGGGTTTCCCAAATCAGCATATGCGATGGTTCGCCAAAATTTCTCGGTATTTGCACGGCCAGGATTCCGCCCGGAGCCAGTTCCTTCATCAGGTTCGGAAACAGGGTTTCGTGGTTTGGAAGCCACTGCAGCGCAGCGTTCGAAAAAATCACGTCGGCCAATTCCTTCGGGTGCCAGTCGGCAATACTTTGCTGCCGCCATTCGATGCGGGAAGAGGTTTTCCCCGCTTGGGCAAGCATTTCCGCCGAGTCGTCGACTCCGATCACTTTTGCCTTCGACCAACGCTCCGCCAGCATGCGGGTAACGTTACCCGTTCCGCACCCAAGGTCATAAACGACTTTGGGCGAATCAACCATGATGCGCGCCAATAGGTCCTGCGCAGGACGAAACCTCGGTTGTGCAAATTTCAGATATTGTTCGGGATTCCACATACTCCAGCCTCCAATTGAATTGCGTTGACACATCTGCCCCATAACATTCGTTCTGACATTCTACCTTTTGATCCAAACAGCAGGCAGTTCCAGATATGTAAGATTTCTGCGCAGCCTCATACGGTATTCGGTGCAGGCTATCGCATCAGGATAGAATGGAGTTCCGTTTCCCGGTTTGCGCAAAACACCATGCCATCCATTCCTCTTTATCGAGCTGCAGATATCCGGCGCATCGAAGCTGAAGCATCTCAATTGCCGTTGATGCAGCGGGCGGGCAAAGCGGCGGCTCAGTATGCCATTGAAATCGTACTGGATCGCGACGGCCCAATTCTTGTTCTTGCCGGCCCCGGCAATAATGGTGGCGATGCTTTTGAAACGGCTCGCCTGCTGCGCGAACGCTTTTTCAAAGTCCGTGTCGTCTTTGCCGGCGAAGCTGACCGACTGCCAGCCGATGCCGCAGAAGCCTTCCGGCGATTTACTGAAGGCGGTGGAACCACGACTTCGGGCATCCCGGACAACCAGCGTTGGTCGCTGATTATCGATGGACTATTCGGCATCGGCCTCACGCGCGAGATCCGCGGCATTTATGCGGACATGATCGAGCAGGCCAATACACTGGCTCAGCGCGACATCTGCCCGTTGCTGGCCCTCGACTGCCCAAGCGGCCTCGATGCCGATTGCGGGACGCGGCATGGCCCCTGTATTCGGGCAAGCCACACCATCACCTTCATCGCTGGCAAACCAGGACTATATACCGCCGATGGGCCGGATCATGCCGGCCGGGTTTCGGTTGCCGCGCTCGATCTCGATTCACTGCTTTTCGACGAAACGGCTGGTCAAATCATCCGACTTGCGCATTTCGCCGAGCAATTGAAACCACGCCTGCTCAATTCGCACAAGGGGAGCTTTGGCAACGCGGGGATTCTTGGCGGAGCGGCCAGCATGACCGGCGCCGCCTTGCTTTCTGCACGCGCTGCCCTGCGACTGGGGAGCGGCCGTGTTTACCTCGGGCTGCTTGACCCCAGAGCGCCGTCATTCGATCCGTTGCAGCCTGAACTGATGCTCCGTTCTGCCAAGGAACTGCTGGCGGCCGATCTCACTGCACTCGTCTGCGGCCCTGGCTTGGGCGGCAGCGCCGATGCGATTGCCTGGCTGGAGAAAGCCTGCGAACTGGACATTCCACTCGTCCTTGATGCCGATGCACTGAACGGCATGGCGCAACACGGCGAAGTGCGCGTTGCCGTCACCACGCGCTCGGCGCCGACACTGATCACCCCCCATCCGGCAGAAGCCGCACGGTTGCTAGATTGCGACACAAGTCGCGTGCAGGGTGATCGGCTCGCGGCTGCGCTCGCACTCGCCTCCGAATTCAATGTATACGTCGCCTTGAAAGGCTGCGGCACCATCATCGCATCACCCGAAGGGCAATGGTTCATCAACACCTCCGGCAACCCGGGACTGGCCACGGCCGGAAGCGGCGATGTCCTGGCTGGCGTTATTGTCGCGCTGTTTGCGCAAGGCTGGCTTCCTCTGCCGGCATTGCAGGCCGCCGTACACCTCCACGGCTGTGCCGCCGACCGTCTCGCCGCACAGCAGATCGGCCCAATCGGCCTGACGGCCGGAGAGTTGATCGACAGTGCGCGTGCCTGCTTCAATCAGTGGGTAGCTGGCAAGGATAGCTCAGAGCTTCTACCCTAGACTGAAGGGGAAAAATGCCATTCGTAAGGAAAACGAAGACGAGACGGTTCCCAGGCAACCACAGAATGCCGTATGAGATGACTATTTCATGCGGTTTTTCTCATGACATTTCAGGAGAAGCGTATCATTGCTGATAGCCGACTTCGTACTGCTCGATTATGTAGTCGACGGAATCGAGTCCGCATAGTGCCCGAAGTGATAGCAATTCTGTAAGAAATCAACTGGTTGGGAAGAACCCTTTTTGTGTCATAAAAACACAGAAATGCCGGCTGCTTGCCTGCATCATTAGTTCGGTATTCCAACCATCCGATGACTCGGGTATCTTTCGTATAAAGAATGGTCATTCCTACTACAACCCATTCATTTGCCACGGAGAGTTCCATGTCATTGAAACAACGTCTGCTGTTTTTCATTGCTCTGATATTGGCAATCGTTATCGCAACGTTGTCTGCCATCACCTACTGGCAGATGCATGTGGAAATAGTGAACGAGATTCACGAAGAACTCGAAGCCTCGATAAAAGGCAACCGCGAAGCATTGGCCCGCTGGATGACGCAGCGGCGAGCCGCCATTGAAGCAACGGCAAACAGCATCGCAGCCTTTCCTGGCGATCCCGTCCCGTTCCTGCTCACAGGAAAGGATGCCGCCGGTTTCGATCAGACTTTCGTCGGCTACGCCGACAAACGAATGGTCTATCACCAAGCCGACAAAAAGCCGCCCGAGGGTTACGATCCGACAATCCAGTCATGGTACCAATTCTCTGACGTACTCAAGAAAACCGTGGTAACAGCCCCATATATTCTCGCCACCACAGAGAAACTTGGTGTCACCGTAGCCAAGTCGTTTGCCGGTAGCGACCAGACTGGCGTTGTCGGAGGCGACATTACATTGGAAGAAATCGTCTCGCTCGTTCATTCGATTGAATTGCGTGGCGATGGTTACGCTTTCCTGGCCACCAAGGACGGCAAGATCCTGGCTCACCCGACCCCCGAATCGGCATTAAAACCCGTAGCGGAAATCATTCCAGGGTTCGATGCATCGCTGTTTTCGCAATTGTCTGGCAACAACGTGCTCTTTAGCGAGCAAACATTCGACAATTCAAGCCGATATGTCGCTGTCTCCTCCGTCGCCGGTGTCGATTGGGTGCTTTGTTTCGTCGTAGACAAGGCCACGGTCCTTGCCCCTCTCAACAAACTGCTTTTCGAACTGCTCGTAGCCGGCATCGCGATTGCCATATTGGGCATTTTAATAGCCAGTCTGACGCTATCGCGGCTCCTCAAGGAACTGTTCGGCCTGCGTGATGCGTTGACGGACATTTCGACCGGCCAGGGAGATCTGACCCGTACGCTCGCCATCGCATCCAGGGACGAAATAGGCCATACCGCCACGGCTTTCAATCGCTTCATCGAAAGTCTGCGCGGGATGTTCCGCGATGTTCGCGACAATGTCGAAACACTCAATACCGGGATCGATTCGTTGAGCAACGTCACACACGCGATGGCCATCGAATCCAAACAGCAGTCGGAAACCCTGAGCGCCACCGCAGCAACGATCGAACAAATCACGGTCAGCATCAATCATATCGCCAGCAACGCCAAGCAGGCTGAGCAAGCAGCCACGCGAACCGGCGATGTATCGATGCATTCCGTCGACGCCGTCAAAAACCTAGCCAAGGGGATCGAAAAAATTTCCGGAGAGGTTGGCCAACTGGCCGAAACATTGGGATCGCTTGGCGAGCGTTCCAAAGAAATGAATGCCATCATCGGTGCGATTCGGGAAATCGCAGACCAGACCAATCTTCTGGCCTTGAATGCGGCCATCGAAGCTGCCCGAGCCGGTGAGTCGGGGCGCGGCTTCGCCGTCGTCGCGGATGAAGTGAGAAAGCTGGCAGAACGGACGGCCAAAGCCACCGTCGAAATCGGCAATCTGATCGACTCGACGCATACCGACATTCAGGCCGCGCTTTCCAACATGAATGAAACTCAGCATTCGGTCGCCATCGGTCTCTCCGATTCTCAAGCCGTTGCCAGGGAAATCTCCGGAATTCAGAGCGAAATTACCGAGGTGGTCCAATCAATCAGGGATATCGCCGATGCGACACGCGAGCAATCCGGCGCCACCAACGACATGGCCCGCTCGGCCGAGGAAATCAACCGCATGACGATGCAAACCGACCAAGCCGTTCAAACCGCTTCGCAGACAGTCGTCGATCTGAAAACCCACTCGAACAACCTGCACGCGCTCATTCAACGTTTTCGGATCTGATACCGACCGGAAAAACAGGTTTTCCCGTGATGTAGCCAGCCTGATCCCTAAAGACGAGGGATCAGGCTGGGTTTTCAGAGCTGAGACAAACCGACGTCGAGATCCGCCTGCAGGTCGACCATCGCTTCCAGTCCGACCGAGATGCGCAGCAGCCCCTCGGTAATGCCGCTGGCGGCGCGCTGCTCCGGCGAAAGGCGGCCGTGCGTAGTTGTTGCGGGATGCGTAATCGTCGTCTTGGTGTCGCCTAGGTTGGACGTAATCGACAACAATTCGCAGTGATCGACGACTTTCCAGGCTTCTTCCCGCGCGCCTTTCACTTCGAACGATACGATGTTCCCGCCGGATTTTTGCTGCTGCTTGGCCAGCGCATGTTGCGGATGCGATTCGAGCCCTGGGTAATACACTCGCGCCACCTTTGGGTGCGCTTCCAGCCAGCGCGCCAGTATAAGCGCATTGGCCGACTGCGCTTCGATGCGCAGTTTCAGGGTTTCCAGCCCTTTCAGCAGTACCCAGGCGTTGAAGGGAGAGAGCGACGGACCGGCCGAACGCAGGAACTTGAAAATCTCATCCATGTGCACCTTCGACCCCACCAGGGCGCCGCCCATCACCCGGCCCTGCCCGTCGATGGATTTGGTCGCCGAGTGCATGACCAGATCGGCGCCGAGGCTCAAAGGCTGCTGCAGCACCGGCGTACAGAAGGTGTTATCGACGGCCAGTAGAATCCCTTTGGCATGTGCCAGCGCGGCCAACGCGGGGATGTCGGAGATTTCCGTCAGCGGATTTGACGGTGTTTCGAGGAAGAACATCTTCGTTTCCGGGCGGACGGCCTTTTCCCAGGCGGCGATGTCAGTCTGTGGCACGAAGCTGACCTGAAGACCGAAACGCGTCAGGATGCCACCGAGCAACTGCTGGGTCGCACCAAAGAGTCCCATCGAGGCCACGATATGGTCGCCGGCGCTGCACAGCGACATCACCAGCGCCATGATCGCCGACATGCCGGTAGCCGTTGCCAGGCAGTCCTCGCCGCCTTCGAGCGCCGCCAGGCGGGTCTGAAAGCTGGAAACGGTCGGGTTGGAAAAGCGCGAATACACGTGCCCCTCCTCCTCGCCGGAGAAAAGGGCATTGGCCTTCCCTGCACTGTCGAATACGTAGCTGGAGGTAAGGAAAAGCGCTTCCGAGTGTTCGTTGTACTGACTGCGTTGCAGGCTTTCGCGAACGGCAATGGTTTCCGGTTGGTATTTTTTGGTCATAATCAGGCTGTTACTTTGAGATTGAGGTTGAGATCAAGCTGCCGGGAATCTCCGCCATCGATTATCGTCGATGCCGACGCTCCCTCGCGCGCACGTTCGATGGCGTCGAGATACTCCGCCGTCACATCGCCCGTCACATAGCAGCCGTCGAAGCACGAACAGTCGAAATCGGACAACGACGGCCGCAGGTCGCGTATCGAGGCCTTGAGCGCATCGAGATCCTGGTAAACCAGTGCGTCGGCGCCGATTTCGCGCGAGATTTCGGCCTCGGATCGGCCCGTGGCGATCAGCTCGCTGCGCGTCGGCATGTCTATGCCATAAACATTGGGGTAGCGCACGGGGGGCGCCGCCGAGGCGAAATAGACCTTGAGCGCGCCGGCCGCACGCGCCATATCGACGATCTCCTGGCTGGTCGTGCCGCGCACGATCGAGTCGTCAACCAGAAGGACGCGCTTGCCGGCAAATTCCTGGCCGACGGTATTGAGTTTCTGGCGCACGGACTTCTTGCGGATCGACTGTCCCGGCATGATGAAGGTTCGTCCGATGTAGCGGTTCTTCACGAAACCCTCGCGGTAAGGCACGCCCAAGCGTTGCGCCAGCTGCATGGCTGCCGGACGGCTGGAATCGGGAATCGGGATGACGACGTCGATGTCTTCGACCGACAGGCTTTCCAGCACCTTGGCCGCCAGACGCTCGCCCATGCGCAAACGTGTTTCATAAACCGATACGCCGTCGATCACCGAATCCGGGCGCGCCAGATAAACATACTCAAAAATGCACGGCGAGAGCGTGGGAGCCTCCGAGCATTGGCGGAAATGCAGCTGATGCGACATATCCACGAACAGCGCTTCGCCCGGCTGAACGTCACGCAACACCTTGAAACCCAAGGTATCGAGCGCCACCGACTCGGAAGCCACCAGGTATTCCGGCCCTTCCGGCGTTTCGTTCACGCCGACGACGAGGGGGCGGATGCCGAACGGGTCGCGGAAGGCCAGCAGACCGTATCCGGCGATCATGGCTACGGCGGAATAAGCGCCCTTGCAGCGGCGATGCACACCGGCCACCGCCGTGAAGATCGTCTCGTGGTCCAGCCTGAATCCCGTGGCAGCCTCCTGCAGTTCGTGCGCCAGCACGTTGAGCAGCACTTCGGAATCGGACTGCGTGTTGATATGCCGCAGATCCTGGCGGAACATTTCTTCCTGCAACTGCAGGGTATTGGTCAAATTGCCGTTATGCGCCAGCACCAGACCGAATGGCGAGTTGACGTAAAAGGGCTGTGACTCGGAGGAGTCGATGGAAGAACCCGCCGTCGGATAGCGGCAGTGGGCGATCCCCATGTTGCCCGGCAGGGCGCGCATGTTGCGCGTGCGGAAGACGTCGCGCACCATGCCCGGCGCCTTGTGCATGAAGAAGGCATTGCCCTTCCCCGTGGCAATGCCGGCGGCATCCTGTCCGCGATGCTGAAGCACCATCAATCCGTCGTAAAGCAACTGATTGACCGGCGAATTCGCCATGACTCCGAGAATTCCACACATGATATTCTTTCCTACCTGAACCGAATCTGTTTAGCCACATCGGGCGGCAGCCAGGGCTTGCAGGCCAGTACCGCCGTTTCGAGTGGCGCCGAAAAATACGCTTCGCTCCACCAGCGCTCCCTTGCCATCGACATCGCTCCGCCCAGCGCCACCATCACCAGCACGATGGCCACGCCGCGCGCCGTGCCGAAAAATACGCCCAGCATCCGATCGCTCATGCTCAACCCAAGCTTCTTGAGCAGCCCGCGGATCACCACGCGAACAAATGCCATCAGCAACAGGACGGCGACGAAGATGAGTACCCAGGCAATGACCAGCCGTATGGCGGGATCGGTTATGTCCGCCGGCAACAGCCTGGCAAAATCGCTCCCAATCCAGCGCGCGGCAAAGAAAGCCAGCACCCACGCCACCAGGGCAATGATTTCGCTCACCACACCCCGCCATGCGCCAAGCACCATGGATACGAAAAGGATGATCAGGACGGTATAGTCGAAGACCGTCATTATTTCGCTGCCACAACTCCGTTGACACCAATGCGCTTCATTTTCTCCAACGCCTTTTCGGCTGCTTCGCGGCTGGCGAACGGCCCGGCGCGCACACGCGTCTTATCACCGGCAGGCTCGGTATAGACCTTGATGCCAAGTTCGCCGAGCTTGGTCTGCAATTGCTTGACGTTGGCCGGATTGGAAAACGCGCCGATCCTGACCTCGAATTGTCCGTTGCCGCTAGCGGCGGGAAGCGGCTCCCCCGTCGGTTTGACCCCGAGAATCGCCGCGGCGCGCCGGGTATCGCTGTCGGAGGGCGTGGCAACGGGTTTTTCGGGCGGTTTCTCCGCGGGCTTTGCCGTAGGTTTCTCGGGCGGGTGCTTCTCAGCAGGCTTGTCTGCGGGTTTCGCCGCTGGTTTTTCTTCCGGCTTGGGGGATGGCTCCGCGACTTTCACGGGCGTTTGACCAACCGGCTGGGAAGCCGTCTCGCTTTTCCCTGCGGGCGGCTCATCAGTGGCCGGCGGCACTGCTGACGGCCTGAGCGAGGGATTGAAAGGCGCCGCATCCTGTCCGGGGATGCGGATCTGGATGTCCTGCATCTGCGGCTTCGGCTCCTCGTCCATGACCATCGGCAGAACCACCGCCGCCAGTCCGGCAAAAGCCACGGCGCCAACCAGACGGCGGCGCGCCCGTTTTTTCAGCAATAATTGAGCGTCAGGAGAATCGGACATGATGAAAAAACACTGATAAGCTGTCCTGCAATACGTTGGTCATTCCGTTGCTCCGAACATCGGCCCGCAAACGCGCAAAACTGCGGCAACGGTGTGGAACGACCCGAAAACAATTATTCTATCATTTTCTCCGGCCAGTCTGGCGGCGTGCCGGAAAGCCGCCTCGGGCGCATCAAAGCATTCCAGCTGCCCGTTCGATGCAGCCGGATCGCCGCATCCCTCGATCGCCTCGGCCAGGATCTTTGCCGGCGCACCGCGCGGACCGTCAAGGCTGGCCAGCAGCCAAAGATCGATTTTTCCTGCCAGCACGGCCAGGGTTCCCTTGATGTCCTTGTCGGTCAGCATCCCAACGACCGCGATGGTTCGCCGGAAATTCCCCGTCGCAAGATTTTCCGCCAAGGCTGAGGCTGCCTGAGGATTGTGCGCCACGTCGAGAACGATCGCCGGTTTTTCGTGCACTTGCTGGAAACGCCCTGTCACCCTGGCTTCCCGCACCCCTTTCAATAGCGCTGGTGACGCCACGGGCAGGCGTTCCTGCAGAGCGTCAACGGCAACCAGCGCGGCAGAGGCATTGTTCAACTGATAATTCCCGCGTAGCGCGGGCATGGGCAGAGCCTCCCTGCTCTCTCCCAAGCGGCTGCTGAACGACCAGCCATCGCCAAGGCGCTCATAACCGAAATCGCGGCCAATCAGGCGCAGATCGGCGCCGATGGCCGCCGCATGTTCCAGCAACGATTGCGGGGGCTGCGGATCAGCACAAACCGCCGGGCGTCCGGCCCGGAAAATCCCTGCCTTTTCAAAGCCGATGGCTTCGCGCGTACCTCCCAGCCAATCGGTATGGTCCAACGCGATGCCGGTCACGACGGCCACGTCGGCATCGTAGATGTTGACCGCGTCCAGACGCCCGCCGAGGCCGACCTCCAGGATAACAACCTGCACGCCGCGCTCGGCAAACACCTCCCAGGCTGCCAGCGTACCGAACTCGAAGTAAGTCAGCGGCACATCGCCGGCAGCCCGCCGGGCGGCCTCAACCCTTTCGAACGCGGCGCACAACACGGCATCCGTTGCAGGGGCGCCGTCGAATTTCACGCGCTCGTTGTATGCCAGCAGATGCGGCGAGGTATAGCAGCCGACGCCATAGCCCGCGGAACGATAGACCGATTCCAGGTAGGCGCACGTCGAACCTTTGCCATTGGTGCCGCCGACGACGATCAGGGGACAGGTCTGCTCCTGCCGCAAGGCTGTCTTGACGCGTGCAACGCGCGCCAGCCCGAGTTCGATTCCATGCTGCCCTTTAGGGTGCAGGCTTTCAAGATGGATCAGCCAGTCGGCCAGTGTTTTCACGAAAATACTTTCATCGGTGCGGAAAGCCACGCAACGCAAGTCACCCGTGACCTACGTTGCGTTGCTGAAACTACAAGGCATCCGCTTACAGGATACCGCCGGATACGGCTACGCCGCCGCCGGAAGCTTCTGCAACATGGCCAGAACCGACGCGAGCCTGTCCTTCATTTCGCGCCGGTCGACAATCATGTCGATTGCACCCTTTTCGAGCAGGAACTCGGCCCGCTGGAAACCTTCCGGCAGCTTCTGCCGCACCGTCTGCTCGATGACGCGCGGGCCGGCAAAGCCGACCAGCGCTCCGGGTTCGGCCATCACGACGTCGCCGATGAAGGCGAATGAAGCGGAAACACCACCCATCGTCGGATCGGTCAGGATCGAGACGAACGGCAGACCGCCATCCGACAGCCGCGCCAGCGCCGCGCTTGTCTTGGCCATCTGCATCAACGAAAACAGCCCCTCCTGCATGCGTGCACCGCCCGAGGCGCAAACGCAGACGAATGGCGCCTTCTGCGCAATCGCCGCTTGCACGCCCCGAACGAAGCGCTCGCCCAGCACGGAGCCCATCGATCCGCCCATGAAATCGAACTCGAAAACCGCCATGACGACCGGCTGGGACTTGATCATCCCCTGCATGACGACCAGCGCGTCCGTCTCGCCCGTCTCCTTCGCCGCCTCGGTCAGACGCTCGGCGTATTTCCGGCTGTCCTTGAAGCGAAGCGGATCGGCGGGCGTGACCCCGGAACCGATCTCGGAACGATCACCGGCATCGAGAAGCAGGTCGATGCGCGCGCGCGCATCGAGCCGGTTATGATGACTGCATTTTGGGCATACCTGCGCATTCTTCTGCAGATCGGTTGCATAAAGCACCGCCTCGCAGGCCGGGCATTTGCTCCACAGACCTTCCGGCAGATTCGTTTTACGTCCGCTTTCCGGCTCGCCGCGCTTGATCTTGGGCGGCAATATCTTTTGTAACCAGCTCATGAGAGTGCTCCGTTATCGTTCCTTCGTTTCCTCTATCGCGGCCTTGCGGCCTCATCGACTCCCCGGCGCAAATCGGCCGCCAGCGATTTCACCCGGTCACGGATTTCGCCAGCCGGCGATTTTTCGATTTCCTCGATGATCCGGCTGCCGACGACCACCGCATCGGCAACCCGGGCAATCGCCTCGGCCGTCGCCGCGTCGCGGATGCCGAAGCCGACGCCGACCGGCACACCGACCGCCGCCCTGATTTCGGGAATATGCCTGGCCACGGCGTCCACATCGAGTCGCGCCGAGCCGGTCACGCCCTTGAGCGAAACGTAATACACGTAGCCGCTGGCCAGTTCGGCCACCATCGCAATCCGCTCCGCCGTCGAGGTCGGTGCCAGCAGAAAGATCGGATCGAGTGCGTTCCTGCGCATGGCGTTGGCAAAATCCGCGCTTTCCTCCGGCGGATAATCGACGACCAGAACGCCGTCGACGCCAGCCTCGAAAGCCGCTGCCGAGAAGATGTCGAGTCCCATGGCTTCAATGGGGTTGGCATAGCCCATCAGCACGACCGGGGTCTCTTTATCGTCGGCGCGAAAGTCCGCCACCATGCCGAGCACTTGTTTCAGGCTGACGCCCTTGCGCAAGGCGCGTTCGGAAGCACGCTGGATGGTCGGGCCATCGGCCATCGGGTCGGAAAAGGGCACGCCCAGTTCGACGACGTCCGCCCCGGCTTCGACAAGCGCGTGCATCAACTGCACGGTCAGTTGAGGGTCGGGATCGCCCGCCGTGATGAACGGGATCAGCGCCTTGCGTCCCTGCTCTTGCAGGCGCTCGAATGTTGCCTGGATTTTTGACATGGCTCCCTCCCTTAGAAAACGATGCCGGATTTTTCGGCGACCGTATGCATGTCCTTGTCGCCGCGACCCGAGAGGTTGACCAACAGGATCTTGTCCCGGCCGAGGCTCGGCGCCATCCGGATCGCATGGGCGACGGCATGGCTCGATTCGAGCGCGGGAATGATCCCTTCCAGATGACACAGCCGGTGAAACGCCTGCAATGCCTCGGCGTCGGTCACGGTAACGTATTCGGCGCGGCCGGAATCCTTGAGCCAGGCGTGTTCTGGGCCGACACCCGGATAGTCCAATCCGGCCGAGATCGAATGCGTCTCGATGATCTGCCCGTTCTCGTCCTGCAGGAGATAGGTCCGGTTGCCGTGCAGCACACCGCGACGGCCTGCCGTCAGCGATGCCGCGTGACGCCCGGTTTCGATGCCTTCTCCGGCGGCTTCCACGCCGATGAGCCGAACGCCTGCATAGGGGATGTAGGGATGGAAGATACCGATGGCATTGGACCCGCCGCCCACGCAGGCGAGCACGGCGTCCGGCTGCCGGCCGCATAATTCGGGCATCTGAACCAGACTTTCCTTGCCGACCACAGATTGGAAATCGCGCACCATCATCGGATACGGGTGCGGCCCGGCAACGGTGCCGATAATGTAAAAAGTATCGGCGACGTTGGTGACCCAGTCGCGCATGGCTTCGTTCAAGGCATCCTTGAGCGTTTTCGATCCGCTCTCGACGGGCACAACTTCGGAGCCCAGCAGTTTCATGCGATAAACGTTGGCCGCTTGCCGCCTGATGTCCTCGGAACCCATGTAAACCACGCACTGCATGCCGTAGCGCGCAGCCACCGTCGCCGAAGCAACGCCGTGCTGCCCTGCTCCCGTTTCGGCGATCACGCGTTTCTTGCCCATGCGCCGCGCCAGCATGGCCTGGCCGATGCAGTTGTTTACCTTATGCGCGCCGGTATGGTTCAGATCCTCGCGTTTCAGATAGATTTGCGCGCCGCCGAGTTCGTCGGACAAGCGCCTGGCATGATAGATGGGGCTGGGCCGGCCGACGTAATGCTTGAGTTCATATTCGAACTCGGCAATGAACTGAGGGTCGCGCTGTGCAGCGGCATAGGCTTCATTCAACTCGGCGAGCGCCGGGATCAGCGTTTCGGCGACGAAGACTCCGCCGTATGGCCCGAAGTGACCGCGCGCATCGGGCAAATCATAAACCTGGGATTGCATATGTTCTCCTTGAGGGAATAAATCGGATACTCGGACGATTCATTGAATCGCCCGCCCTCAGGTATGGTCGGCAAGAAAACGTCTCCAGTAGTTCCGGGTGCGTCCGCCGCAGGTTTTACGCATCAGTCATCCTGTCTCAAATTCCCGCTTTTACCATGCTTTTGTCAATTTCCGCCTGCCGAACACACAGCGGAAACAAAAGCGCGTATCTTGCCCGCATCCTTGATGCCCTTTGCCGTCTCGACTCCGGATGAGACATCGACGGCAGCGGGTCTGGTTCGGGAAATAGCTTCCCGCACGTTGCCGGCATGCAAGCCACCGGACAGAATCAAGGGCTTGGGCAGTTCCGGCGGAATCAGGTTCCAATCGAAAGCTTTGCCGACTCCGCCGTACTCTTCGACGAACGCATCGAAAAGAAGCGCCTGCGCCGAAGGGTAAGCCATCGCGCATTGTAACAAATCGGCCCCGGGTTTCATCCGAATGGCTTTGATATAGGGTCGCCCGAACTGCCGGCAGTAGGCCTCGTCCTCTTCCCCGTGAAATTGCAGCAGATGAAGCGGCACGGCCGCCAGGGTCTCGCGCACCGTTTCCGGAGCGGCATTGACGAACAGGCCGACAATCGAGACGAACGGCGGCACCCGGCGGGCCAAATCAGCCGCCTTTTCCGGGTCGACGAAGCGCGGGCTCGGTCGGTAGAATACGAAGCCCAATGCGTCGGCGCCCGCTTCCGAAGCGGCGAGTACATCTTCGGCGCGGGTCAGGCCGCAAATTTTGATACGTGGGAAAATCTTATCCATTTTTCCTCAGACTATCGCCCCTTCGGCAAAAAAGGGATCCTCGGCGATCGGCAGTTTCCAGCGTTTCTCATAGCGTACACCCAGCAGATACAATCCGGCGGCGGAAAACGTCGGCGCAGCCAGCCGGCGGTCGCCGGACTCCAGCAGTTGCGAAATCCATTCCGGCGGGTGCTTGCCCTGGCCGATGTAGACGAGGCTCCCAACCATGTTGCGCACCATGTGGTGCAAAAAGGCTCCGGCTTCGAAATCGAAGACCAGCAGGTCGCCATGCCGTCTGACAGCAGCATGCCTGATGAGTTTGACCGGCGACTTCGCCTGGCAATCCGCCGCGCGAAAGGCGGAGAAGTCGTGCTCTCCGAGCAGCCTGTCGGCAGCCTGCTGCATGATGGACTCATCAAGCGGATGGTGATCCCATCCCATGCGCCCGTGCCAGACGCCGGGCCGTTGCGGACGATTGAGCAGCAGGTAGCGATAGCATCGCCCATACGCGGAAAAACGGGCATGGAAGCCGTCTTCCACAGGCTGTGCCCAGCGCACGGCCACGGCTGGCGGCAAAAAAGTATTGACGCCGCGCACCCATGCAGTCATCGGCCTCGAAACCGGCACATCCATGTGGACGACCTGTCCGCTGGCGTGCACGCCAGCATCGGTACGGCCGGCGCAGACTGTCGCCACAGGCTGTCCGGCGATCTGCGCCAACGCACCCTCCAGCGCATCCTGAACGGTTTTCCCACCCGGTTGCGTCTGCCAGCCGTAAAAAGCGCCGCCATCATATTCCACGCCAAGAGCGATTCTCATCGTGCCTGAACCCATATCCATTTCCGGGAATTATACGTTGCTGGAATCACCCTGCCGCAGCATCCGCGAACCACCTTGGCCTCGTTCCACGCATCTCATGGGTAGAGAGTGGCATAAAACACCAGCGCGATGAGTCCCAGCGCCAGTCCGGACATGACAAAAATATCGGACTTCGCCAACGGCCGGTATTCCACTTCGACGGTTTCATTCACGGATGACTCCGGCTCATCGAGCAAAAGCCGCCAGTCGCGCGGGCGCGGCAAGGTTTCGACGTAGCGCAGAACAAGCATGAGGCGTATCACACCGCGGTCCGGATTTATTCCCAAGTGGTGCAGGGGGGAAAACATGATCCGGCTGGCCGAAAGCAAATCGGCCATGGGCATGTTTTCAAGAAACAGGGTAACGACGAACAACACCAACAGCATGCGTCCGAAATGCTTCACGGCCTCCCGTACGCCTTCGGAGGTGGGTGCCAGGGAGCTGTTCCAGAGAGGCTCTCCGACTGTTCCCCACGCGAAAACGAGTACGAGCGAAAACAGCAACCAACGTGTTCGCCAGACCAGATTCCCGAAGCGTCGCATCACACCTGCGCCAAACACCGGGGCCAGCAGGCAAGCAACCGCCAGCATCGTTCCGTTAAGGAACTGGACCGCCAACAACAGCGAAAACCATATGACAGCACGCGTGGCTGGGTGAAGGTGCGATTTCAACGTAGCGCCCGTTTATTCCATTTATGAATCGTGTGTGGCACGAGGCCGAGCCGCTTCACAGTGCTGTAACACGGCACGGTGAAGGCAACTAAGTCACTGATGACCTAGAAATGGAATTATGCGGCATGTTCATGAAAACGGCCGTAACTCCTTGCGGAATTACGGCCCGATATTCAGACTTCCTGTTGCTGCTTATTTGCCGATCTTGGCTAGCAGGCCCTGGGCAACGTCGCGCTGCTCGGCGTTGCCTTCCTTGATGACTTCTTGCAACAACTCACGAGCGCCTTCCAGATCACCCATTTCCTCATAGGCTTTTGCCAGCTCAAGCTTCGTGACAGCTTCCTCCAGCATGTTGGTATCGAACTCGGTAGCCGACTCAAGCATCGTGTTGACCACGGTTTCTTTCTGCTGCCGCGTAAAGTCGGGATTCAGGACTGTTTCCGACTGACCGCGCTGAGCCCCCGGAACCAGCATTGTTTCCAGCTGCGTCTGAGAATGCTCGGAAGGTACCAGCAAGGTTTCCAGTTGAGTTTGCTGCGAATGCTCCGGAACGAGCATGGTCTCTATCTGGCGAATCGCGGCATTGGGATTGACAACGGTTGTCGCCTGCGCTTTTTCCGCCGCATGATCCTTCGGTTTCTCATCCGGAGCCGGCACGGTATCCGCAATCAGCGTCCGCTGCTCTTTCGATATTGGCATCTCCAGTTCAGGCGACTGCAAATCAAGATCGATCGAAGCCAGATCAAAGGATTGCATCTCCGGTTCGAAACGATCGAGGAACGTCGATTCGGTCAGGCTCACATCAAACTCGACATCGGGAGACTGCGAGTGCGCAAAAGCTCCCGCCCTGGGATCCTGCGGCTTGCTGGCCGGTTTTGCTGCAGCCTTATCACTCTCCATGTTGAAACTGGGTTTCGGGGCTTCCTGCTTCACCGGTTGTGGCGCAGGCGCACTCTTGGGTACCGTTTCGAACTCAAGGTCCGGCGCCTTCACCTTGGGCGCGGCATCCGGTTTCGGCATTTCCCGCGGCGGCTGAGCAACCGGAGCCTTCGTTTCGGGTATCTCTAGATCAAAGTCGAGCCCCTCGGCTTCGTCACCGGCCGCCTGCTGAACGGGTGGAACCGCTGCCGGTTTCGACGCTGCCGCAGGCTTGGCATCGCTCAACCCCAGGTCAAAATCCAGGCCTGCCAATTCCGCAGGCTTCGCCTCAGGCGGAGATGCCGGCATTGGCGGAGGAACAGGCGGCGCAGAAGGAGATTTCTCCGTCTTGGCCGCGGATTTCTCCATGGCGCGGAAAATATCGTCCGACGGCTTCATCGACGGGGAATCCATCGGCTCGGACGGCAACTCCAGAGACATACTGTCGGAATGTTCCGGACTCACCGAGCGATTGGACTGGACCTGAAAAAGCATGTTATCGGGATCGAGCCTGGCACCCATGGCCGCCGCTTTTTCCCAATCCGCACCAGCGCCCGATGTCTCGCTATACAGTTCGGTCGCCAGCGTTTCAAACGCCTTGGTGTCATTTCTTCCGGCGTAGATTTCCAGCAATTTCAGCATGATGGCAGGCCGCTTCGGATCCTTCTGCCGTGCCTCAATAAGGATTTCCTCTGCCTGCACATCCCGGCCGTACGCCATGTAGACATCGGCTTCGGCAACCGGATCGACCTCATCGGTATCGATACTGCCAGGCCCAGCCTGACTGAAATCCGTCTGCGGTGCAGGCACATCCGATGACGTATCGACGCTTTGGCCTCCCGTGCTGCGGAAAACCGAGTTGGCCATCAGGCTCGTCTTGCTCTGCGGCGCCAGCGTACTTGTCGCAACCGCCCCCTCGAATTCCTTGTTCGCCTTGTGTTTCCTGACCAGGAAAAGAGCAAGAATGCCTGCCAAGAGGCTGGCAAGTCCACCGAGGAGATAGTAATTATCGAGCAGCTCATCGAAGAAACTTGGCTCGGGGGGCGGAGGTGGCGGCGGCGATACCACTCTAGGCTTCTTGGGCGGTTCAGCCGGCTTCGGTTGATCGGGCTTGGATTCAACCGGTTTGGCATCTTCCGGTTTGACGTCCGGCTTAACCGCTTCAGGTTTTGCACCTTCGGGTTTTGTGTCGGAAGCAGAAGTGCCGGCAACCGGCTTATCCGTCCCCGACGTCGACGGCTCGACCTTGGCATCAGGGGGCGTCGTCGATACTGTCGGCGGTACGGGTTCGACTGGTTTACTATCCGCAGGTTTCACCGCCTCAGCGGGCTTACCACCGGTTTCCGAAGGTTTGGCGGCTGCTTCCGCAGGCTTCGTCGCCGGCTCGGCCTTCGCAGCCGATGCCTGTTTTTGCAGATCAGCCAGATTCCGATCCTTGATCTCGATGAGCTTTTGCATGTCGGCAACGATTTTATTCAGTGCCGCCACCCGCTCATTGGCCTCCTGGAGCGCTTTATCCTTGGCAATCAGGTCTTCGTCCGAAGCCTTGCCTGCCCCTGCGCGACGCCCCTTCTGAGTCGCCAGATCCGTTTTGGCGACCTTAAGCTGATCCTTGGGAAGCGCCGCCTGCGCTTGCGAATCGTCAACCTTGGCGGTGATTTTTCCGGCGTCGGACTGCCTGCCCTCTGCCCCCCTCGCCGGTGACCGCTCTGCAACTCCAGCCAGCCGGTTCCGGTAAGCGTTCCAATCCGAAGACTGCGCAAGGACGACCCTTCGGGCCTCGCCTTGCGACACGGATTCGACGGTGGATTTATCGGGTACGGAAAGTATCTTGTTTGTCTTCAGGCGGTTCATGTTGCCGCCTTCAAACGCATCGGGATTGGCGCGGAACAGCGCCACCAGCATTTGATCCAGCGACACGCCAGCCGGTTTCACCTCGTTGGCGACACGATGCAATGTATCGCCATTCCTTACCTCATGAGTCTGGGTCGATTCGCCGCCAGCCGCTTGCGAAACTTGTGAACCAGCCGGCTTTTGCTGCCCTGACTCGGACGCGTTGACCCTGGCGAGAGCCCGGTCACGCACATCGCTGTCAATCCGGGATCCGGAAGGCGACGACAGCTGTTGGCTGCCTGCAGCCGCCGGCGTCCTGGCCCCATCAGCAGCTGCGGATCGGTCAAGCGGCGCGCTGACAACCTTTGCCGGCTCCGAGGACGGTGCCGTCCTTGCGGTAAACTCCGGCGGATCCAGCAGAAAAGTATATTCCCGAACCAAACGCCCAGACGACCAGTTCAATTCCAGAAGCATATCAACGAACGGATCGTTGATCGGCCGATCTGAAGTCAATTTGATGTAGGGTTGGCCATTCGGGCGCTTTTCCAGATTGAATTTGATGGACAACAAGGTTGTCGCGTAGTCCAGGCCGGCTTGCTTGAATGTTTCCGGCGAAGCCAGGCGTGCCTTCATGTCCGCGAGCTCTTCGCGCGTGGCAGAAACGTCGATTTCCGCCCGCAATGGCTGCCCAAGCGCAGAAAGCACCGTTATTTTCCCCAGGCCTGCCGCCAGGCTTGTCAATGGCATTCCAGCGAATGCCAGACCTAGAGCAAAAGCCGCCGCGGAAATACGCAGCTTCGAGTGATTTTTGAGCGATTGATATGTATTATTTGCCACGGGCCACCCCGAGTGCCGAAATCGGAAATATTAAAATAACATCATGCAGTTAGCCATGCAAGCTAAACTTGCTTATAACGAATCAACTAACGGCAAAAAAAGCCGGAACCTTAGCCCCGGCCCCCAAAAACAACACAAATCACTTATCCAACAGGATTCTCAGCATGCGGCGCAGAGGCTCGGCAGCGCCCCACAGCAGCTGGTCGCCCACCGTGAAAACGCCCAAATATTCCGGCCCCATGGCCAGTTTATGCAAACGCCCTACAGGAACCGTCAGCGTCCCGGTCACCGCTGCCGGAGTCAATTCGCGTTCGCTTATTTCGCGCTCGTTCGGTACGACCTTAACCCACGAATTACCCTTGGCGAGGATATCGGCCACCTCGTCAAGCGGCACATCCTTGCGCAACTTGACCGTGAGGCCTTGCGAATGACAACGCATCGCACCGATGCGCACGCAGATGCCGTCGATCGGAATGCTGCCCGGCGTACGGAATGCCGGCCGGCCGAGGATCTTGTTGCACTCGGCGCCGCCCTTCCATTCCTCCTTCGACTGCCCGCCTTCCACCGGTACGTCAATCCATGGAATCAGGCTGCCAGCGAGCGCCGTATTGCGGAAATTCTTGGTCGGAAAACCGGCCGAGCGCATCGTTTCGGCCACTTTGCGGTCGATGTCGAGAATCGCCGAAGCCGGGTCGGCCAGCTCGGTTTTGACGGCGTCATGCAACGCCCCCATCTGGCTCAGCAGTTCGCGCATATTCTGTGCGCCAGCGCCGGAAGCTGCCTGGTAAGTCATGGCCGAGACCCACTCGACGAGGTCATGCTTGAACAGCCCGCCAAGCCCCATGAGCATCAGCGAAACCGTGCAGTTGCCGCCGATCCAGTTTGTGCCGCCCTTGGCCAGCGCATCCTGGATCACGTTGAGGTTGACCGGGTCAAGGACAATCACGGCGTCCTTGTCCATACGTAGGGCGGACGCCGCATCGATCCAGTGTCCGTTCCAGCCTGTCGCACGCAGTTTCGGAAAAATCTCCTTGGTGTAATCGCCGCCCTGGCAGGTAACGACGATGTCCATTTTTTTCAATGCATCGATGGACATCGCATCCTGCAGAATGCCCCCTTCCTTGCCACCAATCGACGGCGCCTTGCCGCCAACCGACGAAGTGGAGAAATACACCGGTTCGATAAAAGCAAAATCGCCTTCCTCGACCATGCGCTGCATGAGCACCGAGCCCACCATACCGCGCCAACCAACGAGACCAACCTTTTTCATTGCATTACCTCAACTATAAAAACAAAAGCTTTTCCGCCATCGATTCAAAGTGCGGCGAGCACGAAGTCGCCCATTTCGCGGGTTCCGACCTTCTTCGTTCCCAATTCATAAATGTCGCTCGTGCGGTAACCTTGTGAAAGGACTTTTTTCACAGCATTCTCAATACGGAGCGCATTTTCTTCCATGGCAAAAGAATAACGCAGCATCATGGCCACGGACAGAATCGTCGCCAGGGGATTAGCCAGATCCTTGCCGGCAATATCCGGCGCGGACCCGTGGCAGGGCTCATAGAGGCCCTTCCCCGTTTCGTTGAGCGACGCTGAGGGCAGCATGCCGATCGAGCCGGTGAGCATCGATGCCTCGTCCGACAGGATGTCGCCAAACATGTTGCCGGTCACGATCACGTCAAACTGCTTCGGCGCCCGCACCAACTGCATCGCTGCATTATCAACCAGCATGTGCGAGAGTTCGACGTCGGGATACTCCGGCGCCAGTTCGTTCATCACATCCCGCCACAACTGCGTCGTCTCCAGCACATTCATCTTATCGACCGAACACACCTTGCGCTGGCGCTTTCTCGCCGCCTCGAACGCCATCCTGCCGATTCGTCGGATTTCGTTCTCGTTGTAGATCATGGTATTCACGCCGACGCGCAGCATGGCGCCGTCGACCTCGCGCGTTTCGATACCGCGTGGCTGCCCGAAGTAGATGTCGCCCGTCAATTCGCGCAGGATCAGGACATCCAGCCCCGAAACGATTTCAGGTTTGAGCGTCGAAGCATTCGCCAGTTCCGGATAGAGCACGGCCGGGCGCAGATTGGCGAACAGGCCGAGAAGCTTGCGGATACCAAGCAAACCACGTTCCGGCCGCAGTTCCCGCTTCAAGGCGTCCCATTTCGGGCCGCCCACCGCGCCCAGCAGCACGGCATCAGCCTCCTGCGCCAGCTTCTGCGTGGCCTCCGGGAAGGGATCGCCTGCGGCATCAACCGCACACCCTCCCAGCAAGGCTTCTTCGGTTTCGCATTTCGGCGCCACAGCCTTGAGTACGCGCACCGCCTGGGCCATTATTTCCGGGCCGATTCCATCGCCTGGCAAAACACAAATCTTCACGGTAATTTCCTTAAACATTCATATAAGCTTCAATTACGGCACATTCTATCCGCTCGCCTTTTTAGACATCGCAGGACTGCCAGCGCTCACTTGTCGGCTGCTTTTTCGATGGCCTGGCCGCCTTCCTTGATATCCCTGCCGACCCCCTTCATAGTGTTGCATGCCGTCGACAGGACAGCGATAAGGATCAACATGCCACAAGCAATTCTTTTCATATTAATCTCCTTGAAAAATTGGTCACTCACCCGCCTGCGAATTTCCGCCTATCGTTAAATCCGGCACACCGGTCACCCCTTATCAAAATCAAAGGGGGAAACGATTAATTATCTCATGCATAAAGCAAGCTGTCAGCCGTTGAAACCTTTCAGTCATCAGTTATTCCTGCGAGCCGACTGATAAAGCGGCTTAACGCGATTGGCATAATCTCGCAGATCGGACAATCTCGATTCGTTGGACGGGTGGGTCGAAAGCCATTGCGGTACCGAACCTCCGGAAACGCGCGCCATCTTTTCCCAGAGCGAAATCGCCGCGTAAGGATCGTAACCGGCCCGCGCCGACAGTTCGACACCGATGCGGTCCGCCTCCTGTTCCATGCCTCGCGAATTCGGCCGCATGAAAGCCAGATCCCCGACGGTTCCCAACACGCTTTTCCCGACATCGGAATCAATTCCGTAGAAGGAGCCTATTACACCGCCTACCGCCGCCGCCAGATTCAGCCCCGCGGCCTGGCTGACCTTTTCCCGGCCATGCTCGCGCAGGGCATGGGCAATTTCGTGCCCCATCACCGCCGCCAACTCGTCGTCCGACAATGACAGCTTCTCGATCAATCCCGTGTATACGGCTATTTTGCCGCCCGGCATGCACCAGGCGTTCAGCTCACTCGAACTGATGACGTTGACCTCCCAGCGCCAGCCTGGAGCGTCCGATCGAAAAGTTGCCGTTGCGGGAATCAGCCGGTCGGCAATTCGCCTGACCCGCTGAACCTGGCGGGAATCGCGATTCAGCAGGTTTTTGGCACGGGCTTCCTGGATTGTCTGGGCATAGGCCTTTTCCGCTGACTGGTTCACCTCGGCGGCGGAAACCAGCATGGTCTGCCCACGATCGACCCCGACCGTGCCGGCTGACGTTGTGTGCGTCGTAGCGCAGCCATTCACCCAAACCGACAGCAGTAGAATCAGGAAAAAACGGATTTTCAAAGTCACGTCGTCGCTCCTTTCGGCCATCACAAACCACACGAAGCAATAGGATAACGCCTTTGCCGATATTCTCGCTGACCTCTCTTGATTGAATGTCCGCACGAAAATCGACGTGAAATCAATTCAGCCGACGCCGATCTAGACCAGGCGACTCTCCGGGATGGGATGGCTTCAGCTGCAGCAGACGCCGAGGCACAAGATGCCATACTGACTATATCAAGCCAGCGCTTTTCAGTGGAAGATTGAATCAAAGGATACCTTCCGGCGAAATTGAAACCGGAAAGGGCCCAATATTGAAAAGGGAACGTCCGGACGCTTTTACCGGAGTTCCCTAAGCGGATGAAGCGGAATCGTTCCTATCTGGCCGATTGTTGCCCGGCGCGATAGGCGAGCATCATGTGATACAGGTCGTCCTTGAGCTTGACACGGTGCTTCTTCATGTCTTCGATCGTGAAATCATCAACAGGCATATCGTGCTCTTCCAGATCCTCCACTTTCCCGGTCAACCGGTTGTACGACGCAAACATTTGGGCAAACAACGGATTACCGCTCCGCAGATTATTGATCACATCGTGCATTTCCGGGAAATCGTGGTGAAGATCGTGGTGTTCGATATTCATTTTAACGCCTCCTCTATTATCAATCGCCAGTTGGAAAACGATAGAAAACCACAAATGCGGCTATATGATTTTGCTCCCAAATTTCGGTGTTTGGCAATGGACATCCGCGCATTGCCCGCGGTGCCTTAAGGCGTGGTCGATCAGTACCAGCGCCAGCATGGCTTCGGCGATCGGCGTTGCGCGAATTCCGACACACGGATCATGGCGGCCGTGCGTTTCGACGATGACAGGCTCCCCGAGCCGATTGACCGAACGGCGAGGCAAACGAATGCTCGATGTCGGCTTGATGGCCAGGCTGACGACGACATCCTGCCCAGTGGAAATGCCTCCCAGCACGCCTCCCGCGTGATTCGAAAGAAAGCCTTGCGGCGTCATCTCATCGCCGTGCTCACTGCCTTTTTGCGTGATGCAGGCAAAACCCGCGCCGATCTCGACCCCCTTGACCGCGTTGATGCCCATCATGGCATGGGCAATATCGGCATCCAGCCGGTCGAAAACCGGCTCTCCCCAGCCCGGCGGCACACCATGCGCCACAACCTCGATTCTCGCACCGACGGAATCGCCTGATTTACGCAAGGCATCCATGAATTCTTCCAGCTGTGGCACGATTTCGGCATTTGGCGCGAAAAACGGGTTTCCCCCGATCTGCGCCGCGTCGACGAATGGGATTTCGATCGTCCCCAACTGACTCATCCAGCCTTGTATCGCCACGCCATGGCGCTCCTGCAGCCATTTCCGGGCAATTGCGCCGGCCGCCACGCGCACGGCCGTCTCGCGTGCCGATGAGCGCCCGCCGCCGCGGTAATCTCGAAAACCGTATTTCTGGTCGTAGGCATAGTCGGCATGTCCCGGGCGAAAGGTCTCGGCAATATTCGCGTAATCCTTGCTGCGCTGGTCCTGGTTGCGGATCAGCAGACCGATCGGCGTACCGGTAGTTCTGCCCTCGAAGACCCCCGACAGGATTTCGACGGTGTCAGGCTCGCGGCGCTGCGTCACGTGGCGCGAAGTCCCCGGCTTGCGCCGGTCCAGTTCGCCCTGGATATCGGCCTCGCACAACGCCAGCCCCGGCGGGCAGCCATCGACGACACAGCCTATGGCCGGCCCATGCGATTCGCCAAAAGAAGTAACTCTGAATAAATCGCCGAACGTATTGCCTGCCATGCCATCCCCGGAAACAGTAGAATCGAGAAAACCCGAGGAAAGTCTAGCATAGAGCCACCCCCTCTCAACCAGCGAGCCGCATGTCCATGCGCAACAAGCCTAAACGCCCGGCAAAACAATCCCTGCCATCCGGCCGGACTCAAAGCCCCCAGGCAGCGCACGATCCGCTGCATCGGGCCGACAACCGTTGGCAACGAACGGTACGCTATGGCTGGGACAAAGGGGGGTCGCGCGGCGGCCGCAAATAACGCACACGTAATCGGCGTTGCCCGCGGAGGACACATCCAGCTACGTATTCCAAGCACTCGGAAAAGCCAAAAGCCGGGGAAATTCCCCGGCTTTTGGCACTGCGTTCCAATGCTTTGAAGAAATCAGCCCAAATCGATCGGAACGAACAGCTTGGCATCGCCCCGCAGGATCAACAAAGCAACACGTTTGGATGCCTTGGCAACGAGGCTGCGCAACTGTTCGGCAGAGGCGACCGGCTCGCCATTGACGGACAGTACCACGTCGCCCGGACGAATCCCCGCGCGTGCCGCCGCCCCAGAGGCATTTTCGACCAGCAGGCCGCCCTTGCTATCCACCTGGCGCCGCTCCTCCGGCGTCAGCGGCCGAAGCGCCAGGCCGAGTTTACCCGTAGCCGTTCCCTTGTCTTCAGCGCCGGCGGTTTTCTCATCCTTCATCCCGCCGACCTTGACTTCGACCTCACGCGTGCTGCCTTTTCGCCAGACTTGCAATTTGGCCGTATCGCCCGGCCGAATGTTCGCCACCATGGGAGGCAACTCGTTCGACGATTGGATCTCGGTGCCATTCAGCGACAGAATCACGTCTCCGGACTCCAATCCGGCCTTGGCCGCCGGACTATCGTTTTCGACCGAACTGATCAGCGCTCCGGCAGGTTTGCTCAAGCCGAAAGATTCCGCCAGCGACTGGTTGACTTCCTGAATCGACACGCCGAGCCGCCCGCGCTGCACCTTGCCGTGTTTCAGGATCTGGTCCTGCACCGACACCGCCACGTCGATCGGAATGGCGAACGACAACCCCTGATACCCTCCGGTCCGGCTGTAGATCTGCGAATTGATGCCGATCACTTCACCGGCCATGTTGAACAGCGGGCCGCCCGAATTCCCGGGGTTAACCGCCACGTCGGTCTGAATGAAAGGAACGTAGTTGTCGTCGGGCAATGAACGGGACTTCGCCGAAACGATCCCCGCGCTGGCGCTGCTTTCGAAACCATAAGGCGAACCGATGGCCAATACCCATTCGCCCACGCGCGTATCGGCAGAACTCCCAAGCTTCACAGTCGGCAGATTCTTGGCCTCGATGCGCAGCACCGCCACGTCGGACGCCTTATCCTCGCCCACCACCTTGGCCTTGAACTCGCGTTTGTCACTCAGGCGGACGGTAACTTCATCAGCGCCATCCACCACGTGCGTGTTCGTTAGAACGATTCCGTCCTCGCGAACGATGAAGCCGGACCCCTGGCCGCGAACCTGCTGTTCCCCGCGAGGCTGCTGCGGAATGTGGAAGCGCCGGAAAAACTCGAAGAACGGATCGTTGGGATCCATTCCCGGAAAGTCCATCGACCCCGTTTTCACCTTGCTGGAAACACTGATATTGACGACCGCAGGGCTGTTGCGCGCCACAATCGCGCTCATGTCCGGCAACGCCATGCCGGGGGTCGTCGCAACGGCGGCAGGTGCGGCCTGCGCCTCTTTCGCCGAAAACATCGGCACCAGCGAATATGACCCGGCGCCGGCCAATGCTGCCGCCACGGCCATAACGATCGCGCCCTTTTTCAATGCCTGTACTTTCATCATGGTCAATCCCCTTTCGATTCCTTCATATCCCTCTTAGGCAAAGCCAGCGCTTTGCGACAGACAGAGATTACGATTTAAATCCTTAAGAACGACTTAAGCCCTGAATGTTGCCTTAATCGCGACAAAATATTGCTCGCTGGGATTCCCCATGCCTCGGCCCGGTCCATCGAACCTGTCTGGCGCCTGAAACAAGCGAAATGCTTGTATTTTTCCGATTACTGTATAAAAATACAGCAAAGATACTTAGGACACATCGCCATGGCAAAATTGACGCCGCGACAACAGGAAATTCTCGACTTCATCCGCAATTCGCTAGAAGTTCTCGGCGCACCGCCAACGCGCGCGGAAATTGCCAACGCTTTTGGTTTCGCCTCGCATAATGCGGCCGAAGAACACCTCAAGGCGTTGGCCAAAAAGGGCATCATTGTGCTCGAACCCGGTTCGGCGCGCGGCATCCGGCTGGTCGAACAACTGGGTTTGCCGCTGATCGGCAGCGTTGCTGCCGGCAGCCCCATCCTTGCCGTCGAAAACGTGCAAGGGCGTTATGCCGTCGATGCCAGCCTGTTCAAACCTCGCGCCGATTTCTTATTGCGCGTGCGTGGGTTGTCGATGATCAACGCCGGCATCCTGGATGGCGATCTCCTGGCGGTGCACAGCAGCCACGAGGCCCGCAACGGGCAAATCGTCGTCGCCCGGCTGGATGACGAGGTGACGGTCAAGCGCTTCCACCGCCAAAGCGGAAGCGTCGTTGAACTCATCGCCGAAAACACGGACTTCGAACCGATCGTTGTCGATACGCAAAAGCAAGCCCTGGAAATCGAGGGCATTGCCGTCGGATTGATTCGCGGCGGCGAAGCGATGTAGCCGGCTCCGGAACGCGCTACCGCTGTGTGGGTACTGCTTGCGGCGCAGCAGCGGCTGGGGCCGCTGCCTTTTTGGCGATCGCCTGCTCGATCACCGCAGTCGTCTGCGGATGGTAGTTTTTCTTCGCGTAATACAGCGGCGTTCGCCCCTCGGAATCCTTTTTCTGAAGATCGGCCCCCTGCTCGATCAGAAACCGCGTCAGTTTCGGCTGGCCCGTTGCCGCTGACAGATGCAATGCCGTCTGGCCGGTTTCGGTTTGCGCGCCGATGTCGGCCCCTTTGCTCAAAAGCATCTGCACGGTCTGCCGCCCGCCGGAAATCACCGCAGCATGCAGCGGCGTCATGCCGACGTGGTCTTTCGCATCAATGTCGGCGGTATCGCCGGCAAGAAGCTGCTCGATGACTTTGGGCTGCCCGTAGAACGCGGCAATATGCAATGGCGTCCGGTCCAACCCGTCTTTGATGTTGAGGTCGCCCCCCGCTTCGATGATTTTGCTGATTTCGGAGACGTCCCCGCGAACGATGGCGTTTGAGAGCTCGGGCTCAGCCATAGGGAAAGTCCCGTCAACGACAGTGGGCGGCGGCTCTGCCGGCGGAGATTCCCTTGTGTATATATATACGGGCAACGCCAGGATTCCAGCCAGCAGAAGAGCGATCGACCAATAGACTGCCGCGGAGCATCCCGTTTTGGAATCGGACCGTGCCGAGCGATGACCTTGATCCATATTGTTTTCGGGGTGGCTGTTGGCCGCTTTCCGGAAAGCCGTAAAGGCGCCATCTTATACGAATACTACGACGTAAGCGATGTGGCCTGCCCAGCGGAAATCGGCAGCATGAATAAACCGGATTCCGATCAAACGCTTATTACGCCTTCGTTTTTTGGGCTACAATCTGGATTTCCCGCTGCATACTTTTCACATGACAAAATACGTCTTCGTTACCGGCGGTGTGGTGTCCTCCTTGGGGAAAGGCATCGCGGCCGCCTCCCTGGGCGCCATCCTCGAATCCCGCAGCATCAAGATCACCCATCTCAAACTTGATCCCTACATCAACGTCGATCCAGGAACGATGAGTCCGTTCCAGCATGGTGAAGTGTTCGTCACTGAAGACGGCGCGGAAACCGACCTCGATCTGGGGCATTACGAGCGCTTCACCAGCGCCAAAATGGGCAAGCGCAACAATTTCACCACCGGGCAGATCTACGAAACGGTCATTAAGAAGGAGCGTCGGGGCGAATACCTCGGCAAAACCGTGCAGGTGATCCCGCACATCACCGACGAGATCAAGGCGCATATCCGGCGGGGCGCCGAGGGGGCTGATGTCGCCATCGTCGAAGTCGGCGGCACGGTCGGCGACATCGAATCACTGCCCTTCCTTGAAGCGATCCGGCAGATGGGCTTGCAGGAAGGCCGTTCAAATGCATGCTACATTCACCTGACGCTGTTGCCCTTCATTCCGACCGCTGGAGAACTGAAAACCAAGCCCACTCAGCATTCAGTCAAGGAATTGCGTGAGATCGGCATCCAGCCGGATGTTCTCCTGTGCCGGGCGGACCGTCCCGTGCCTGCCGACGAAAAGGCGAAGATCGCGCTGTTCTGCAATGTGCAGCCGGAGGCCGTCATCGAGTGCCTGGATTCCGATTCGATCTACAGAATACCGGCGATGCTCCACGACCAGATGCTCGACGAGATCGTCTGCCACAAGCTCAACATCCTTGCACGCGCGGCCGACCTGACCGTCTGGAAAAACATCGTGCATGCCATGGAACACCCGGAGCATCAGGTCAATATCGCTTTTGTCGGCAAATACGTAGACCTGACCGAATCCTACAAATCGCTGACTGAGGCCATGGTGCATGCAGGTATCGCCACCCGCAGCAAAGTCAAGGTGCATTACGTCGATTCGGAAGAAATTGAAACGAAGGGATGCTCCGTCCTGAAAGGTATGGATGCCATCCTGGTCCCTGGAGGATTCGGCCGGCGCGGCACGGAAGGAAAGATTGCGGCGATCCGTTACGCCCGCGAAAACAAAATTCCCTATCTCGGTATCTGCCTGGGCATGCAACTGGCCGTTGTCGAATACGCCCGCCACGTCGCCGGAATGGAAAAGGCGCATAGCACCGAATTCGACAAAAACACGCCCTATCCGGTCATTGGCCTGATCACCGAGTGGCGAGACGTTTCCGGCAAAATGGAGAAACGGAATGAAAACTCCGATCTCGGAGGCACGATGCGCCTGGGAGGCCAAGTCTGCAAACTGACGGAAGGAACGCTGGCGCGCGAAATCTACGGCAAGGCAGAAATCGTCGAACGCCATCGCCATCGTTATGAAGTCAACAACACCCTGCTATCCGAACTGGAAGCCAAGGGACTATTGGTTTCCGGCAGAGCGCCCGGTACGGATCTTTGTGAAATGGTCGAATTGCCGAAAACGGAGCACCCCTGGTTCGTTGGCTGCCAGTTCCATCCCGAGTTCACGTCCTCGCCGCGGCATGGGCACCCATTGTTTTCCTCTTTTGTCGGAGCCGCGATCTCCGGACAGGAAAAGATCGACTATACATAACCGGTATGAAACTCTGCGGATTCAACGTCGGGCTGGATAAGCCGCTTTTCCTGATTGCCGGTCCTTGTATGGCCGAGTCGCTCGGCCTGTGCCTGGATGTTGCCGGAACACTGAAGGAAATCTGCGGCAGGCTGGATATCCCCTATATTTTCAAGGCTTCGTATGACAAGGCCAATCGCAGTTCCGGGAAATCCCCGCGCGGCCCCGGTCTCGAAGCCGGTCTGAGCATTCTCGCCGAGGTTCGCCGCCAGATCGGCGTGCCGGTGCTGACGGACGTTCATTCCGAAGACGAAATCGCCCCGGTCGCAGCGATGGCCGACGTGCTGCAAACCCCGGCCTTTCTGTGCCGCCAAACCGATTTCATCCACGCCGCGGCCGCGAGCGGCAAGCCCGTCAACATCAAGAAGGGGCAGTTCCTTGCGCCGGGCGACATGAAAAACGTCGTTGACAAGGCCAAGGAAGCCAACGGGAATGCGGACAATCTGATGGTCTGCGAACGCGGCGCTTCATTTGGCTACAACAATCTGGTTTCCGACATGCGTGGCCTCGCCATCATGCGCGAAACGGGCTGCCCAGTCGTTTTCGATGCCACGCATTCCGTGCAGCTGCCGGGCGGCCAGGGCACGGCATCAGGCGGCCAGCGCGAATTCGTGCCGGTGCTGGCGCGCGCCGCTGTGGCCGTCGGCATTTCCGGACTTTTCATGGAAACGCATCCATGCCCGGAAAAAGCGCTTTCGGACGGCCCCAACAGCTGGCCGCTGGACCGCATGGAAGGCCTGCTGAAAACGCTGGCCATGCTGGATCGTTTGGTCAAACAGACAGGATTCGAGGAATTGCGATAAACGCCGCCGTGCTTTTTGCGGCGGTTTGTCCGGATTTTTTGCAGGAAAGGAAAAAACATGAGTTCAGTCGTCGATGTCATTGCGCGGGAGATTCTCGATTCCCGGGGTAATCCCACCGTGGAATGCGATGTGTTGCTTGAGTCCGGCGTCATGGGACGCGCCGCGGTTCCGTCCGGCGCATCAACCGGCTCGCGGGAAGCCATCGAATTGCGTGATGGCGACGCAACCCGCTTCGGCGGCAAGGGCGTCACGCAGGCCGTGGAGAACATAAACACCGAAATCGCCGAAGCCATCATCGGCCTGGACGCGCAGGAACAAGCCTTCATCGATCAAACGCTGATCCAGCTTGACGGCACAGAAAACAAATCGCGCCTGGGCGCCAACGCCATGCTGGCCGTTTCCATGGCGGTCGCCAAGGCGGCGGCGGAAGAATCCGGTCTGCCGCTATACCGCTACTTTGGTGGCTCGGGGCCGATGCAGATGCCCGTGCCCATGATGAACATCATCAACGGCGGCGAACACGCCAACAACAGTCTGGATTTCCAGGAATTCATGATCCTGCCGGTCAGCCAGAATTCCTTCCGCGAAGCATTGCGCTGCGGCGCTGAAGTTTTCCATTCGCTGAAAAAGCTGCTCGATGCCAAGGGCTACTCGACAGCCGTCGGCGACGAAGGTGGTTTTGCGCCGAATCTGGCCAGCCACGCCGAAGCGCTGCAACTCATCGTACTGGCCATCGAAACCGCCGGCTACTTCCCTGGTGAAGATGTCCTGATCGGCCTCGACTGCGCTTCCTCGGAGTTCTACAAGGAAGGCAAATACCAGTTGGCAGGCGAAGGCTTGCAGTTGACTGCCGAGCAGCTCGTAGACTACTTGGCCAACCTCGTCGACCAGTTCCCCATCGTCAGCATCGAGGATGGCATGGCCGAAGGCGACTGGGATGGCTGGAAGCGCCTGACCGAACGGCTCGGAGCGAAGATCCAGTTGGTCGGCGATGACGTTTTCGTCACCAACACCCGCATTTTCAAGGAAGGCATCAAGAAAGGAATCGCCAATTCCATTCTGATCAAGATCAACCAGATCGGCACGCTGTCGGAGACCTTCGCCGCCATTGAAATGGCCAAGCGCGCGGGCTACACCGCGGTGATTTCGCACCGCTCCGGCGAAACCGAGGACAGCACCATCGCCGACATTGCCGTTGGCATGAACGCCCTGCAGATCAAGACCGGTTCCCTGTCGCGCTCGGACCGCGTCGCCAAGTACAACCAGTTGTTGCGCATCGAGGAGGATCTGGGAGACACCGCCGGTTATCCGGGCCTTGAGGCGTTCTACAGCATTCGATGATCGCCAGAGGGCATGAAAAGTAGAGCGGCCTCAGTGCAAGAATCCAAGCCGATCCCGCAAAATTTCCATGCCCCCTGCCTTATCCTGATTCCATGCGCTGGTTATCCGCCGCCCTGATCGCCCTGGTCGCTCTGCTGCAGTACCCGCTTTGGGTGGGGAAAGGTGGGTGGTTGAAAGTCTGGGACGTCGACCAGCAACTGCAGGCGCAGAAAGAAGAAAACCGCAAGCTCGAGGTAAGGAACGCCGGCCTCGATGCCGAGGTGCGCGACCTAAAGCAAGGCTACGACGCCATCGAAGAACTTGCCCGCTTCGAACTCGGGATGATTCGCCAGGACGAGGTCTTCGTCCAGATTCCGGACAAAACACCGGGAACGGCAGCTCCGCCTCCCAAGTGACCATAAAGCCACATCAGTTTTGACGGCCGCTCATCTCGCGGCCATCGATTTCCGGCGGCGCCATTCGTTGTCGGATCGGCTCTTTTCCAAAAATATCTATTGCTGCACTTCGATTTTTCCCGAAACGGAAACAGTCACCAGCGACTCCCCTGCTTCCATGGGCATAGGTACGGCGTCGGACGCCAAGGACATGGTTTTGGCATAACGCTGCTGCACGAGAGGCGTGAAACGGTTGTCGGTGCTGATCGTCAATTCCTTGATGGAATAAGATCTTCCCAAGGCCGTAGAGAGCGTTTTTGCGCGCGCCTTGAACAGATCGATGGCATCCAGCGTCGCCTCGTTTTCGGCGGTTTTCCGCGTTTCCGGGGAAGGTGTCATGGTCAGGCTGGCGACGCTGAGCGAAGCCTGTAATTTGCCCAACAGTTCCGATATGCCAACCGAATCTCCTGACTCCAGCAAGACATCGGAGCGCATGCGCCACGATTCGATTTTTCCGTTCTTGGCATAAACGGGAAAAGTATTCGTATTACCGGTTTTTACCTTGATTGAAGGATAGGCCTTCGCCGTTTTCAATGCGTCGGCAATCGATTGGTTGATCTGTTTCGACAGCTCATTGAGACTTGGAGCGGACGCCTCCGCCGACAGTGTTGCCCGAACCGAATCATTGACCGCAGGCCGGCTCGCTTCGGAAGAAAGCGCAACCTCCATCGAAGAATCTGCAAGAGCTGACCAGGAAAGCGGCATGGCAATTGCAATACACGCGTATTTATATGCATCTATACTGAACATATTCTCTCCTGTATCGAATCGGTGAATGCGGCAATCTCACAGCAATACTGTCGTGTTTGGACAAAATAAAGCTGGCTTGTTCCTCAAACCGTTTCATTTTATCGTAGCTGTATTTTTTTGTAGTCAAGCCAAGGAAGCTTGGTAAAATCCCAGCATTGCAGTAACCAATCAGTGGTAGCGAGTCCGCTGTTTATGAGGAGGCGACATGTTAAAAATTGGACAGACGGCACCAGTGTTTGCGCTCCCCGATGCGGATATGGAAACTGTTGATATTGCTGAATATCATGGCAGAAACCATATTATTCTTTTCTTCTATCCGCGAGACGACGCGCCAACCTGTACACTTGAGGCGACCAGTTTCTCTGACCATGAAGACGAATTTTCCGAGCAAGGATGTGTCGTGTTCGGGATCAGCAGAGACGACTGTATCAAACACGCGGAATTTCGTGACAAGCACGGAATCTCGATCAGATTGCTATCCGATGCTGAAGGTACTGCCTGCAAGCAATACGGCGTATGGCAGCTCAAAGAGGTCGATGGCAACAAGAAACATGGCATAGTCCGCTCGACGTTTGTTATTGATAAGCAAGGCGTCCTTCGTTTCGTATCCTATGGCGTCAATGCCAAAGGCCACACGCAGGAAGTCCTTCGCGCGGTAAAGGAACTCAATTCATGAATATGCAGGTTGCAAAGAACACGGTTGTCACTCTCGACTATAGCGTAACGGACCCCGATGGCGGACTTGTCGACGCCGGCAAGGAGCCGCTGGTATATCTGCATGGAGGCCATGACGATATTTTTCCCCTGATCGAAGAAGCGCTGCAGGGGAAAAATATCGGAGAATCGGTCGTCGTCAAAATGCAGCCTGACGACGCCTTCGGCGAATACGATGCCGAACTGGTCCAGCTCGAACCACGCTCGGCCTTTCCCAAGGAACTGGAGGTCGGCATGCAGTTCGAGGGATTACCCGATGGCGACGAGGCGAGCGACGACATCCTGATATACCGAGTCACAGAGATCGCCGACGACAAAGTGGTACTGGACGGCAATCACCCGCTGGCTGGCATGGCCCTGGTTTTCACCTGTACGGTAACGGCCATACGCCCGGCCAGCGCGGAAGAAATCGCGCACGGCCATCTCCATGGCGATGGTTGCGGTTGCGAGGAATAACCGAACCCAAGTCCACCGTTTGGCGTGGCGTCAGTCTTCCCGGCAATAAATAATGGCAAGAGTCATGGCAGATCTTCTTCAGCATCTGCTCGTGATCTCTTGTCCACAAAAAACTGATGGCCCCTTCCCGGCCTCACCTATCTAAGCTTTGATTTCAGGTCATCGACAAAGGCCCGCAAAGCCTTATTGATGACTTCAATCCAATTACCCTCCATTCCCGTCTGTTAGCTGTCCGCAGGCAAGAAAAAGGCGCCGAACGCAACGACTGCTGTGCGAACGATATTCTTCGTAAGCACTAACCCCCTGTTGGAAATTGGTTTTTCGTCTAAAAGCTGCACGACAAATAAAACAGTTAGACAAAGTACCGCAAGCCAGTATAATTTGCCCCCTATACAGGGTAGGGTTTTGATAATTAAATGTTTTAGACGAACAGTCTAAACTCGGTTTTCATGTCAAGTTTCTTGCACAAAGCATCCGGATCACGCTTTTCGATCCAGTTTCCGGTTGCCCCAATTGCGCGGTGGTCTGTATGGGACGCTCATCCGCCATCAGGCCATTCCGCAGCCTCGCCGGACGTCGGCTTTGTTGAGCCTTTGTTTCGGCGGCGTTTGAGTTCTCTGGCAAAAATGGTATTGCACGTGGCCCACGATTGCGCTCACGACATCCCCGGCACGCGAGTCGTTTTTGCCTCGCGTCACGGCGAATTGCCACGTACCACCTCGATGCTGGAGAGCCTCGCAAACGGCGAAGAATTGTCCCCCACGCTGTTCAGCATGTCGGTCCTCAATGCCAGCACAGGACTGTATTCGATATTGCAGAAAAACACGGCGCCCGCGACCGCCATCTCGGCCGGCTGCGCAAGCTTCGGCTATGGCCTGCTGGAGGCATGCTTACAGTTGGACGAAGAACCTGAGCAACCCGTACTGTTCATTTATGCCGACGAACCCGCTCCCTCGCTATACGAAGCGAACGAGTCTTTGACGGCGAAAGCCCATGCGCTGGCACTGTTGCTAGCCTCTTCGGCACAAACGCGTATCACCTGCTCATCGTGCGCGGGGCAATTCACCCCCAGCGATGAACCTCAGTCGCAGGCCTTTCTTCGCTGCCTGAAGGATGGCAGAGCGCAATGGCAGGACTCCGGCAGGACCTGGTTCTGGGAATTGGAGGACTGATGCGCGCTTTCCTCAACTACCAGTGGAGACTCGTCGCGACGGGGGCTTGTTTTGCCGTTTTCGGCCTCGGCGGCTTCGTTCTCTGGGCCTTTGTATTTCCAGTGCTGCGGAGAGCTCCGAAACACAGATGTTCGGAAAGGATTCGCCGAGTCATCCATAAATCCTTCGGTGCTTTTTTGTGGCTGATGCAAAGCATCGGCATCATGCGCCTGGAAATAGATGGTGCGGAAAAGCTGCGCAATTGCACGGGAGCGCTGATTCTGGCCAACCACCCGACGCTGATCGACGTCGTGGCGCTGATTTCCGCGATGCCGTCGGCGAGTTGCGTGGTCAAGCAATCACTCTGGCTGAACCCTTTTCTTGGCGGCGTTGTACGCGCTGCCCGCTATATCAGCAATTCGGATTCGGACAGTCTGATCGACGATTGCGCCAGGGATCTGCAGTCGGGCAACTCGCTGATCATCTTTCCGGAGGGGACGCGCACGAGGCCGGGAGAGCAACTCGCTTTCCAGCGCGGTGCCGCCTATATCGCCCTGCGGAGCCATGTTCCCGTGATACCGGTACTGATCGACTGCAACCCGACGACGCTGACCAAGCGCGAGAAGTGGTACCAAATCCCGCCGCGCCGTTTCCACCTGCGGCTCAAGGTGCTCGATCCCGTGAGTATCGAGAGTTCGGCGATGCCGGACGAGCCGCAGACGATTTCCGCCCGTAGGTTGACACGGTTTTTCGAAGGTTTTTTTACCCAGGAACTTGCACGATGGACGCACTGAAGCTCGAACTCAAGCAACTCATCATTGAGGCGCTTGATCTTGAAGATACCAAGCCGGAGGATATCGAAGACGATATCCAGTTATTTGGCGACGACGGCTTGGGATTGGATTCGATCGACGCATTGGAACTGGGAATCGCCCTGCGCAAAAAATATCAGGTACAGCTGGAAGCCAGCGACACGGGCAATCGGGAGCACTTCCGGTCGGTGAACAGTCTGGCGAGACTGGTGCAGGCGCAGACAGGAGAACATGCTGATTGAATGAGAGTGGATACGTTTACAAAAAAAGAAGGCAAGAAGACGAACAGCGGACATATGCGGCGGTACGGCGGAGCGAAGTCGGGGAAGCTCCCATTTTTAAGAACTGCGATTGACATTGATGACTACAGAAAAACACCCAGGGGAAACCATGAACGACGAGCAGATTCTCGCAAAGCTCAAGGAAATTCTCGAAGAGTCCTTCGAGATCGATCCGGAGCAAGTCGTTCCCGAAGCCAGTCTGTTCAAGGAGCTGGATCTTGACAGTATCGACGCAGTCGATCTGGCAATCAAACTGCAGCAAATGACAGGAAAACGCATTAAACCGGAAGACTTCAAAACCGTCCGGACAGTCGGCGACGTAATACGCACCATCAAGCAACTGATGGCGTGTTGAAGTTTTTTCCGATTCGACCGATGGGCCGACCGCCCCTGCTTTCCATTCTGTCGTGGCTGCTCTATCCGCTGCTCGTTCTCTTCGGGTTGCGCGTCATGGAGCCGCGTTATGTGGCGCTTCTGTTCGCCGCATTGCTGCTACTGCGCCGCCGCCGGCAAGCCGCACAATTCCTGACCAACCTGCCGCGGGTCGACCTGGCGGTACTCGGCGGCCTGCTGCTTCTGGCCGGAACGACCGCCGTGACCAATAGCGAACTGCTGCTTCGTTTCTATCCCGCCGCAGTTAACCTGGGCATGCTGCTGCTTTTTGGCGGTTCGCTCATCTCGCCGCCCTCCATGATAGAGCGTTTCGCGCGTCTTGCCGACCCGCATCTTCCCTCGGAGGCAATCAGCTACACGCGGCAAGTGACGCAAATATGGTGCGCATTCTTTATCGTAAACGGAGGTCTCGCGGTTTATACGGCAATCCATGCCAGCCGTGAGGAGTGGGCTCTGTATAACGGCTGCATCGCTTATCTGCTGATGGGCGCGCTGTTGGGCGGCGAATGGCTCTACCGCCGCTTTGTCCTGAAGCGGGGAACCTGATGGCTAGCCCTCCTTCCCGCCTGCTCCCCCTGCACAATCTGTTCGAACACGAAGGCTGCGGCGAACGGCCGGTAGCTCACGATGGACAAAGACTGATCAGCTGTGGAGAATTTTCCGCAGCGGTAGCGCATCTTGCCGCCGCGTTGCGGCAGCGGCCCGAAATGCGCTGGCTGCTGACCGGCAATGATCCCCTCGCATTCGTCGTCGAACTGCTTGCCGCCCTGTATGCCAGGAAACAGGTCGTCATTCCGCCGAATACGCAACCAGGGGCACTGGCGGCATTGGGCAGCGTATTCGACGCCAGGATGGATACGCTGCCGGCGGCTCCCGCGCCGGATACTACCAGGGAAAAACTGGCGGCGATCGATCCGCATGCATCCATCATCGATCTCTACACCTCTGGCAGCACCGGCGAACACAAATGTGTGCGTAGAACGCTGGCGCAGTTCGAAACCGAGGTCGCCGTACTGGAATCCTTGTGGGGAGACGCCATCGGACCGTCAGCGATACTGGCGACGGTGCCGCATCACCACATCTACGGGCTGCTGTTCAGACTGTTCTGGCCCCTGTCCAGCGGACGGGTTTTCGACGACGTTACCTGTTCGCATCCCGGTACGCTGGCGGCACGCCTTGCCCTGCTGGGCCGCTCGGTCCTGGTTTCCAGTCCGGCGCAACTGGCGCGTCTGCCCGAGTTGTTGCCGCTGGCCAGCCTGCCGTCAAAACCGGTTGTCGTTTTCTCTTCAGGCGCTCCGCTACCAGCCAACGCGGCACGCACACTGACTGAAGGTTTCGGGCAAGCACCGATCGAAATCTTCGGCAGCACCGAAACCGGCGGAGTAGCGTGGCGGCAACAATTCGCCCGCCCCGGAGACGCTACTGCGGACGATTCGTGGATGCCATTTCCCTGCAACGCCATAAGCCGCTCCGAAACGGGCGCGCTGATTCTGCGCTCTCCCTTTCTTGCCAGTGATGCGCCCTGGGAAATGGACGACGCAATTGGGTTGATGCCTGGCGGCAGCTTCCGCCTGCTGGGAAGGCTCGACCGGGTGGTAAAAATCGAAGAAAAGCGCCTGTCTCTGCCGGACATGGAATCCCGGCTTTGCGCTCACGAATGGATCGATTCGGCAGCTGTCACGGTGCTGGCCGGGAGCAGGAATAGCCTGGGGGCCGCAGTGGTTCTCAATGCCCTCGGCGAAGAACGTCTTTCAACAGACGGGCGGCACATTATGACGCAAACATTACGCCGCCATCTCGCCGCCCATTTCGACGCCGTCCTGCTGCCGCGCCGCTGGCGCTTTCCGGATGAGCTGCCGGTCAACGAGCGCGGCAAGGTGGCGCATGCTTCGCTGGCCGCCCTGTTTGCAAAACCCGACGATCCCCCAGGCCTCTTTCCGAAAATCTGCAAAGTCTCTTTCGCAGATGGCAATGCCTCCCAGGTTGTCCTCGATTTGCACGTCCAGCCGGGGATCGCACATTTTTCCGGGCATTTTCCCGGAGCAGCAATCCTGCCGGGCATCGTGCAAATGGATTGGGCTATCCATTTCGCGCGCCGCTATCTGGGGCTGGCCGGCTACTTTTCGGCAGTGGAGAAGCTCAAATTCCTGGGCGTCGTTCGCCCCGACACCCGGCTCCAGCTCTCGTTGAGCTGGGACAGCGAGCGCCGCCGGCTCGATTTCGCCTACGCCGCGCCGCAACGCAAATATTCTTCCGGCCGCATCGTTTTTGGTGGCCAGACATGAGTTTCGCCCCCTGCGTGCTGATTCCCATATTCAACCACTGGCGGACTATACGCGCCACGGTGGAACGGCTGTCGGTCCATGCGCTCCCGATATTCATCGTCGACGACGGTAGCGATGCCGCGACGCAGAGGGTACTGGCTGAACTGGTGGCAGAAAACGCTTCGATCCGCCTGTTCCGCCTACCTCAGAACAGCGGCAAGGGCGCCGCCGTGATGCGGGGCATGCGCGAGGCACAGGCAGCGGGGTTCTCCCACGCGCTGCAGATCGACGCCGATGGCCAGCACGATGCGCGCGACGTACCGAAATTCCTTGCGCACGGGGAAACCAACCCGCATGCGCTGGTCTGCGGCAAGCCGATTTTCGATGAATCCATTCCCAGAAGCCGGCTCTACGGCCGTTACCTGACACACTTCTGGGTGTGCGTGGAAACACTGAACCCGACCATCATCGACTCGATGTGCGGTTTCCGGCTCTATCCGCTTGCGGCGACCTGCAATCTGATCGGCCGCGTGACGATTCCGACGCGCATGAATTTCGACACCGAGATTTTCGTGCGCCTTACCTGGCAAGGGCTGAAATCCGTAAACATCGAAACGCGGGTGGTCTATCCGGAGGGCGGGCTCTCGCATTTCGACATGCTGCGGGACAACCTGCGTATTTCGCTGATGCATACCGGGCTATGCTGCGGAATGCTGTTGCGTCTGCCGCTGTTGCTCTGGCGGAAACTCTTTCCGCCAGAGCATTCCGGCGGGCATTGGTCGAAACTGGCCGAACGAGGTTGCGTGCTCGGCCTCAAGACCCTGTTTGCCTGCTACCGCCTGCTCGGCGAACGCGCGGCGCAATGGCTGCTCTACCCTATCGTGGCCTATTTCTTTCTCACAGGAAAGAAAGCGCGCCTCGCCTCTCGCAGCTACCTGCGGCGGATTCACGAGCGAAACGGCCTGCCCGCACCGGGCTGGCGAGACAGTTTCCGGCACATGCTGGCCTTCGGCCGATCCGGACTGGACAAGCTGGCCGCGTGGTCAGGCGATGTCAAGGGCCGGCGGATCGCTTTTCCGGATCGCGACGAACTCGTGCGTCGGATAGCCTCCGGTCGCGGAGCCGTGCTGCTCGGCGCACACCTCGGCAATCTGGAAATGACGAGAGCGCTGGCCCACAGCGAACAGAAAGCCGTGGTCAATGCCGTCGTCTACACCGAACACGCGCAACGCTTCAACGATCTTCTCAAGAAAGCCAACGCCGATTTTGGCGTTAACCTGATCCAGGTTTCGCGTTTCGGACCGGACACATCGATCCTGCTCAAGGAGAAGATAGACAACGGGGAGTTGGTGGTTATCGTCGGCGACCGTACGCCGCCAGCCGAAAACAGCAATGGCCGGGTCAGCCAGGTGGAATTTCTCGGAGAACCGGCGCCGTTCGCGCAGGGACCGTTTATCCTGGCGGCGTTGCTCGATTGCCCGGTTTACCTGATTTTTTGCCTGCGCGAAAAACATAATTACCGGATTTACCTGGAACCGTTCGCTGAACGAATCGATCTTCCGCGCCGAGACCGCCTCACGCATTTGCAGGCCTACATGCAGCGGTACGCGAAACGGCTGGAGCAGTATTGCCTGCAAGCTCCGGAACAATGGTTCAATTTCTACGATTTCTGGCAGGCAACCGCCAGCCTTTCTTCAGACAAGGCTTAGCCATCATGGACATGCAGACGACCTGCCTAGCAAAGTGTAAAGCAACGGTAACGATCGGCGAGCGGCGGCTACGCATCGAGGATGTGCTAAGTACGGCAAATGGCGAAGCCGACGTGATCTTGTCTGCCGCGCCGGAATTTTCCCTCCGCATCCAGCGGGGCGCGCACTATCTCGAACGGCTGCTGGCAAACAACGGCACCGTCTACGGCGTAACGACCGGATACGGCGACTCGTGCACGGTTGCCGTTCCTCCTGAACTGGTGCCCGATCTGCCTCTACATCTGACGCGTTATCACGGTTGTGGATTGGGCGAATATCTCGATGACGAACAAGTACTGGCGGTACTGTTATGCCGGCTGAACTCCCTGGCGCAAGGTTATTCCGGGGTGCGCTGGGAACTGCTCGAACAACTGGCCGCGCTGATCAAGCACCGGATCCTGCCCCTCATTCCCTCGGAAGGCTCCGTCGGAGCAAGCGGCGATCTGACGCCGCTATCGTATGTCGCCGCCGCGTTGATCGGCGAGCGCGATGTGCGCTTCGCCGGGCAGCAGCGGCCGGCGATCAACGTACTCGAAGAACTCGGCTTGGCGCCACTGCGCCTGGCTCCAAAAGAGGGGCTGGCGCTGATGAACGGAACCGCTGTGATGACGGCGCTGGCTTGTCTGGCATGGCATCGCGCCGATTATCTGACGCGGCTGTGTTGCCGGCTGACGGCATTGTCGTCGATCGCCTTGCGCGGGAATCGGGGACATTTCGATCCCCGCTTGTTTGCCGCCAAACCGCACGTCGGGCAAAACGAAGCCGCGGCCTGGATTTACTCCGATCTATCCGCCAACGAAGCGGAAACCATTCGCTTGCAGGACCGTTATTCGATCCGCTGCGCACCGCACGTGATCGGGGTCGCACGCGACGCATTGACCTGGATGCGCCGCGACATCGAGAACGAGCTCAATAGCGCCAACGATAATCCCTTGATCGACGGTGAAGCGGAACTGGTGCTGCATGGCGGGCACTTCTATGGCGGCCACATCGCTTTCGCCATGGACGCCCTGAAAACGGCCGTGGCGAATCTGGCTGACCTGATGGACCGCCAGTTGGCGTTGCTGGTCGACAGTAAATGCAACCACGGCTTACCGCAGAATCTGTCCGGCAGCTTGCCTTCGCGCGCGCCGATCAATCATGGTTTCAAGGCCGTACAGATCGGCGCCTCGGCGTGGACCGCTGAAGCCTTGAAGCTGACGATGCCCGCCAGCGTTTTTTCCCGCTCAACCGAGTGCCACAACCAGGATAAAGTGAGCATGGGAACCATCGCCGCACGCGATTGCCTTCGCGTTCTCGAACTGACGGAGCAGGTAGCCGCGGCGCTGACGCTGGCCTGCGTGCAGGGCGTCCGTCTGCGCGCGCTGGACGATACCAGGACGATCACGCTGACGCCATCCGTGGAAGCATTCATGGCAAACGTGGCCGAACACTCCGCGTTTCTCGACGAAGACCGCCCGCTGGAATCCGAGCTGCGCTGCATCGCCGGGCTTATCAAGAAAAACCGCTGGGAGTTCTATCCGCATGACTAAATTGACTGCCAGTGTCGAGATCGAAGTGCCGTTCCACGACGTCGACGCGATGAACGTGGCATGGCATGGCCATTATGTGAAGTATTTTGAGCTGGCGCGTTGCGCCCTCCTGCGCCGGATCGACTACGACTATCCGCAAATGAAAGCGTCGGGTTACCTCTGGCCGGTGGTCGAATGCCAGCTCAAATACGTCCAGCCGGCCACCTACGGGCAAAAGCTGTGCGTCTTGGCAACGCTACTCGAATACGAGAACCGGCTCAGGATCGGCTACCAGATTCATGACCTCGGATCCGGCAGAAGAATGACAAAAGGCAGCACCGTGCAGGTCGCCGTCGACGCGGCGACACACGAGCTCCAATTTGTTTCACCGCCGGTATTGTTCCGGAACATCGAGAAAGCATGCACAGAATGAAAAGCCGTTTTTCCTCATCCTCCCCCCTTTTCCGCTGGCTGTTGGCCCTGCTGTGCCTCGCGTCAATGGCGCCGGCCGGTGCCAACGACGCGCTGAGCCGGATCGGCGCACAGATCGATCGATACCCGGTGGTACGCGCCGATTTCGTGCAAACCAAGCAGATGGCGGCCCTGAAGCGCCCCCTGGTGACCAGCGGCCGCCTGACGTTTTCCCGCCAGTCCGGAGTTCTCTGGCTGATCGAGAAGCCCTATCGCATCAGCTACGTGCTTGGCGAGGCGAGGATCGTCGAAATCGGCAGCGACGGCGCGCGCCGGACGCGCGAAGCGCGCGACGTACCCGGGCTGGCGCAGGTCGGACGGGTTTTCCGGGCAATGCTCGGCGCCCATTCCGAAGCGCTACGCGAGTACTTCGACGCAACGGTGCATGGCGACCCGGCCAAATGGTCCATCGAGATGAAGCCGCGCCAGCAGCAACTGGCGCAATACCTGAGTGAAATCCGCCTGTCCGGCGGCCAATTCGTCGAGGAAATACAAATCAGCGAAACAGGTGGCGACAGCACGCAGATCCGTTTCAGCAATTCGCAAGGCGCAACGGCGCTGGACGACGCCGAGCGGATGCTCTTCGACACCGACGCCGACGGAGGCCCCCGCTGATGAATGGCACGCGCCTGCGGGCGCTGTTATGGCTGATGATGGCTTTGGGGCTGCTGGCGACCATTGCCGTGCAGTTTTCCGGACCCTTGCCGCTCCAGGGCAATCTGCTGGCGCTGCTGCCGCCGACCGAACGCAACCCTGCCGCCGAACAAGCCATCGGCCGGCTGGCCGAGGCAGCAGGCAACCGCGCCTTTTTCCTGATCGGCCCGGCTTCGAAAAAAAGCGGCGCTGACGCCGAAAGTCAGGCGGATTCCCACGTCGTCGGCAAGGCCACCCGGCAATTTGCCGCACAGCTGCGTGACGCGAAAGTGTTTCGTTCCGTGTTCGCGGAGATTCCCCCTTTCGATCCGCAGCAACTGATTCGCTTCTATCTTCCCTACCGCTTCAACCTGCTCAGCGGCACCGACCGCGAGCTGATGGCCAGCGGCCGCTTCGACCTGGCGGAACGCCTGCAGCGAAAGCTCTATTCACCCTTCGGTTTCGGCCCCGCTTACCCGCTGGCCGACGATCCCCTGGGGCTGGGCGACGCATGGCTGGCCGGGCTCCCCCTGAAAACTCTCCGGCTGGAGCCCGAGGACGGTCTGCTCGTGGCTCGCGAAGGTGCCGATTCGTGGGCGATGGTCTCGGCCGAGCTGCTGGAGTCGGCTTATGATGGCGCGATTCAGAGTGGCGCCATGTCCGCCGTTGCCGCCGCCGAAAGGCGGTTGCGGCAGGATTTTCCGGGCCTGGAGGTGCTGCGCACCGGAACGGTGTTTTATGCTGCGGCGGCGCGGCAGGATGCCGAGCGCGAATTCGACATAATCGGCGCCGGCTCGCTGATCGGCATGCTGCTTCTGCTGTATCTCGTCTTTCGCTCGCTTCGCCCTTTGGCGCTCGGCCTGCTGTCGGTCGGTTTCGGCATCGCCGCGGCGGTGGCTGTCACGGTAGCCGTTTACAAGGAACTGCACCTGATCACGCTGGTATTCGGCGCCAGTCTGATCGGCGAAGCGATCGACTACTCGATTCAGTATTTCGCCGCGCATCTTGGTGCCGGGAAGTATTGGGAGCCGGTATCGGGCCTGCGGCGGATCGCCCCCGGTTTGCTGATGGCATTGACAACCAGCCTGCTCGGCTACGCGGCTCTGATGCTGGCGCCTTTCCCGGCGCTCGCGCAGATTGCGCTGTTTGCCCTGGCGGGCCTTGGCGCCTCATGCGCCTCGGTGTTCCTGCTGCTGCCCTGGCTGCTGAAGACTCCGAGCCGGCGCGACCCGGAAACGGCCGTGGCCTGGCCCCGGCGATTTCTGGCTGCCTGGCAGAGGCACGTCGGCCGCCGTTCCTGCCTCGCCGCCTCCGCCCTGCTGCTCATCGCATCGATTCCCGGCTGGACGCAGCTGTCGAGCAATGACGATGTGCATGTGCTGATATCCCGGCCGCCAGCGCTACAGGCACAGGAAGAAAGAATCCGCGCGTTGACGGGCTTTGGCAGCAGCAGCCAGTTTTATCTGGTTGAAGGAAAAAATGCCGAAGAAGTGCTCTCCCGCGAAGAAGCCCTGCGCGGGAACCTGACGAAACTTACGGCAAGGGACGAATCGAAGGATGCCGGGGCGCTGGATGCCTACCTTGCCATTTCGGCATTCGTCCCTTCGGCGGAACGGCAGCGCCAGGATCGCGAATACTGGAGACAGAACGTATTCGGGGATGAAAAAGCATTGCGCGAACAACTCTCCGAGGCCTCGCTACGCGAGGAAGTGGCGGACCGCCTGATCGACGAATTCAAAAATAACGAGACCCGCATCCTGGCTATCGACGAATGGCTCAAATCGTTGTTGTCCGTGCCCTTCCGCCATCTCTGGCTGGGCCGCATGGAGGCCGTGGCGGGCACCACGGCGTCGGCGGACACTTATGCTTCCATCGTTCAACCGCAGGGCATCCGCGATCTCGCCCGTTTGGCGAAGGCAGCGGACGGGCTGCCGGGCGTGACGTTCGTCGACAAGGTCGGCAGCGTGTCGCATCTGTTCCAGGAATACCGGCAGTGGGGCGCGCTGTGGCTCTCGGGCGCATTGGTGCTGGTATATGGCGTGCTGTACCTGCGCTACGGCCTGATGCAAGCCTTTTTCATGCTGCTGCCGACACTGCTGTCCATCGCCGTCGTGCTGGGAGGCTTCGGTTACATGAAAACGCCGCTGACCCTGTTCAACACGATGGGATTCATGCTGGTTCTCGGCGTCGGCGTAAACTACGCCATCTTCCTGCGCGAAGGCGGCGTCAACGCGGCGGCGACACTGGCCGGTGTCCTGCTCTCGGCGGGTACGACAGTGCTGTCTTTCGGCCTGCTGGCGTTCAGTTCGATGCCGGCTTTGTCCGGCTTCGGCACGACGATGCTGCTGGGCATCGGCGTTTCCGTACTGCTGGCGCCGATGGTTCTCTCGTTTACCGGCAAGGCGGCTTCATGAAGATCGCCATCAATCGGCTCCGGCTGCCGATTTTCCTGCTGCTCTGCGCCTGTCTCGCCGCATGCGGCGATGACAATCCACGCTGCCCGCGCCTGCCGGGGGGCGGCCGCTACTGCCTGCAAACGACCGCGCAAACCCTTCCGTTCGATGTGCAGCAAAAGCTGGACATCACGTTCAACGGCCGGCGGGAAACGATGATCGCGCAGTTGGAGTCCGATGCTCTCGGCATGCGTTTTGCCGGAATGACGCCATTCGGCCAGAAGCTGATACAACTTGACTTCGATAACGAGACTATCAAGGCGGTGACGTTTCCGGGGAAAGGATTCGATCCTGCATTGCTGCTGGCGCTGGTGCAGATCGCCTCGTGGCCGCTCGACGGTGTGCAGGCCGGGCTGGACGATTCGACGGTCGCTGAGGAAGGGCATGGGCAACGGCGGCTCGTCCGGAATGGGAAAGAGCTGATCGTGATCGGGTATACTCGCGGCCATCCGCCTCATGGAGACATGTTCATCCAACTTCCCGAAGCCGGTGTCGAGTTGTCCGTCGAAAATCTGGAAGCGCACGATACCAAAGCCAAAACAGAATGAACTCATCCATCCATCTGCCGGCACTCGGTATCGTTAACGCTCTGGGAAACAGCGCCGATGAAATTGCGAACCGCCTTTTCCACGGCGACACCGATGGTCTGGTGTTGGAAGACGGATGGCTGCCCGGCAGGCCGGCACGAGTCGGGCGTGTTTCCAGCGAACTGCCGGAAGTGCCTTCTCACCTTTCCGAATTCTCCTGCCGCAACAACCGTCTCCTGCTGGCCGCCCTGGAACAAATCCGCCCGGAAGTCGAAGCGGCCGTCGAGCATTTCGGCAGAGAACGCATCGGCGTCGTGCTTGGAACGAGCACCGCTGGCATCGCCGAAGGCGAGGCAGCCATTGCCGCGCACCGCGCCAACGGCCGTTTGCCGGAGAGTTTCCATTACGTGCAGCAGGAACTCGGTTCTCCCTCGCTCTTCCTGGCGCGCGTTCTTTCCATCGCAGGACCGGCGTACGGCATATCGACCGCCTGCACATCGAGCGCCAAGGTATTCGCCGCCGCGCGGCGCCTGCTGAGGTCCGGCCTCTGCGACGTCGTTCTGGCCGGCGGCGTCGATTCGCTCTGCAAACTGACGATAAACGGATTTGCATCGCTCGAATCGATCTCGTCGGACATTTGCAATCCCATGAGCCGCAACCGCAACGGCATCAACATCGGCGAAGGCGCCGCATTGTTTCTGATGACTTCCGGTCAATGTGGCAGCCAGAAGGGTTTCACGCTGTTTGGCGTGGGAGAAAGCAGCGATGCCCATCACATATCGGCGCCGCATCCGGAAGGCGCCGGCGCCGAAGCGGCGATGCGCGCAGCCCTCGCTGATGCCGGGATACCGCCGTGCGCCGTCGGCTACCTCAACATGCATGCGACAGCGACGCTGAAAAACGACGAAATGGAAAGCCTGGCGATCAGCCGGGTGTTTCCGCAAGGCGTCCCCGCCAGCGGCACGAAACCGATGACGGGGCACATGCTCGGCGCTGCCGGAGCAACGGAACTGGGATTATGCTGGCTGGCGTTGAGGGAAAACGTTCTCCCGCCCCACGTTTGGGATGGCGCTGCCGACCCTGCCCTGCCGCGGCTCGACCTCGTCGAATCGCGCCGCCAGTTCGGCCGTAATGCGGCCAGGATATGCATGAGCAATTCCTTCGCCTTCGGCGGCAGCAACGTCTGCCTGATCATTGGAGATGCGCCATGACCAGCATGCCGCCGATCGAGGAATTGCTGCCGCATCGCGGCACGATGCTCCTGCTCGACCGGCTGGTCGGATTTTCGGACCATGAGGTTGAGGCGGAGTATGCGCCGCGCAGAGACGGCTGGTACGCCGATGGCGACGGCAATATGCCGGCGTGGTTCGGAATCGAATTGATGGCGCAGGCGGCGGCAGTCTGCGTGGCCGTCCAAAAGCGTAAATCCGGTTTGCCGGTCAAGATGGGAGCGCTGCTCGGAACACGCAGCTATCAGTCGGAAGTCAAAAGTTTTGCAGCGGACGAAATTTTGCGGATCCTCGCCAAGGAAACTCTTCGTTATGAAGACGGCATTGCCATATACGATTGCAGCATTTTGATGAATGGAAAGAAATTGGCGACATCGACATTGAAAGCGTACGAACCGGAAGATTTTGATGCATTCATCCGAAAGGATCCTGCATGAGCCGGCGGCGGATTCTGGTCAGCGGATCGAGCCGCGGCATCGGCCGGGCCATCGCCTTGCGCCTGGCTCGCGACGGATTTGCCGTTACCGTTCATGCCCGCAGCCGGCAAGCGGAAGCCGAAGCAGTCGTCGCGCAGATACTGGCTGACGGCGGCGAAGCCGACATGCTGCTGTTCGACGTGCGCGAACGGGAACTGGCGGCTTACCTGCTGGACGAAATCATGACCGCGAAAGGCGCCTACTACGGCGTGGTCTGCAATGCAGGAATATCGCGCGACGGCGCTTTTCCGGCATTGTCCGGCGAGGACTGGGATAGCGTTCTCGACACCAGCCTCGACGGTTTTTTCAACGTCGTCCAGCCGCTCATCATGCCGATGGCAAGAACAAGGCGCGGCGGACGCATCGTCACGCTGGCGTCCGTTTCCGGTGTCACGGGAAATCGCGGGCAGGTTAATTACAGCGCGGCGAAGGCCGGACTGATCGGCGCCACGAAAGCGCTGGCGGTGGAACTGGGCAGCCGCGGCATTACCGTGAATTGCGTAGCGCCGGGATTGATCGGCACCGAGATGACGGACGATCTGCCGCTGGCGGAAATGCTGAAAGCGGTGCCGATGAGCCGGGTCGGGCAAGCCGAGGAAGTAGCAGCGGCCGTCTCTTTCCTTGTATCCGATGAGGCATCCTACATCACTCGCCAGGTACTGGGCGTGAACGGAGGAATCATTTGATGAGACGCGTTGTAGTGACCGGCATGGCGGGAATTACCGCGCTCGGAGACAATTGGGAAAGCATCGAACAGAGACTGCGCCAGGGCCAGAACGCGGTGCGCCGCATGCCGGAATGGGATAGTTTCGAAGAACTGAATACCCGGCTTGGAGCGCCAATCGACGACTTCCAGGTACCGGTGCACTACCCGCGCAAGATGATCCGCTCCATGGGGCGCGTGTCGCTTCTCGCCGTGCGCGCCAGCGAAATGGCGCTGGCCGACGCCGGTCTGCTCGACGATCAGGCGATCCGCGACGGACGCATGGGCGTCGCTTACGGCTCTTCCGCCGGCAGCCTGGAACCGGTCAAGGTTTTCGGAAAAATGCTGGAAACGGCGTCTATGAGCGGCGTTACGTCGACCAGCTACATCCAGATGATGCCGCACACCACGGCGATCAATATCGGACTGAATTTCGGGCTCAAGGGACGGATCATTCCAACATCGAGCGCCTGCACTTCTGGCAGCCAGGGCATTGGCCAAGCATATGAAGCGATACGTTTCGGGCGGCAAACGATGATGCTGGCTGGCGGAGCCGAAGAATTCTCCGTTGCTGCCGCAGCGGTTTTCGATACCCTTTTTGCGACAAGCGGCCAGAACGATACTCCGGGGCTGGCGCCACGCCCTTTCGACGCCAAACGCGATGGATTGGTTATCGGAGAAGGCGCCGCCACGCTGGTGCTGGAGGACTACGAGCACGCCAAGGCGCGCGGGGCAACGATTTACGCCGAGATCGCAGGCTATGCCAGCAACTCGGATGGCAGCCACATCACGCAGCCCGAACAGGAAACGATGGCCATCGTGATGCAGCAAGCGCTAGCGGATGCCGAACTGCCCGAAGCGGAAATCGGTTACGTCAGCGCGCACGGCACAGCCACGGACCGTGGCGACATTGCCGAAACGCAGGCGACCGCTCACGTCCTTGGGCGAAACAAACCGGTCAGCTCGATGAAGAGTTATATCGGCCACACGCTAGGCGCGTGCGGAGCCATCGAAGCGTGGTGGGCAGTCGAGATGATGCGGCGGCAATGGTTCGCGCCGACGATCAATCTCTCCGACGTCGATCCGGCATGCGGCGAGCTCGATTATCTTGTCGGTGACGGAAGGCACATAGATACTGACTATGTGATGAGTAACAATTTTGCTTTCGGAGGAGTCAATACATCGATTATTTTCAAACGTTGCTAGCCGGTAGTTTTTATCAATTTCTCAAGGGGGAAAAAATGAAGGTATTCAAGGCCATTCTGTTCGTCTTTGCTCTTATCATGTCCAGCGCCGCCTTTGCCCGTGCGGCGGTTCCCATCATCGACCTGCTTGATCAGCCTGCCGACACCGCCAGCGGCAAGGCGCTTACCGTGGAGCAGCTCCAGCAAACTATTCGCATCGCCGCGCTGGGAAGGAATTGGTCCGTCACCCCACAAGCAAACGGGAAGATTCAGGCCTCGCTGAGCTGGAACAACAAGCACATGATCGCTGTTGAAATCATCTGCAAGGAAAACAGCTATTCGATTGTCTACAAAGACAGTATCAACATGAAATATGAAATTTTCAGCGGCCAGCCGGTGATCCACCCCTTCTACAATGACCGCGTGGGAGAACTTCGCCGCGCCATTCAAATTGAACTGACGAAGATTTGATCCATTTTCGTATTTTCCGAATCGATCTGTGCGACGCGTCGTTATAAGCGGAATGGGGATCGTTTCCTGCCTGGGGAACGATCTGGATGCCGTCGAGCTGGCTTTGCGCGAAGGAAACTCCGGCATCCGCCACGTACCGGAATACGCCAGCCTGGGCCTGCGCAGCTGTGTTGCGGGTATCCCCGATACGGGGGGAGAACCCCCGGTGGACCGTAAACTGAGACGCTTCATGGGTGATGCATCGCTCTACGCTTTTCATGCGATGCGTCGCGCCATAAAGGATTCCGGACTCGAACCGGAGCAACTGACGCACCCGCGCACCGGGCTTATCGTCGGCTCGGGCGTGGGGTCGCCTCATGAGCATGTGCAGGCGGCCGACAGCCTGCGCAATGAAGGGTTGTCCAGGGTGCCGCCTTTCATCGTTCCCAGGGTCATGGGCAACACAACGTCGGCTTGCCTATCCACGGCCTTCGGAATCCGGGGATGCAGCTATTCCATCGCCTCTGCCTGCGCCACCTCCGCCCATTGCATCGGTCACAGCGCCGATCTGATCCGCTTTGGCAAACAGGATGTCATTTTCGCAGGCGGCGCCGAAGAAGTCAGATGGACGTCCACGGCGCTTTTCGATGCCATGGGAGCACTGTCGACGAGCTACAACGACGGAACGGCCTCGCGCCCTTTCGACACTGGCCGCGACGGTTTTGTCATAGCTGGCGGGGCAGGCATTCTCGTCATGGAGGAAATGGAGCATGCGCGGCGGCGCGGGGCGAAAATCTACGCCGAACTCACAGGTTATGGCGCCGGATGTGACGGAGCCGACATGGTTTCTCCCTCGGTGGAAGGCGCCGTCCGGGCTATGCAAATGGCGTTATCCGAGGCTGGCAGCCCCGTCGACTACATCAACGCGCACGCGACATCTACCCGATTGGGCGACATCAGTGAACTACAGGCCATCCGCGAGGTGTTTGGCGGCGAGATCCCCGCAATATCATCGACGAAGGGGTTGAGCGGCCATCCGATTGCCGCAGCGGCCGCGCAGGAAGCAATTTTTTCGTTGCTGATGCTTGACCGCGGGTTTATCGCGGGATGCGCCCATGTCACCGATCTCGACAAGGAATGCGCAGGCATGCCCATCCTGCTTTCCTGCGAAGAGCGGCGCGTCGGCTCCATAATGAGCAACAGCTTTGGTTTTGGCGGAACAAACGCCTGTTTGGTGTTCCAGCGCGAACCGGGAAGACTGCTGAAATGAATACAGGTACAAGCTTGTACGAGCCATATCGTCAACAAGGAGAAGGAAGATTAGCGAATTCGCCGCTGACCCGGCCATGCCGGCGCGACGAATTCGAGACAATGAGTTTGTCATGAGTCGTTTTTTACTGGAACCCTGCAACAATACGCTTTCACATATCGCAAAATGCCTGGCGCTGCGCCGGAAGTTGGAAGAACGCGGACACGAAGCATTCCTGGCAGTATCTTCGGCACGCGCGGGTTTTCTCGACCGCATTGGCGAAGACCGCTATTTCATTCTGCCCGATATCCAGGAGGCCAACGCGGCCCCTCTGCCTGGTTTTTCGTGGTTCCGGCCTGAACATTTCGCGGCTTGCGTGCGCGCCGAAGCCGATTTGCTGCGGGATTTGTGTCCCGACGCCATCCTGGGAGTATTCCGTTTCACAGGGCCGTGTTCCGCTGCCCTGGCCGGGATTCCATACGATTCACTGACTTGCGGCGCAATGACGCCCGCCTGCCTCGATACCCTGGGATTCGAAAAAAAAGAGCCGGGTGAGGAAAAACAGGCGCAGGCACTGCGATTCTTCCGCACCGCGTGCGCCAAGCGTCTGGCTCCCGCATTCGATTCGCTAGGACTGCCGCCGGTGGACGATATATGGAAACTCTTGACCGGCCGGCGCACATTCCTGTGGGACTACCCTGAGTTTCAGCCGTTGCCGCCGACGAACGGTTTTCATCATATCGGCCCGATTCTCTGGACGAACTGGCCCAAACAGGATGCCCGCTATGACAGCCTGGCCACGCTTCGCGCGCCCGTGGCCTATGTGGCCTTTGGTACGGGAAGCGTTCCCGCTGGCTGGCAGGAACATCTCGTTCAGACTCTCTGGCGCATGGGGTACTCAGTCGCCCTGGCGTTGGGAGGTCAGACCGAGGCTGGCGCAGAAATCGGAAAAAAACTGCCTGCAGACCCTCAACGCCTGGCCATGTTCGAATTCATCCCGGTCGAATTGGCGCTGCCACATGCTGACCTGCTCGTCTGCCACGGCGGACAGGGATTGGTTTTCGAAGCGTTGAGGCAACGCATCCCCATCTTTGTACTTCCCATGCAGCCCGAGCAATCGCAAAACGGCGTGTGCCTCGAACGGATAGGTTGCGGGAAGCGGCTGCTGCGCGGTACGGTTTTTGGCGACTACGCCACCGATTTTGATTCGGCGTTTCTTTCGCGCCCCGAGACTGAGCTTGCCGAGGAAATGCAGTCGTTCCTGGGAGACAGCGGGCTATCCGCGCGCCTTCATCTTGCCGCAGCACATTTGGCTCGTTACCGTGGAACTGACAGCCTGGCGGAATTCATGGAGACGCCTTGAGCATTCATCGCACGTCCCCTCCCCCGAGTGTTCCGATCGGAATAGTGCTGCTTCACGGCTATCTTGGCGACCCATCCGACCTGGAGCCGCTGGAATCGGCATTGACAGCGCGCCACGGCGAAGACGCTGTGGAAAACATCCGCTTGCCGGGGCATGGAAATGGCCACTCGCCCGCTTTCGACGAAACGGCCTTCCTGGCCGCCCTGTCGGCCGCCATGGACAGACAGCTTGCGAAGAATCGCCGGCTCGTCCTGCTCGGACACTCGACTGGCGGCAGCCTGATCCTTGCCGAACTGGCGCGGCGACAGGCAATCGATCCGCAGAAGCTGGCGGCCATACAGCTAGTCGTTCTTTGTGCTACGCCGCCTTTCATCGATCTCGGCTACGCTCGCCGTTGGGCCAATCACACAGCCAACAGGCAGATCGCCCTTCACGATGTAGGCGAGCTGGTTTCCTTCGTCAACCGGCTGGCGCGCCGCGCAAAGACGCCCATTGCCGCGCCTGCGCTCGTACTGCATGGCGAAGACGACGAACTGGTGCCCGTCGACGCCGCTGATTCATGGCGCCGCAGTCGCCAGCTATCGACGCAAAGACACGTTCGCGTCGCTGGCGCAAGACACCATCTGTTTTGTGGCGACGGCGCGGAGATCGCCATCGACGAAATCGTCCGCGCCGTTGACGATGCCTGCCGGCGATATCCGGCGGATTGCGCCGACTCCGGCCATCGCGGCCTGTTCGATGCCGTTCCCGGCTTGCTTGGTTTCCGTTCCCGCCGGCCTGATTCCTTCCGGCATGTCATGGACAGTCCCGCAGCCTGCCGAGCCGTGGAACGCGATTTCAGGCTGGATTCCGAAGCCTGCGCCGAGCCGACGATTGCCAATATCGAAATCACCACGCGCTGCAATCTTGGTTGCCGAGCATGCGCCCGAACACGACTCAAGCCAAAATCGCAATTCATGAGCCGTGAGGACTTCCTACGCGTGCTGAGCCGCCTTCCTCATGCCTACCGTGTTGTCCTGGTCGGCCTCGGCGAACCTCTAATGCACCCCGATGCCATCGATTTCGTCAAGCTAGCCGTCGCCGAAGGGCGGCGTGTGGGCCTTGTCACGAACGGCATGTTGATGGACTCCGAAATGGCCCATGCGCTTTGCGAATCCGGGTTGTCCTCCGTTACCTTCAGCATCGATGCCGTAGGCCAGACCGTAGCGGATACGGTGCGCAAGGGAAGCGACATGTCGCAGATCAGCGCCAATATCCGCACCTTGCAGGCAGCACGAAAGCGTTTGGACATTCCGCTGGAGACATCCGTCTTCACGGCGCTGAGCAGCGAAACGGTCGGCGAGCTCGAAGCGGTCATCGACTTTGCCGCCGATCACGGTTTCGATGCCATGATGGTCAGCGATCTGAATTTCCAAAGCAATCGCCATTGGTCGGTACGGGAGGGGTTTTCTTCCGAACAGACGCGCGCTTTTCGCAAAGCGCTCAAAAAGGCGGTAGCCCGCCGCTTGCCCGTGCTTTCGGTCCGCGGACTCGAAGAATTCGCCCTGCACCGGCGCTATCTCGATTTCCTGCTGCTGCGCGGCGAACAGCTCGCGCACCGGCCACAACGCCACCGCCACTGTGTCTCGCCATGGCAAAGCATTCCCGTCACCGTCGATGGCAATCTGACGCTGTGCGATTGCCAGCCGGAAACGGTCATCGGCAACATCCACCGCAACCCCGTCACATCGTGGTGGAACGGGGAGACGATGAAGGAACACCGCCAGCGCATGCTGAGCGAAGATCCGCCGGAAGCCTGCCGTCTCTGCCCGCGATTTTGAATTTCGCAAAAAAGTCGAATTACTGTGAGAAAAACCATGCCGATGAATCCCCCGCCCGATTCTCCAAACAAGGAAGTTGAATTCGACGCCGCCAGCCTGCGCGGCCTGCCAGCCAGATTCGAAGCGCAAAAAATCGCTTTTGGCCCCGTAGTCTTTCAATGCGTGCGCGTTGCCTGGAAAAGCGGCCTGCTCAGGCAAATAGAGCTTTCCGGCAAACCGGGAGCCTCGATTTCCGAGCTGGCGGCTTCATGCGATCTGTCGGAATATGCCATCGGCGTGGTCGTGGAAACCGCGCTGTCCGCTGGCGTCGTCAAACGTGCGGATGGGCGCTATTTTCTGACCCGCGTCGGCGACAACATCCTGCACGATGAGCTGACCCAAATCAATATCGACTATATCCATGACGTCTGCTACCGGGGTCTATTCATGCTGGATGAATGCCTGCGCGAAGAAAAGCCTCTCGGGCTCAAAACGCTGGGCGATTGGCCAACGATTTACCAAGGGCTGTCCGATCTGCCCGAACCCGCGCGCGGCAGCTGGTTCAGGTTCGATCACTATTATTCGGACTCCGCCTTTATCCCGGCTCTGCCGCACGTATTCGCCCACAAACCCCGCCGCCTCATGGATATCGGCGCCAACACCGGAAAGTGGTCCCTGCAGTGCTTGAGACACGACCCTGACGTTCAGCTAACGCTTCTCGATCTGCCCATCCAGCTATCGCGGGCCCACACCGCACTGAATGACGCCGGAGTTCTTGCACGCGCCAGTCTATACCCCATCGACATTCTCGATTTCGGCGCGGAATTCCCGCAAGGCATGGACGCCGTGTGGATGAGCCAATTCCTTACCTGTTTCAGCCAGGAAGCCATCGGTCACATCTTTCGCCGCGCCGCCGCCTGCCTTGAGGAAAGCGGATCAGTCTGGGTGCTGGATACGTTCTGGGATCGCCAGAAATACGATATCGCCAGCTACTGCCTGATCAACACTTCACCCTATTTCACCGCGATCGCCAGCGGCAACAGCAAGATGTACGAGTCCAGCGTCATCGTTTCCTGCGCCGAAAGCAACGGTCTGCGACTGGCCAACACAGTAGACGGAGTAGGCATCTGCCATTCACTTTTGCGGTTTGTCAAAAAATAAGACGAATCCGCACCAAACCGCCTCAAGAAATGCAGACTATCCCGGAAATCAAAGGGTTTCCGTCGCCTGAAATCCAACGAAAGCGGTAGCGCTCAGCCCCTCTTGGGCGAAAGAGCACCATAAATGTTCAAAAATTCAACCGTTAGCGTTTTTCCCCTTGTGGGCGCACTCAATGCCTGTCAGACTATCTATTAGCGCAACTCCGTGCGTAGAAAGGGGGATCAATGTTTGACGATATCAAAAAAGTCATGGAAGCCTGCGGGCACACCACTGATCGGCTGAACGAAGAACAGATCGACCTCTACTCGGGGCTGCTCAACAAAGAGCTATACGAGATGAACGAAGCCTGGATGGACCTGAACGAAGCGGTGGCTGATGAGGACCCCGAAAAGATCCGCCGATGCCTTGCACACTTCATCAAGGAAATCAGCGAACTGATGTGGACTACCGCCGGTTTCGGCTACTCCTTTGGACTACCGATGAAAGAAGGCGTGGACAAGGTAGTCAAAGCTAACCTGGCCTACATCATCGACGGGAAAATCGAATGCGACCCTGTGACGGGCAAGGTGCTGAAGCCCGAGGGTTGGCAACCGCCGGACTACTCGCTGCTGATCGAACGCATACTGTCCAGGCCAACGACAGTTCATTGACCCGGCCAATCAACCACCCCGCGCCAAGAGCGCGGGGTATGTTCGTGAAAGTCTCCTAAACGCAAAACCAAATCTTGTCCCCGTGGCAAGCCACGGGGAATCACAAGTTCAACATAAAAGACCTGCTATCCCGTCCGCCGATCCTGCCGAAGCCTTGCGCCTTCCAATGAAGGCAAGAAGCTTCAGACAGGAAGGCTTGGCGGATGTTGTTGCGCAAAATAACCCGAAATAGCGATTCCTCATCAACCCCCGCACGGCCCAACCCTGAACATGGTGTTTATTTCTTGTCCGGGTACAGACGGGCGAGTTCTTCTTCCCTTTCGCGATCCCATCTGTCGTGGATGTTGAATCTGGCGTCGCTCATGGCCTTGGACAGTTCGACGAGTTTCGGAAAATTGTCGCTGACCCATCGACCCGCAGTGCGCAACTCATCGGTATCGCCGTTGCTGGCGTATTCGGCAACCATGTCGAGAACGATTCGGGCGTAGCCGTGGTCAAGCGGACCGAGAACCTCACCGATGGAGAAGGCGTGGTTGCAGTTGTAGAGCGAAAGGATGCATTTGGCAAGGGCGGCTTGCTCGCTCGTACCGTGATGCTGCTTGATCAGGTCGAGGGCTTCGAGGTAGGCGTTCATATTTTCTCCCATTAGGCGGCTTTGTACATCGTTTAGACCTGTCTGGCAGCTTGTGCGGCTTCTTGGCGTTGTTCGGCGAAGGCGAACTGTGGATGATTGTCGTATAAAGACAATAACATTCAAAGGCAAATTTTTATAGATGGCAACAGACAGCCTTCAATTGTGGCTGGTAGCCACACGAACCTTTATGTATTTGCCATCGATGGTTTTTTGCGCAGGCGCAGAGAGGATGATGTACCCTGTACTTTCTCCCGTCGGCGCAGTGGAGGGAATTGTGCATTGCCTTGATTATCGCTGGCTATCCGCGGTATTGGTTTCATTTTTTCTCCTGAGCGGCTGCTCATCTCAACCCTGCGCTGTAATGCCGGAGCCGAAAGACGATCCTTCTGTTTTCGCTGGTCACTGGATTCATGTGGCTAACCACGGCTGGCATACCGGTATCGTGATTCCCGCGCAGCAGATGAATCAAGCGCTGCCAGAACTGGTTGAGCGCTTCGGCGACGGCATGTGGTACGAAATGGGCTGGGGAGACAAGGGCTTTTATCAGGCGCAGGAAATCACCGCCGCCCTGACGCTACGGGCGATGTTTTGGTCGTCTGGCGCGGTAATGCACGTGGTTTCCATCCCGATCCCGGTCGAACACTATTTTCCCGACAGCGAAATAATTTCCGTGCAACTAACCGACGCCGAGCTGACGAGCCTGGTGACTTTCATTGTTCAGAGCTTCGAGAGCGACAAAGACAGCCGCCTGATTACGCGCAAAGAGGGACTTTACGGTGACAGTCAGTTCTATGCCGCCAAAGGGCGCTTCTCCGTTCTCAACACCTGCAACAAGTGGACGGCGAAGGGGTTGAAAAGCGCGGGGATGGATATCACTGCCATGTTTAAGCTAACCTCTGGAAGCGTGATGGACTACCTGAAGGAAAAACGAGCCGAGTGTGGCCATGTGGTGAGGATAGCGTGCCCCCCTGCTGCTGGCCCAGAGGGCCTGTAGACGATTTGCTATCGCCCTTGAAACAGCTTCTGCAAGAGAAAACCCGCGTATGGAGCGATTGCGCTGCCTTGGCAGGCATCTGTTGCTTGTCACCCGGACTGGCAGGCTAACTTCCAAATCCGGCCCCAGAAGGAAACGCTAATTTTCAAAGCTTATCCGCTCCATACACAAAAAAATTGGCCTGCCAGACTCGCTTAATGTGGGAAATCAGAAATTCGTCACGCCGGTTCGAGCGCTACGCAAGGCGGGATTGCGCTGCCGGGCGGCATGGCGCCAGTAGGCGGAGGGGGCAACCTGCAACTGCTTGCAGATCGGCTTGACCCCGAATCGCTCCCGATGCTGGTCGATAAACGCCCTCACTTCTTCTTCAGGCGGTCGAGCTCCGCCTGTGCGAAAAACGCGCTCGCCAACCGCAAAATCTCATTGGCCCGGCGCAGCTCCTTGTTCTCCCGCTCCAGGGCGTTGATGCGTTCGCGCTCGGCGCTCGATACACCATT
>JAVBSG010000175.1:0-6419 GCA_031547245.1 Propionivibrio sp.
CGAGTCGGAGAGCAGGATGTCGCCGACGAACAGGTGGCCCTTGTAGATGGTGCGCCCATTGACCGGGAAGGCCGGGCAGGCAATCGTGAAGTTGCTGCCCAGCGCTTTCATGAGCGCTTCGGCCACCGGGCCGATGTTGCCTTTGGGCGTGGAGTCGAAGGTCGAGCAATACTTGAAGTAGAACTGCCGGCACCCGGCCTTCTGCAGCCATTCAAGCGCCGCCAGCGATTCGGCGATGGCGTCCTCGGCCGGACTGGTGCGCGACTTCAGGGCAATCACCACCGCGTCGATATCGTCCCCTATCGCTTCCTGCGGCACCCCGATCATCTGCACCGTACGCATCCCCGCCTTCACCAGCATCCCCGCCAGATCCGTGCCACCCGTAAAATCGTCCGCTATACACCCCAGCAATACAGCCATTCGAAACCTCCGTGGAAAAATTTTTTGACCTTATTCCATTTATGAATCGTGAGTGACGCGAAGCCGAGCCGTAGACAGTGCTGTAGCACGGCAAGGCGAAGGCGACAATGTCAATCGCGAGTTGGAAATGGAATTATTTTTTGCCGAGGACGTCCATCCAAAGCAGCCACTTGTTGCCCGCATTGACTTCATACTTGCGGATGAACTGGAGCTTTCCGTCCTGTCCGATACGGAACAGGGCGAAATTCGCATCAACCTGTTTTTGGCTGTTTCCGTCCTCGACGAGCATGGCTTTCTGGTTGGCCACGATCAGGATCGTCCCGCTTTCATCGACGGCAAATGTGCGCGCTTCTATGCCTTCGGTCTCAAGGTGCTGGATCAGTGTCGGCTCGCCGGTTTTATCGTCGATGGAGAAAACGGCCAGGGTGTTTTCACCGCCGGCGAAAAACGTTTTTCCATCCTTCTTGATTGTTCCGTCGGCGCGGTTGGTCACATAGGCAAACTTGCCATTTGGATGGATCCTGACGACCCCGCCTTTTTGCCGCTCGCGATGCTCGTTCTGCATGTCGCGCAAAGTCTCTTTTCTGAAAACCGGCTTGACTGATATTTCGCCGTTTGCCTGCATGTCGTACATGAACAGCTTGCTGGTCCGCTCTATCGCCACATAGACCCAGGGCTTTGCCGGGTGAAACGCCAGATGCCGAGGGCCGATGCCTTCTTCATAAGTCACCTTGCGCATCAGGTCGAGTTGCCCGTTGCGAAAATCGAACAAGGAGTAACTGCCGATTTCGGACGGCCGGTTGCCGATGGCATCGTTGCCTCTCGCCAGGGCCAGCACCGTTCTGTTCGATGGGGTAACGACGACCTGGTGAGTGAAGATGCCGCCATCGGGCGTTTGTTTCTGGACGACCTCTTCACCGAGATAGCCTTCCTTGGAAAGGCGATAGGTTCTAACCGTGCCGGAACCGTTGAATGCCACCAGCACATACTTTCCTTCGCCGTCCAGCGTCATGTGAATCGGACGTTCCGGCAGCGGAATCGAAACGCCGAGGGGATACAAGGCGCCGGTCTTATCCTCGATTTTGAAAGCGCTCAGCAGGTGCTTGTCGCCGGCGGCGCCCAGCGTTCCGGAACCAGCATTGCTCGATACGGCATACAGGATGCATTTGCACGGATGGAAGTCGGCAAACTGGAGATTCGCCGGCAGCTTCAAAGTGCCAAGCCTGGTCAGCGTCGCCTGTTGCGCGTCGAGCTCGTAGCGGGATAATTCCTCGCCCAATGCCGCGTAGACGATCGACTTGCTCCTTGCCGGCGAGACTTCCTGCGCGGCCATCGAGGTGCCGGCCATCGCCATCGTCATCATGTATGCGACACCGACCGCCAGTCGTTTCAGCAGTTTTCGCGACCTGTTTCCGACACCGTTTTGTGTCATCATTTTTCCTCCCTGAAATTTGTCATTTCGAATCGTCCGGAAGGCGATTCCCTTTCACTTGACGGTGAAAGTCGGCGCTTCGCCCCGCAGGACCCGCTGGATGTTTTCCCAGGCAAACCGGCACCGGCGCTCCCATCCTTCGAAGGCATGGCCGGCCGTATGCGGCGTGAGAATGACGTTATCCAGTTTCAGCAGCGGATGATCGGCTCGCACCGGCTCCTGGTAGTAAACGTCGATACCCGCCCCGGCGATGATCCGTTCGCTCAAGGCGGCGATCAGCGCCTCCTCGTCCACCAGTTCGGCGCGGCTGGTATTGATCAGTACCGTTCCCGGTTTCATGGCGGCGAATTCGCGCACGCCGATCAACCCGCGCGTCTCCTCCAGCAAGGGCGCATGCAGGGTGATGATGTCAGCTGATTCCGTCAGCTCTTCGAGCCCGACCTTGCGGGCGCCGAGTTCGTTTTCGATTTCGGGCACGGAACAGGCGTCGAAGTAAATGATGTTGGTCTCGAAAGCCTTCAGGCGGCGCGCCACTTTCCTGCCGATGTTCCCGGCGCCGACTATGCCGACGGTTTTCCCCGCCAGTTCATAGGTATTGAAGCCGTTTGCGGCTTTGCGCCACTCGCCGGCGCGCACCGACCGATCGCAGGCGAGCAGGCGCTTGTAGAGCGCCAGAATCAGCGCGATCGCATGCTCGGCAACCGCCCAGGCGTTGGCGCCGCCGTTCGTGGCAACGGGAACGCCGGCTGCCGCCGCAGCCTGCACGTCGACTTTTTCGTAGCCTGCCGCCAACAGCTGAATCAGCCGCAGCGTTTCGGCGGCGCGGATGACCGTTCCGGACAGCGCGGCCGGATGCAGCACGGCGAATTCGACGCCGGTCAGATGCGCGATTTTTTCCGCGTCGCCAAGGTTGGCCGGAATCCACGCGGTTTCGAAGCCCGCGGGAGCCAGCGCATTGAAAATATCGGCGACCTGCTGCCCCTGCCCGTTGATCAAAAGCACTTTTTTCATGCGGTCGTTTTCCTCTCCATTACTTTTTACGGATGCAAAATCCCGAGCCGGGCGCCGCCCGGCCCACTCTTCCATCAAATGATTCAGTTCGGATCAGCGCACGGCAGGAGCCAGCGTTGCCCCTTCGATGCCATGGCGCGCCAGCGCCTGCGCGACGAAGCCGCCGGCCTTGATCTCTTCCACGAAGGCGGCGAGATACGCCTGCGCGGCTTCTCCCCTCCCCTTCGCCAAACCCATCGCCTGCTGGATGACCATGAAACGTTCAGGCAGCATGCGCAGCCCCGGCTGGCGCGCCATGTCCACCTGCAGTTGCTGGCGCACCCCGGCGGCGACCTCCAGCTTCTGTTCGAGAAACATGCCGACCACCGCCTGCGGATTGGCCGCTCGGACGATCTCCGCCTGTTTGAGCTCGCGCGAAAGGAACAGGTCGTATGCGCTGCCGTTGCCGACCGCCACCCGGATTCCCGCACGGTCCACTTCTTCGTTGCTTTTTATCGGGGACGCTTCTGGAACCAGGTAGCAGCCTTCGATCAGCAGATAAGGCGCGGTAAACGCGATGCTTTCGCCGCGCTTGGGATCGACGGCGAAGAATCCGATGTCGGCCTGCTCCTTGGCGACGGCGTCGACCGACTGGCTGGCCGAATCGAAAACGGCGAACTCAATGCCGACGCCCAGCCGTTCGGCAAACGCGCGGGCGATGTCGATCGATACGCCGTAAGGCTCCTCGCCCGGCGCCTTGCGCCGCGCCAACACCGGGTTGCCCACGTTGATCGATGCGCGCAGCCGCCCAAGCGGCGCGAAAACCTCGATTGACTTTTCCAATGTCATCATTTGAAAATCCTTTCCCAATCGTTTTCCATACTGGCGGCCATCGACTTGCGACTTCGCTGCACCGCGCCCCGCTTGCCAATCCGACTGCCTATTTCTCCTGAAACTGAAAACCGTCAAGCATATCGGTCATGGGATTGTATCCGCAGCCCAGCCCGATCACCTGGTAAGTTGGTGACAGGGCGGCGGCTTCGGTCAGGCATGCGTCACTTGGTGAAAGGGATAGCTCCCGTGGCCAATGCCGTGATGATCATGACGACCGAGGACATGATCGACGGCAGCAACGCCTTCTTGGTCAGTTCTCCCAATGTGACGTTGTTCAAGCCGATCAGGAGATAGGTCGAGGCAACCAGCGGGCTGAGCAGGTGGCAGCCTTGCGCCACCAACGAGGCGCGGGCGATTTCGGCGGCCGTGATGCCGTAGGACGCGGCTGTCTTGGCCAGCACCGGAACGATGCCGAAATAGTAGGCGTCGTTGGTCAGGAAGTAGTCGAACGGCAGGCTGGTGAAGGCTGTGAAGAAAGCCAGATGCGGACCCATCGACTCCGGAATGTTGGTGACCAGCGATCCGGCCATGGCGTCGATGATCTTCGTTCCCGTCAGGATACCCGTGAAGATGCCGGCGCTCAGCACCATGGAGATGTTGCTCCACACGTTGCTGCCGTAGTGCGAAATCCGCGCGGCCTGAAGCTTGACGTTGGTGCCGTAGTTGACGACGAGTGCGAGGGCGCTGGCCGTCATGAAGAGCACGTTGAGCGGAATCACGTCGGCGATCAGCAGCCCCATCAGCAGACAAGTCAGCGCCAGATTGAAATAGAAGAGTTTCGGGCGCTTCAATTCTGCAGCGCCGCTGCCGTCTTCCAGTTCGACCGCATAGGCTGCGCTGATCGGCGATGCCTCGTATTTGTCGGCGGATAGTACGCCCAGGCGCGCACGCTCCTTCTTGCCGAGGAAGTAGGCATAAATGAGAACCCAGATGCTTGCCGTGATCATGCCAGGAATCAGCGGCGTAAACACCTGGCCGGCGTCGAGCTGTAGGGCGGCCATGACGCGCCCGGTCGGCCCCCCCCACGGCGTGATGTTCATCACCCCGTTCTGCATGATGGCCATGGTCGGCAGGATGACCGGATTAATTCCGATCCGCCGGTGAACGGCCAGCATTGCCGAGGTGGTAACGATATAGGTCGTCGCGCCATCGCCGTCCAGCGAAACCAACGCCGCCAGCAACGCCGTGCCGACGACGACCCGCACCGGATCGCCCTTCACGGCGCGGAGAATGGCATTGATCAGCGGATCGAACAGACCGGTATCGATCATGATCATGAAATACACCATGGCGAATGCGATCATGACCGCCGTCGGCGCCACTTTCTTGATTCCATCCAGCGCCATGGTTCCGACCTTCGGGCCGAATCCCAGGGCCAGCGCCACAATGATCGGTATCAGAATCAGGCCGTTCATGGCCGTGATTTTTTTGGTCATGAGCAGGTACATGAACACGATGATCATGCCAAAACCAACGATCGCCAACAAAGACATATTGACCTCCCTTTCAGTTCTGTTCTGTTCTGTTAAATTTGGAATTGTCCTGACGGGTGGCGGATCAGCGCCGCCACCCGGGAATTGCTGCAAGGATGAAATCGCTTGGGAAACTCACACGTTGCCGACGGCCTTGGCGACGTGCTCGCCGAAGGCCTTGCAACCTGTCGTGCCGCCCAGGTCCGCCGTCCAGCACGCCGGCTGCGCCAGAACCTTGTCAACCGCCGCTTCGATCGCCTTCGCCGCCTTCACCAGCTCCGGCTTCCCGTGGTGCTCGCCCATCCATTCGATAAGCATCGCCACCGACAGAATCATCGAGGTCGGATTGGCCTTGTCCAAACCCGCCAGCGTCGGCGCCGATCCATGCTGCGCCTGCGCGCAGCAGTGCGTGTCGCTGGCCATCATCGAACCGGCCAGCCCCAGGCTGCCCGACATCTCGCTGGCCATGTCGCTGAGAATGTCGCCGTAGAAATTCGTCGCCACGATCACGTCGAACTGCTCAGGGTTACGCACCAGGTGCGCCGTCGAGGCGTCGATCAGCAGATCGTTCAGTTCAACCTCCGGGAAATCCTTGGCTACCGCCCGGACACACTCAAGAAACAGCCCGTCGGTCATGTGGAAACTGTTCGCCTTATGCACCGCCGTGACTTTCTTGCGCCGCGTCATCGCCCATTCGAAGGCCCGCCGCGCGATACGCTCGCTGCAATGCCGGGTGATCTTGCGCACCGACAGCGCCATGTCCGGGCTCGGCATCAGCTCCGCCCAGCCCTTGGTCATGTTGCGGTCAGGGTAAAAGCCTTCCGTGGCCTCCCGCATGATGATGAGGTCCATCGTTTTCCCTTCCTTCATGTTCGTCGGGATCGACGGGCGTGTGCGCGCCGGCCGCACGTTCGCATAAAGATCCAGGCCAACCCGGAAACCGGCCGATACGTTACGGCCGCCCTGCTCGGGTTTCGGATAATCGGCGTGGGACTGCGTGCCGAGAATTATTCCGTCATACGTCTTGGCCTTTTCCAGCGTCTCGTCCCGCAGCGTCGTCCCGTGTTTCTCAAGACTGACGAAACCAACCTCGTCGTACTCAAATTCCAGCCCAAGCTTGAAACGCTCGTTCGCCGCTCCAACAACGCCCACCGACGCCTGAACAATCTCAGGACCAATCCCGTCTCCCGGCAATACCAGTATCTTCATGA
>JAVBSG010000166.1:0-33053 GCA_031547245.1 Propionivibrio sp.
TGGTTCGCCGGCGACAACGACATGCGCGGCGATTATTTCGGCTACGACGGCCCCTGCCCGCCGTGGAACGACGAACTCCCCCACCGCTACGTCTTCACCCTGTTCGCCCTCGACATCGAGAAACTGCCGGTGGAAGGCACCTTCACCGGCGCGCAGGCCCGCGAAGCGATGCGCGGCCACATTCTCGCCGAAGCGGCGCTGACCGGAATGTATTCGCTGAACCCAGCGGTCGGCCTGTAATCTCAGGCGTTTCGGAATCCTGTAGGGGGCAAGCGATGCTTGCCCTTTTTCTTTCTCGTATTCCCATCCGTTATCCGAAACACGCTGCCGCTTCGAAGGCACCATGCGAGTCACCCTTTCGCCACGATCAATTTCCTGCTCATATCTGGATCGATCGTGCTAATATCTAGACATGTCGATCGCCCGCGCCCTCTTTTCGGATAGTCAGTCCCGCGTCCTGCAGTGGCTCTATGGCCAGCCGGGGCGGCGCTTTCATTTGAGCGAGTTGCGGCGGCTGACTCGACTGGGCAGCGCTTCCCTGCAAAGGGAACTGAACCGTCTAGCCGAAGCGGGGCTGGTGACCACCGAGCGCGTGGGGAATCTGCGCTGCATCACCGCCAATGCGGACAATCCGGTATTCCATGAACTTGAATCCCTGGTACGTAAAACGCTAGGGATCGAAGCGCTGTTGCGCGAAGCCCTGAAGCCCCTGCTGCCGGAACTGCGCGTGGCCCTGATCTACGGCTCCATCGCCAAGGGAACGGATCGTGCGCAAAGCGACATCGATGTCATGCTGATCGGCAGCAAGTTGTCCTTGGGTACCGTCCTGGAACACCTGGCTCCTGTCGAAGCCATACTGGAACGCAAGATCAATCCCAGCCTCTATACCCTGGCCGAATTCGCGCATCGCCGCGCTGAGCCGGATTCCTTCGTCAATCGGGTGCTGGCCCAACCGACTATTGCCTTGATCGGAGATATCGATGAGCTCGACCGCCCTTGATAATCTGGCACGCATAGGCCAACTGAAGGCAGAACCCCGCAATGAGGCCGAAGTGCTGCGGATGCTCGCCATGGCCCGGACGCGCCTGGCCGATGCCCGACTCGAGAATCTTTCGCTCGAAGGCCGTTTCACCAGTGCCTATAACGCCGCGCATGTCGCTTCGCTCGCTGCCCTGCGCTGGCATGGCTATCGCAGCGAAAACCGCTATACCGTTTTCCAGTGTCTGGCGCATACCCTGCATTGGCCGGCCAGCCGTTGGCGTATCCTGGATCTGGCCCATCAGAAACGGAACTTGGCCGAATACGAAGGATTCCTGGAAATCGAGGAATCGCTGGTGGCCGAGATCTGCGATCTGCTTCCTGGACTGATAGACGAAGTTCAACGATTGGTCGATTCTTCCTCGCGGATAACCAGGCCGTCAGGCGGATGAGCACAACTGACCTGGAAAACATATCCCTCACTCACAACGAGTCGTTAAATGCCGCTTACATTTTCCCAAGCCATCGGGGTTGCAGAGCTCGAGCTTCTTTCACTCAGCTCTGGCCGTGCGAAACTGCAATTGCTCGCCGACAAGGCCGAGGAATTTGATGTTGGCTGGGTCTTCTACTATCAATCGGCTCGCTACATCGAGACAGGCAATATCTACGATACTGTCGCCGGTAACGGCCCCCTCTTCGTTTCGCGATCCGATGGACGTCCCTTCTGCGTAGGCTATCACAGGCCACTCGCCGACTCGATAGCCGCATATCGGGCCTGCGGTAATCCGAATGCTAAAGAGGTTCCCGAGGTTTCCCTCGCTGGTTGGCGCAAAGATGCTCTAGCCGTATCAGCGATTCAAGCCATCCGTCAGCATTCCACTATTGGCCTTGCACAAGCGAAGAACGCGGTTGAGTCCTGCCTCACCGGTAAATCTCCAATTGTTCCCGTTCCGTCCGTCGCAGAGGCAAAGGCTTTGGTTCTTGCCCTCGCATCTGTAGGCTTCGAAGCGCGGGTCCGCTATGACGGCGAATATGGCATGCTCCAACAGTAAATAGCTTGCTTTTTTCTCTCTTATTCCCCTCCGCAATCCGGGATACGTCGCCTTGCCCGCAATTTCCCCAATCCACCCAGGTGCCTTGTTTTTGTATTTGCACTGCCGGTAACATCTCGTCATGGATACATCTTCATATTCCTCGTCGTTACCGCTGGTGCTTCTGGTCGGGCCGGAAGTCGAAGAAAACCTGGGTATCCGCTCCATCGCAGCATCGCTTGCAGCCTCCGGCGTGCGAACCGAAATCGTTCCCTTCAATTTTTCGGATGCACTTGCCGAAGTCAGGGATTTTGCCGTTGCGCTGAATCCAACAGTCATTGCCATTTCGCTGGCCTTCCAATGGCGCGCCGATGACGTATTGGCCCTGGTCATGGCGTTACGCGAATCTGGTTATCGAGGCCATCTGACCGCCGGCGGGCATTTCGCTACCTTCTGCTGGCAGGAAATCCTGAGCAATTTTCCGGAATTCGATTCCCTGTGCCTGGGCGAAGCCGAGGAAACCGTCGTCGAACTTGTCTATGCCGTCGTTCAGCAGCAGCCGCTTGAAAACATTGCCGGGCTCGCGCTGCCGACGAGCGCCGGGCCACCCATTGCGACAGCGCCAAGACAGCAACCGGACGTGGCGATATTGCCCGATCCGGACCGGCGCGGCGAGTCGGCGCTATGCCTGGGCCACCCGATTACCACACTGGTCGGCAGCCGCGGGTGTTACGGCAGTTGCGCATTCTGTTGCATCGCCGCTTGGCACAAACGCCAGAGTGCCGGGCCTCGCTGGCGCTTGCGCAGTGCCGACGCCGTCGCCGAGGAAATGGCGCGGCTCCATCGGGAACAGGGTGCCGAAATTTTCATCTTTCACGATGACAATTTCCTGCCTCCCGGCCACGGCACTGCCCTGGAACGTATCCATGCCCTGGCCGACGCCCTGGAGCGTCGCGGCGTCGGCCGCGTCGGTACCGTCGTCAAGGCCCGTCCGAACGATGTTACGCCCGAAGTATTCACCGCTCTACGCGACCGTCTCGGCCTGACTCGCGTTTTTATCGGTATCGAAAACGATTCGACACAAGGTTTGAAAACGCTGCGGCGCGGAGTGCGAAGCGACCAGAACCACCGCGCAATGCAAATCCTTGCCGAATTGGGTATCTACGTCTGTTTCAACCTGCTGGTCTGGGACCCTGATACCGATTTCGAAGCCTTCGAAGCCAATCTGGCCTTCATGGAGGAATTCGCCGAATCGCCCTTCAATTTCGGCCGCGTCGAACTGTATGCGGGCACGCCGCTGCTGCGCCGCATGCAACAGGAAGGGCGCTGCCATGGCGACTGGATGGGCTGGGACTATTCGCTGGCAAGTCCTGAAATGCAACGCGTTTTTGAACTGGCCATGCTTTGTTTCGAAGAACGCAACTTCTCCGGCCACGCCCTGGCCAACCGTTTGATGAGTACCCGCTTCGACGTCGAGATTGCCCGCCATTTCCATCCTGGAAACTATGAGCCCGAATGGCTCGCGGAAGCCAAACGCTTGAGCCGGACACTGGCGCTTGACTCGGTCGATGGCTTGCGCCAGATTATTGCGTTCGTAAAGGAGAATGGCGAAGACGAAAACAGTCTGATTGAGAACCTCTCGTTCAGGCTCCGCGCAAACGAGCATAAGATATCGGACGCAGCAGAAAAACTCGAACAAAAGCTACAACGGACCATTGGAGCAAATTGCCGGCATTACCGTATCGCGGCGCCGATCCGGATGACCGAACATACGAAAACGGGGTGAAGAAAAAATGGGCGACGGCAAAGACGAAAAAGAAAAGGTGCGTCACCGCGTCAGAATGCATATGGTTAAAGCACTCACCGCCGGCGCGGTGGGGAGTATCGTTCTTGGCTCAACTATTGCTGGTTGTCAAAGCCAGAGCACTGTTCCGAGCCAGAGCCAGGACCAGGACCTGCGCAATCGCACGCCTCCGATGGTGTGCGATCCATTGCCGCCGCCAAGGCGATCGCTAAAGACTACTATTCAGTTCGACTTCGCTAAAGCGACTTTGAAAGCCCACGGGGAGGCCAAGCTCGACGAAATAATCGCTCAACTAAAGCAGGTGAGCTTGGAAGCCGCGGTGGTTATTGGCCATGCCGACCGTATCGGAACCGACGCAGTGAACCAAAAGCTTTCGGAGCAACGCGCGGAGGCGGTCAAAACCTATCTTATTTCTAAGGGACTTAATTCCAAGCTGATATACATCGAAGGGAAAGGTTCGGAGTCGCCCGCGACAAAGCCAGACGAATGCAAAGGACTAGAAAAGAATAAGGTAATCAACTGTCTACAGCCCGATCGCCGCGTCGATATCGAAATCCTTACCATTGGGAGGCGGTAAAGAACAATCGTAGATACAGAAATCGCCTCCCGCGAACCTAATACAAAAAAGTGCGATAGCCCGCGCAAGGGCGGAAAAGTGCAGCGCCTTCCGCCGAATGAAGGGCATTTCAGACAGCGTGATGCTTATCCATACGATCCACTGACAACGCGGATGCTTTCATTGCCATCGGGGAATTCAGGCGGCACAGGATTTACTCGAGGGAGCCCGTGCGAAATAACACGCCGAAGTAAAACGGATCAGACATCCGGCGGAAGGCGCTGCGCTTTTCCGTACAATTCTCTCCTCATCATTTAAATTTTTATCATCGAAACAATCACATACAAAAACACCGAAAAATTAATTCGGCACCTAAATATTTTTCTTGACACAGCAATTGCTCGATATTATTATTTATTTAGGTACCTAAATTAACCGATCATCAATGTACGGGAGTTCTCAATGCCTCTTACACCTGCGAAGAAACCGTTTCCCCGGCGACAGCGCTGCCTGGCCCCGCGGCATCGCGGGAATGGGCTGGCTGGTTGCCGAAGCCATGGCAACGGGCTTCGGCATCGGGGCGGAAGCAGCCGCACAGCCATGGCGCACGGCGGCAGCGGGCGGATTCGCTCTCCGGAGGCTCCAACGGCCCTTGCCGACGAGTCGCCATGCAAACCATTGCCGCCAAGTCCCGGGCGTTCCGCTCCGCCCCTTTCATGCGCCCTGCCAATGGCCTGGTCATTCATGAAATCAATGGTCCGGCGATACGTTCTGTACTGCCTTCGGCAACTTTTCAATCCCTGTTTTCACGAGCACCAATAACAGGGACACATTTCGGCGCCTGATTTTTTCCTGGCGGCAAAGCCCGCCGAAACCATTTCATGAGCCGCGGCGCCTCAATCTATATATCAATACTCAGGAGTTCTCAATGTCTTTTACCACTACCGAAAAACTGTTTCACCAACTGCACCATTGCATGAACCTGCTGCATCGCGGGCATCATGGACGTCACGGAATGCCCGACGGACGGGGCCGGGGCGACGGGCACCGCGGCCAGGGCCGGGTGATGCGCGTACTCATGGACGAGCAGGACGGCATCAGCCAGCGCGACCTGGCGGAAAAACTGCAGATCCGCCCGCCCTCCCTGAGCGAGGTGCTCGATAAGCTCGCCGAGGGCGGACTTGTCGAGCGCCACCAGAGCGAGAGCGACAGGCGCATGAGCACCGTGTGCATTACGGAAAAGGGCCGTGCTTTCGCGGAGGAAATCCGGTCCGTCCGCGCTAAGCGCTCCGAAGAGCTACTGGCCGGCCTGTCGAGCGCGGAACGCGAGGCGCTTTGCGGGCTGCTGGGCAAACTGATCGTTTCCCTGGAGGCCGATGCGGCAACGGCATCGCAACAACACACCGAGGACGGCGACCACGGCGGCGAGCGCGAACGGCATGCCCACCGGCACGGGCATCACCACGGCGACGGCCATGACCGCCACCACCATCACGGAGAAGGCCGCGGACACGGCCGGCGCGGCCCGTTTTCCTATGGCGGCGGCGAGTTCTGAGAGGTTCCGGTTCCGACTTCGCGCCGATACGCAGCTTCTGCCCAGCGCGTGATCGAAAAAGGGGCAAGCGACGCTTACCCCTTTTTCGATTCCTTTATCCCTAATGCGCCGTCACCCCAGGGCAGCGAACGCCGCCTGCGTGATCGACTCCACGCTGCCGACGCCGGATATCTTGCGCACTTTCGGCGCTAACTCGTCACCCGTCGCGGCCCAGCGCGTGTAGTACTCGATCAGCGGCTGCGTTTGGGCGTGGTAGATCTCCAGCCGCTTTAGCACCGTTTCGCGCGAATCGTCGTCGCGCTGCACCAGCGGCTCGCCGGTCACGTCGTCCTTGCCCTCAACCTTCGGCGGATTGAATTTGATGTGGTAGGTCCGCCCCGAAGCCAGGTGCACGCGGCGGCCGCTCATGCGCTCGACGATTTCCTCATCGGCCACGTCGATCTGCAGCACGCAGTCGAGCGCGATGTTCCCCGCCTTGACAGCTTCGGCCTGCGGAATGGTGCGCGGGAAGCCGTCGAACAGGTAGCCCGTACGGCAGTCGTCCTGCTGCAGCCGCTCCTTGACGAGGTTAACCATGATGTCGTCGGAAACCAGCCGCCCTTCGTCGATCACCTTCTTCGCTTCCAGCCCCAACGGCGTTCCGGCCTTGATGGCGGCGCGCAGCATGTCACCGGTGGAAATCTGCGGAATGCCGTATTTTTCGCAGATGAATTTGGCTTGCGTTCCCTTCCCTGCGCCAGGGGGGCCGAGCAATATCAGTCTCATGTTTTTACCCTCGTAGTTTTACCACCAAATCGATGAGATGCTCACCCCGGCCATGGGACGCCCGCCGCGCGACGCTCAAGTGTGATCGCGGAACCAGGCCTGCATGCTGGCGGCGTCCTCGGGCGTATCCACTCCCGGCATGGGCAGGTGATCGGAAACGACAACGCTGATCCGGTAGCCGTGCCACAGCGCGCGCAACTGTTCCAGCGCCTCGAAGCGTTCGAGCGGCGACGGCTGCAGCCGGGCATAGGCGCGCAGAAAGCGGGCGCGGTAGGCGTAGAGCCCGATGTGGCGGTACGCCGGCAGGTCGTCTGGCAGCGAATCCTTGCGTTGCGCGAAATGATCGCGGGCGAACGGAATCGTCGCGCGGGAAAAATACATGGCGTCGCCGTTGGCCTTGCAGACGACCTTGACCACGTTCGAGGCGAAAAAATCAGCGGGATTCTTTATCGGGTGGGCAACGGTCGCGATGTCGGCGCCGCTCTCGGCAAGCTGGCTCGCCGTCTGCGCGACCAGCCCGGGGTCGATCAGCGGTTCGTCGCCCTGCACGTTGACGACGATCGTCTCGTCGCTCCAGCCGAGTTTCTCGACGACTTCGGCCAGCCGGTCCGTGCCGGTCGGATGATCGGTGCGCGTCAGCAGGACGGACAATCCGTGCTTTTCCACCGCACCGACCACGTCGGCGTGGTCGGTTGCCACCCACACCTCTTCGGCGCCGGACTGCACCGCCCGTTCGGCCACCCGCACGGCCATCGGCTTGCCGCCCAAATCGAGCAAGGGCTTGCCCGGCAGGCGCGTCGATGCGTGGCGCGCCGGCACGACCGCCTTGAACTTCACGCTGGCCAGGGTCATTGAAACTCCTCCTCGGAAACGCGGCGCGCCTGATCCTCAAGCATGACCGGAATATCGTCGCGTACGGGGAAAGCCAGTTTGCAGGGCTTACACACCAATTCGAGGCTGGCCTTGCGGTACTCGAGGTTGGCCTTGCAGACCGGACAGACCAGAATATCAAGCAAGCGTGCGTCCATTCACCCTCTCCAGAATCGTATCCAACAATGATCGCCCATCCGCGCTTTTCTCGATTTGCGCCTCCACCGGCAGAAACCACGCCTCGGACGAAATCAGATCGCCACATTTTACTGCATCTTTCTCGGTCATCAGCAACACGCCATCGCGCGCAAACGCAAAATCTTCCGCGCAGTAAACATGATGATCCGGAAAGGGGTGCGGCGTAAACTGCAAACCAAGCGCGGCGAGCTTTGCAAAAAAGCGCGGCGGATTGCCGATGCCGGCCATGGCATACAGGCGCTTTCCCTGCAACTGCCCGGCCGAGCACGTCTGCCGCCCATCCCGCAGGGCCACGAACGCCTGCCCTTCCAGGTGCATCGGAAAACGCGGCGTGCCCGTATGGCGGAACAGCGCCGGCGGCACCTCTCCGTTGCACACGATGGCGGCGGCTTCGTCCAGGCGCGCCAACGGCTCGCGCAGAGGTCCTGCCGGCAGCATCCGGCCGTTGCCGGCGCCGCGTGCGTCGAACACGACGATCTCCGCGGAGCGCGCCAGACGGTAATGCTGCAGCCCGTCGTCGGAAATCACGATGTCGCATTCCGGATGCGCGGCAAGCAACGCCTTTCCCGCCGCCACGCGATCGCGCCCGACGAACACCGGAACGCCGCTGCGCCGCGCCAGCAGCAGCGGCTCGTCGCCGGCCGCCGCCGCGCTCGATTCGGGGCCGACGGACAGCACCGCCTCTTCCGAACTCCGGCCGTAGCCGCGGCTGACTATGCCCGGGCGCCATCCGCGCTCGCGCAGCTGCGCCGCCAGCCACAACACCACGGGCGTTTTGCCGCTCCCCCCCACGGTCAGATTGCCGACGACGATAACCGGAACCGGCAAGCGCACCGACGCAGCCCACCCACGGCGATAAGCAGCGCGCCGCAGGGCGGCCACGCCGCCGAACAAAAGGGAAAGGGGCCACAAAGGCCACAGGGCGGCCGCCAGGCCGTCCCGGTACCACAGTTGCGGCAAACGCTGGAGAAAGCCGCCGGAGCGCATCTGACGGTTCAGACGGTCATCGGGCCGGCGACTGCGTCGCGAAGGAAATACGCGGATAGCCGGCTGACTGGGCGGCCTGCATGACGTCGATGACGCTCTGGTGCGTCGCCTTGGCGTCGGCGTTGACCACGATCAGCGGGTCCTGCTTGTCGCCCGCCGCCCGCCGCAGCGCTTCGCTGATCGAACGCACGTCGGTGGCCGCGAGAGGGGTCTTGTTGACCTGCACGATTCCCGCCGCCGTGATCGAAACGTTCACCTCGTTCGGCTGGTCGGCCGGCTGGCTCGCATCCGCCGTCGGCAGGTTGATTTCCAGGCCGGAGAACTTCGAATAGGTCGTCGTGAGCATCAGGAAGATGATGATCACCAGCAGCACGTCGATCAGCGGAATGAAGTTGATCTCGGGAACATCCGACTCCCGGCCGCGTTGGAAATTCATGCTCTAATCCCTCACGACTTGCGGTCGCCGTGCAGAACCTCGACCAGGTGCACGGACTGCTGCTGCATGCTGATCACGAAACCGTTGACCAGCGCCCGGAAGTGCCGCCAGAAAATCATGCTGGGAATCGCAATCAGCAAACCGAACCCGGTGTTGTACAGCGCTATCGATATGCCGTGCGCCAGCTGCACCGGATTGCTGCCCGAAGGCGACTGCGAGCCGAAAATCTCGATCATCCCCACCACGGTGCCGAAGAGTCCCATCAGCGGGCTGATCGAAGCGATCGTTCCCAAGGTCGTCAGGTAACGCTCAAGCTCGTGCGCCACCACCCCGCCGGTTTCCTCGATGGCTTCGCGCATGACCTCGCGGGTACTGCCGACGTTGCGCAACCCCGCCGCGAGCACCCTGCCGAGCGGCGAATTGCTTTCCAGAGCGGCAATGGCCTGCTCGTTGACGCCCTTTTCACCCTTCTGCTTATAGTCGGCAACGACTTTCTGCAACAGGCCCGCCGGCAGCACCTTGGTCCGGCGCAACGCCACCAGGCGCTCGATGATCAGCGCAACGGCAACGATCGACGCGAAAAGCAAGGGCCAGATCGGCCAACCGGCTGCCAGAATGATAGAGAACACGCTTCACCCCTCTGAATGACTCAAGCATCGAACTTTAGCGTGAGCCGCCGCCAGCGGCAAGACCTGGAGGCCAAAAAGTGGAAAACCTTTGTCCACAAAATCTGTGGATAACTTTGTGAATCAATCCTGACAACCCCCGCTAAGCCCCCCATTCCAAAGGCTTTTTTATACTTTGCAGAAAAAAGTAGCACATTTTTTTATCCTTAAAAATCATATAGATAGATTACATCCCTTAATATAGAAGGCGTTAGCGGCACTTGTATCCCAAAAACCCCACGGGATGTGAATGATTTGACAAGAATGTAGAATTGATGCATGAAAGATCCCGCCCCCTCCGACGAAAGCCTTGCCCAGGCACCCCCCGTTCTCTCCGTTTCGCTGCTCAACCGGCTGGTGCGCGAACGCCTCGAAACCGCCTTCCCGCTCTGCTGGGTGGCCGGAGAGATTTCCAATCTGACCTACGCCCCCTCCGGCCACGTCTACTTCTCGCTCAAGGACAACAGCGCGCAGGTGCGCTGCGTCATGTTCCGCTCCCGCGCCCAGTTGCTCGGCTGGCGGCTGGAAAACGGCCAGCACATCGAGGCGCGCATCCTGGTCACGCTTTACGAAGCGCGCGGCGACTTCCAGCTCAACGTCGAAACTGCACGCAAGGCCGGCATCGGCGCCCTGTACGAACGGTTCCTGCGGCTGAAGGAAAAACTGGAAAAAGAAGGGCTGTTCGCCGCCGACGACAAACGCCCGCTGCCGGCATTTCCCCGCCGCCTGGGCATCATCACCTCCCTGCAGGCCGCCGCGCTGCGGGACGTGCTGACGACCCTGGCGCGCCGCGCGCCGCAGGTCGACATCATCATCTACCCGGTGCCCGTGCAGGGCGAAAGCGCGGCGGCGCAGATCGCCGCAATGATCGCCAAGGCTGGCAAGCGGCATGAATGCGACGCGCTGATCCTGTGCCGCGGCGGCGGCAGCCTCGAAGACCTCTGGGCCTTCAACGACGAAAGGATAGCGCGGGCCATCCGCGCCTGCGGCCTGCCGCTGATTGCCGGTATCGGGCACGAAACCGACTTCACCATCGCCGATTTCGCCGCCGACCGGCGCGCCGCCACCCCAACCGCCGCCGCAGAACAGGCCGCCCCCGAGAAAACGGCGCTGGAAAACCGCCTGCGCGTCCTGCACCAACATCTGTACCGCCAGCTCGAACGCGAACTCGAACGGCAGGCGCAGCGGCTGGACCGGCTGGCGCACCGCCTGCTCCACCCCGGCCAGCGCCTGACGCAGCAGCGCGACCTGCTGGCCGCCACCCGCCAGCGCCTGATTGCCTCCCTGCACCGGCGCATCGCGCAGGACAAGCTGGACCTCGCTGCACTGAGCCTGCGCCTGCGGTCGGTCCGCCCGTCGCTGCAGCCGCCCAAGGCCCGGCTGGAACTGCTGGCCGGCCGGCTGGCGAATGCCTGGCATGCGGCCTGCGAACGGAGGAAAGCACAGCTCGCGCGCCTCGACGCCGGCTTGAAACATCTCGATCCGAAAGCCATCCTGGCGCGCGGCTACAGCATCGTCACCGACGCCTCCGGCGATATTCTGAATGACGCCCGCCGCCTGGAACCAAATGATCGTATCATTGTCTCTTTTCACGCAGGCCGCGCCGAAGCCACCGTAACACGAACAGAACACTGAGCGCGGAAATCCGCCTCGCGTTTCGGCCGGCAGGTAAAAAATACGACTCCAAACCGCTCAACTCAAATACAAGGAGAAATCATGGAACATCAGCTACCGCAACTGCCGTTTGCCCTGGACGCCCTAGCCCCCCACATTTCCAAGGAAACCCTCGAATACCACTACGGCAAGCACCATCAGGCCTACGTCACCAACCTGAACAACCTGATCAAGGGCACCGAGTACGAAAGCCTGGATCTGGAAGCCATCGTCAAGAAGGCGCCGGCCGGCGGCGTGTACAACAACGCCGCCCAGGTCTGGAACCACACCTTCTTCTGGAACAGCCTGAAGCCCGCTGGCGGCGGCGCACCCTCGGGCGCCCTGGCGGCCGCGATCGACAAGAAGTGGGGATCGTTCGACGAATTCAAGAAAGCCTTCCAGACCTCGGCCGTCGGCAACTTCGGCTCCGGCTGGACGTGGCTCGTCAAGAAGGCCGACGGCTCGGTCGACATCGTCAACATGGGCGCCGCCGGCACCCCGCTGACCACCGGCGACAAGGCGCTACTGTGCATCGACGTCTGGGAACACGCCTACTACATCGACTACCGCAACCTGCGCCCGAAGTTCGTAGAAACCTTCCTCGCCAGCCTCGCCAACTGGAGCTTCGCCGAGAAGAATTTCGCGGGCTGAGCGCCGGATTTATCCGTTCGAATCGAAAGCGCTGCAAAGCGGGAACGGAGCCGCGAGAACATACTCACGGCTTAATCGATGACATTCGGTAAAAAGCTGGGGAGCCGCGCGCTCCCCAGCTTTTTTTGGCCTTGGATTCCGGTTGGTCACCGATTTCCGGAGAGAGCCGTGCGGTGGTTTGGGTCGCCGCAGGCGGCGGGACAAAAATGGAGCACAGCCCGCTGGATGCTGGCCCGCAAGCGTGCATGGCGGCGGCCGATGCACCGATGGCGTGCACCGCCAGCACGCGACGAAAGAGATGACAGCACCGGCGATCACGCCATCGGCATCTTGACTGCATACTGCGCAACTCCCTCCAGAGGCCGCGTCAACAAGCATTGAATCGCCCAGGGCGATTTCACCGTGCGCGGCGAGTTGTCCGATGGTACGCATCTTGCGTTGACGCTGCACACATCGGCGCTAAAAGAAAAACGCGCGCCATCAACCAAGGAGAATGCGTCATGACCAACACCCGCCGCAATTTTCTGAAAACCGCGCTGGCCACCGCGACAGCCTCCGCCTTGCCCGCCCCGATGGCGCTGATTTCACGCACTGCCTCGGCTGCCGACCCGATCAAAGTCGGCATTCTGCATTCGCTGACGGGAACGGTTGCGATTGCCGAAGCGCACGTCGTCGACGCCGAACAGCTCGCCATCGAAGAGATCAACGCGGCCGGTGGCGTACTCGGCAGGCCGATCCAGGCGATCGTCGAAGACGGCGCGAGCGATTGGCCGACATTCGCCGAAAAAGCACAGAAACTGCTGGGCCGCGACAAGGTTCCCGCGGTGTTCGGCTGCTACACGTCAGCCTCGCGCAAGGCCGTGCTGCCGGTATTCGAGCGCTACAACGGCCTGTTGTACTACCCGACGTATTACGAAGGGCTGGAGATGTCGAAGAACATCATGTACATCGGCCAGGAGGCCACGCAATCGGTAATCCCGGCAGTCAATTGGCTTGCACAGAACAAGGGCAAGAAGTTCTATCTGATCGGTTCCGATTACATCTGGCCGCGCACGACGAACCGCATCGCGCGCCCGACCGTTGCCAAGGCCGGCGGAACCGTCGTCGGCGAGGATTATTTTCCGCTCGGCACGGTCGAGTTCTCGTCGGTGATCAACAAAATCAGGGCCGCCAAACCGGACGTGATTCTGTCGACCATCGTCGGCGGCTCGAACGTCGCATTCTACAAACAGCTCGCCTCGGTCGGCATCAACGGCGGCAACCAGGCGATCCTGGCGCTGGCGGTGACCGAGGAAGAGGCCATCGGTATCGGCCGCGACAATCTCGTCGGCGTACTCTCCTGCATGGGTTACTTCCAGAGCGTGAAGAACGCGCGCAACGACAAGTTCGTCGCCGCGTTCAAGAAACGCTACGGTGCCGACCGGGTCATCGGCGACACCATGGAAGCCGCCTATACGTCGGTGTACCTGTGGAAGCTCGCCGTCGAAAAAGCCAAGAGCCTCGACGTTCCCAAGGTTGTCGCCGCCTCGTCGAACCTCGCCTGGGATGCGCCGGAAGGCCAGGTACGTTTCCAGTCGAGCAACCACCATCTGTGGAAGCACGCGCGCATCGGCGCATTCCGTGCTGATGGCCAGGTCGACATCGCCTACGAATCACCGCTCATCGAGCCGAACCCCTTCCCCACGCTGTAACGCACGCCTGCACAAGCGCCGTCGGCCTGCCCGCCGGCGGCCCTGCTCCGGCAATGAGGATGTCATGACTCTGGATGTATTGCTGCCCCAGCTCTTCAACGGCCTGTCTCTGTTCACCGTGCTCGCGTTGATGGCCATCGGCCTGGCGATCGTGTTCGGACTGATGGGCGTTATCAACATGGCCCACGGCGAGCTGATGGCGCTGGGCGCCTACATGACCTACCTGACGTCGGCCATGTTCGAGCGCTTTTTCCCGTCAATGATGGATGCGTATTTTCTCGTCGGCATCGCCGTTGCGTTCGTGGCCACCTTCGCGGCCGGCTTTGCACTCGAGCGCTCGATGATCCGCTTTCTGTACACGCGGCCGCTCGACACGATGCTGGCAACCTGGGGATTGTCGCTCGTGCTGCAACAGGTGTTCCGCCACATCTTCGGCCCGATCGACGTCGGAGTGCCGACCGTCGACTGGCTGCGCGGCGCCTGGAACGTGACGCCCGCGATCGCCATCCCGTTGAGCCGGCTGTTCATCATCGGCCTGACGCTGTCGGTTGCGCTGGCGGTGTATCTGTTCCTGTTCCGCAGCCGCTGGGGACTGCGCATTCGCGCGGTGATGCAGAACCGCGCCATGGCCGGCGCGGCGGGCATCAACACCGAACGCGTGGATGCCGTCACCTTCGCGCTCGGCTGCGGACTCGCCGGTGTCGCCGGCAGCGCGCTGACGATGATCGCCTCGACCGGTCCGGCGACCGGCCAGCAGTACATCGTCGACACGTTCATCGTCGTCGTGTTCGGCGGCATCCAGAGTCTTCTCGGCACCTTCCTGTCGGCCTTTTCGATCGGCCAGATGCAGTCGATGCTCGAACTCGTGCTCAGCGGTTCGATGGCCAAGGCGTCGATCCTGCTGCTGGTGATCGTCGTCCTCTACTTCCGCCCGAACGGTCTGTTCGCCCTCAAGGTTCGCCGCTGATCATGAAAGACTCCTTGTTTCCTCTTTTCCACCGCACGGGCGACGAACGGCTGGCGCTCCTGATCTTTGCAGCCCTGCTGCTCATCGCCATCCCGCTCTTGAGCGGACCGTTCCGCCTCGGTCTGTTCGGCAAGTATCTGAGCTTCGCATTCTGCGCCGTCGGACTCGTGCTGGCATGGGGCTACGGCGGCATCCTCAGCCTCGGGCAGGGCATCTTTTTCGGACTCGGCAGCTACATGACGGCGATGTTCATGAAGCTCGAAGCAACGGCTGCCGACCCGGCCGCGGCGGTCTTCGGCAACGGCGGCCCGCCGGTGCCGGACTTCATGACCTGGAGCAGCATCGACACGCTGCCGTGGTGGTGGGCGCCGTTCGAGCATGCCTGGTTCGTCCTGCCGGCGATCGTGATCGTGCCGACAGCGCTGGCTTTCGCGCTGGCGTACGCCAACTTCCGCAAGCGGGTGGGCGCCGTGTACTTCTCCATCGTCACGCTGGCGCTCGCTTCGATCATGTCGATCGTGATCATCGGTCAGCAGGGTTATACCGGCGGCATCAACGGCATCACGAACCTGCCGGCATTCATGGGTTGGAGCGTGCAGACCGACACGGCGGTCCGGGTGCTGTATTACGTGACGGCCTGCCTGCTGCTGTGCGCGATCCTGGCCGGCCGCTTCATCCTGAAAAGCCGCCTCGGCAACGTGCTGATCGCCATCCGCGACAGCGAAGACCGCATCCGTTTCTCGGGTTACGACCCAGCCCTCTTCAAGGGCTTCATCTTCGCCATCGCCGCGTCGTTTTCGGCGATCGGCGGCGCGCTGTTCACCATGCAGGTCGGTTTTGCGTCACCGTCGCTGTGCGGCATCGTCACCTCGATCGAGATGGTCATCTATGCCGTGGTCGGCGGGCGGCTGTCGTTGATCGGCGCCGCCTATGGGGCGCTGGCCGTGGGCCTGGCGAAGAGCTATCTGTCGGAACAGTTCGTCGGGTTCTGGCCATACCTGATCGGCGCGCTGTTCATTCTCATGCCGATGTTCCTGCCGAAAGGGCTTGCCGGCATGTTCCAGCGCCTGCAACCCCGCGAGGAGGCCTGAAGTGAGCCAAGTGATACTGTCCGTCGAAGGCCTGACCGTATCGTTCGACGGTTTTAAAGCCATTGACGACCTGAATTTCTACGTCGAAGAAAACGAACTGCACGTCGTGATCGGCCCGAACGGCGCCGGCAAGACCACCCTGCTCGACATGATCTGCGGCAAGACGAAACCGAGCCAGGGCAGCATCACCTTCAACGGACTCCGTCTGGAGCGGATGCTCGAGTACCAGATCACCCGCGCGGGCGTCGGCCGCAAATTTCAGAATCCGCTCGTCTATGACGACCTTACCGTGGCCGAAAACCTCGAGATTTCGTATCCGCACCAGCGCAACGTGTTCGGCTGTCTGTTCTTTCGCCGCAGCCGGAACGTGCGCAACGCGGTCGCCGAAACCGCCGAAACGATCTTCCTGGCCGACCAGGTCGCACGCAAAGCCGGCCTGCTGTCGCACGGCCAGAAGCAATGGCTGGAGATCGGCATGCTGCTGATGCAGGCGCCGCGCCTGCTGCTGCTCGACGAGCCGGTCGCGGGCATGAGCGTGAAGGAACGCGAACAGACCGGCGCGCTGCTGCGCCGCATCACGGACGGCCGCTCGGTTGTCGTCATCGAGCACGACATCGAGTTCGTCAAGTCGATCGCCCACAAGGTAACGGTATTGCATCAGGGCAAGAAGCTCGCCGAAGGCTCGATGGACTACGTCAGGAGCCACCCGCGCGTCATTGACGTATACCTGGGACATTGACCATGCTATCCGTCGAAAATCTCAATGTGTATTACGGCCAAAGCCATGTACTGCACGACATCCAACTGGAGCTGAACGCGGGCGAAGCGGTGGCGGTAATGGGCCGCAACGGCATGGGCAAGACGACGCTGCTCAAATCGCTGATCGGCATGATTCCGGCGCGGACAGGCCGCATTGCGCTGAACGGCCGCGATCTGGCCGGATCGAGAAGCTACGAGCGTGTCGCCGCCGGCTTCGGTTTCGTTCCCCAGGGCCGGATGATCTTTCCGTACCTCAGCGTCGAGGAAAACATCCTCACCGGCCTGGATCGCGCGCGCGATCCCCGCATACCGGACGACATCTTCGCATCGTTTCCGGTCCTGTGGGACATGCGCAAACGCCGCGGCGGCAATCTCTCCGGCGGCCAGCAGCAGCAACTGGCCATCGCACGCGCGCTCGTGACCGATCCGAAGGTGCTGATCCTCGATGAGCCGACCGAGGGCATCCAGCCGTCGATCATCAAGGACATTGCCCGCGCGCTGAACCAGTTCAAACGCCAGCGCAACTTCGCGCTGATCGTGTCGGAGCAGGTGCTGGCTTTCACGCTGGAGATCGCAGACCGTTTCCTGATCATCGAAAAGGGGCGCTTCGTGCATGCCGACCGGAGGGAAAACGTCAATGCCGACCGCATCATGAGCTACCTGACGATCTGATCATTCCACGTACGGGGCCAAGCGGCGCAACGTACCTCAACAGCAGTCTTTTCACCGCAAAGGAGCAGTCATGATACATGGAGACATTTCAAGCAGTCACGACACCGTCGGCGTTGCGGTCGTCAATTACAAGATGCCGCGTCTGCATACGAAAGCCGAGGTGCTGGCCAATGCGCGCAAGATCGCCGAGATGTTGAAGGGCATGAAGGCGGGATTCCCCGGCATGGATCTCGTCATCTTTCCGGAATACAGCACGCACGGAATCATGTACGACGGGAAGGAAATGCTCGATACGGCGGCCACGATACCCGGCGAGGAAACCGACATCTTTGCCGAAGCCTGCCGTAGCGCAGGCGTGTGGGGCGTGTTCTCGCTCACCGGCGAGCGCCATGAAGATCACCCGGACAAGGTGCCGTACAACACGCTGATCCTGATGAACGACCAGGGCGAGATCGTGCAGAAGTACCGCAAGATCATTCCCTGGGTACCGATCGAAGGCTGGTATCCCGGCGAGAGCACTTATGTGTCGGAAGGTCCGAAAGGACTGAAGATCAGCCTGATCATTTGCGACGACGGCAATTTCCCGGAGATCTGGCGCGACTGCGCCATGAAGGGCGCCGAACTGATCGTGCGCTGCCAGGGCTACATGTACCCGGCCAAGGAACAGCAGATCATGATTTCGAAGGCGATGGCGTGGGCGAACAACGTCTATGTCGCGGTGGCCAACGCGGCCGGCTTCGATGGCGTGTATTCGTACTTCGGGCACTCGGCCATCATCGGCTTCGACGGCCGCACGCTCGGCGAGTGCGGCGAAGAGGAATACGGCATCCAGTACGCGATGCTGTCGAAAAACCTGATCCGCGACGCACGCAAAAATCAGCAATCGCAGAACCATCTCTACAAGCTGCTGCATCGCGGCTACACCGGCAAGATCGCATCGAACGAAGACGCCAACGGCGTGGCGGCCTGTCCTTTCGACTTCTACAAGACCTGGGTAAACGATCCGGCAGCCGCCCGCGAGATGGTCGAGAAAATCACGCGCAGCACCCCCGGCACCGAAGAATGCCCGATCGAAGGCATTCCAAACGGCGCGTTGGCCAAGCGCTGATGCAATCGGGGAGGCGCACGGTGAAAACCTATACCGCCATCGTCGGCAGGGCCTCGGACTCCGGCATCGCCGAGGCCCTCCATGCGCTCGAACACCGGGACCGCGTCGATTGCGTGATGCTTGCCGCGGACGACATCCGGCGGCACCGGCTGCGCGCCACAACGGCACGCGGCGATGAATGCGGCATCGCGCTTGACCGCCATACGCATCTGTTCGACGGCGCGGTGCTGCGGCTCGACGACGACGGCGCCCTGGTCGTGCGCACGCTGCGCACGAAGTGGCTGCGCGTCGTGCCGCACGACCTTCCGGCCGCACTCGAACTGGGCTACTTCGCCGGCAACATGCATTGGGAAGTACGCTTTGCCGGCGCAACGATGGAAATCGCGCAGAAAGGCGAACTCGGCGACTATCTGGCGCGTCTTGCGCCACTGATCGACAGCGGGCGCATCGTATGCGAGACGGGTGCCGCGGATGCGGCCGGCGCGCATGGCTGAGCCCGCAAGCCTGCTGGCCGCATTGCAGCAGTCGGACAGCTTCTTCCCCAGCGGCGCGACGGCGTTCTCCTGGGGACTGGAAGCCTTGCGCCGCGATGCGCTGGTGGGCGACAGCGCCGCCCTGCTCGCCTTTGCGGCGGGCCAAGTCCTGCAGCGCTGGGCAACGTTCGACCAAGGCGTTCTGTGCGCCGCGTGGCACGCGGGCGACGACTTCGCGGCGTGGCACGAGATCGATGCGCTGTGCGAAGCGATGACCCTGCCCGAGTCCTCGCGCACCGGCTCACGTCGCCTCGGCCGCACGCTCGCCGACGTGCATGCGCGGCTCGGTCTCGGCACAGCCCGGACACTGCGCGAGAGGCTGGCGGCCGGCGCTTCCCCCGGCCACCTCGCCGCCGTGCAGGGGCTACTGTGGCGCTCGCTGGGCATCGATCTCGACGGCGCGCGCGCCATCGGCGCACATACGGTCTGCACCAATGCGGTGAGCGCTGCGGTCAGGCTCGGCATCGCCGGGCACCTCGATGCGCAACGCATACTCATTACGCTGCGTGCGCCGCTGGCGCAGCTTCTATCGCGCGACCCACCCGCTACCGCCTCGCTCTCGTCCACCACGTTTTCCGCCGACATCGCCGCACTGCGCCACGCAGGGCAAGGCGCAAGACTGTTCGCGAACTGACCACAACGAAGGAACCGCTCCGATGCTATTGACGCCGACCGAATACGAACGCCTCACGCTCTTCACCGCCGCGCAGCTTGCGCGACGCCGCCGCGACAAAGGACTCAAGCTGAATTACCCCGAAGCGGTCGCCCTGATCGCCGACGAAATCCTCGAAGGCGCGCGCGAAGGCAGCAACGTTGCCAGCCTCATCGCCTGGGGCTCGACGCTGCTCACCGAAGACGACGTGCTGCCCGGCGTCTCCGACATGCTGCCCATGCTGCAGGTGGAAGCGTCGTTTGCCGACGGCACCAAACTCGTCACCGTGCATCAGCCGATCCGTCCCGGCGCCGAGACGCCGGCGGCGGACGCGGCGCCGGGTGAAATCGTCGCCGCCGAGGGCACGCTCGAACTCAACGCGGGCCGCGAGCGCGTGACGGTGCGCGCACTCAATACCGGCGACCGCCCGATCCAGATCGGCAGCCATTTCCACTTTTTCGAGGTCAATCGCGCCCTGCGCTTCGACCGCGCGGCAGCCTTCGGCATGCGCCTCGACATCCCGGCCGGCACGGCGGTGCGCTTCGAACCGGGCGACGAGAAGGAAGTCACGCTGGTCGCCTTCGGCGGCACGCGCGAGATCTTCGGCCTCAACGGACTTACCGACGGCGCGCTCGATGCGCCCGCCACACGCGATGCCGCGCTGGCGCGCGCGGCACAGCGCGACTTCGAGGGCGCCTGAATGGCCACGATGACACGCAAGGCTTACGCCGAAATGTTCGGCCCGACCACCGGCGATGCGGTGCGCCTGGGCGACACCTCGCTCTATGCCGAGATCGAACGCGACTTCACCACCTACGGCGACGAGTGCCTTCATGGCGGCGGCAAGACGCTGCGCGACGGCATGGGCTTGATGGCCGGGTACGACAGCGCGGATGGGGCGCTCGACATGCTGATCTGCAACGCCGTCGTGATCGATCCCGTGCTCGGCATCGTCAAGGGCGACATCGGCATCAAGGACGGCCGCATCGTCGCCGTCGGCAAGGCCGGCAACCCTCAGGTGATGGACGGCGTGCACCCGAACCTCATCTGCGGCGCCGCGACCACCGTGAAAGACGCGGAAGGATTGATCGCCACACCGGGCGGCATCGACGTCCACGTGCACTTCGATTCGGCGCAACTGTGCGAACACGCGCTCGCCTCCGGCCTCACGACGTTGATCGGCGGCTCGCTCGGTCCGATCACCGTCGGCATCGATTGCGGCGGCGCCTGGAACGTCGGCCGCATGATGCAGGCATCCGAACACTGGCCGCTGAACTTCGGCTTCCTCGGCCGCGGCAATTCAAGCAAGCCGCGCTCCCTCATCGACCAGTTGGCCGGCGGCTGCTTCGGCCTGAAGATCCACGAAGACTGGGGCGCGATGCCCGCCGTCATCGACACCTGCCTCACGGTCGCCGACGAGTACGACTTTCAGGTGCAACTGCACACCGACACACTCAACGAATCGGGCTTCCTCGAAGACACCGTCGCGGCAATGAAGGATCGCACGATCCACATGTACCACACCGAGGGCGCGGGCGGCGGCCACGCGCCGGACATCATCGCCGTCGCGGGCCGCTTGAACTGCCTGCCCTCCTCGACGAATCCGACCAACCCCTACACGGTGAACACCTTCGACGAACACCTCGACATGGTGATGGTCTGCCACCATCTCAATCCCGCCGTGCCGGAGGACGTGGCGTTCGCCGAATCGCGCATCCGCGCGCAGACGATCTCGGCCGAGGACGTGCTGCACGACATCGGCGCCATCTCGATGCTCGGCTCCGACAGCCAGGGAATGGGCCGCATCAACGAGGTGATATGCCGCACCTGGCAGCTCGCATCGAAGATGAAGGACCAGCGCGGACGCCTTGCCGAAGAGCATACCCGGCGCGGCGACAACGAACGCATCCGCCGCTATATCGCCAAGTACACGATCAACGCGGCGCGCACTTTCGGCATCGCCGACACCGTCGGTTCCCTGGAAGCCGGCAAGCTCGCCGATATCGTTCTGTGGCGCCCGGCATTCTTCGGCATCAAGCCGGAGGTGATCGTCAAAGGCGGTTTCATCGCCTGGGGCGCGATGGGAGATTCCGCCGCCTCGCTGATGACCTGCGAACCGCTGGCGATGCGCCCGCAATGGGGCGCGTTCGGGCGCGCGCCTGCTTCGCTGTCGGTCAACTTCGTCAACGCGCTCGCCACCGGGAACGAACTGGACAAGCGTCTCGGGCTCGCCCGCAAGCTCGTCGTCGCCCGCGGCACACGCGCGCTGACCAAGCGCGACATGCTGCACAACGACGCCTGCCCGGCAATCTCCGTCGATCCGCAGACCTTCGTGGTGTCGATCGACGGACAACCGATCCACTGCGAACCGGCGACGGAAGTACCGCTGAGCCGCCGCTATCTGATGCGCTGAAAACACACGCGCGGCAACGCGCCGCCGAGAAGAGGGAGGAGAAATGAATGACTTGATGGAAGCGGCCACCGCCACGCGCAACATGCCGCCGACGGCGGCCCGCGCCGCCCGGGTCGGTATCGGCGGCCCCGTCGGTTCGGGCAAGACACGCCTCGTCGAATGCCTGATTCCGCGCTGCGCCGCACGCGGCATCGATCTGGCGGTCATCACCAACGACCTCGTCACGTGCGAGGACGCGGAGCGCGTGCGCCGCAGCGGACTCATCGATCCGGCGCGCGTGCTCGCCGTCGAAACCGGCGCCTGCCCGCACACCGCGATCCGCGAAGATCCGACGCTCAACCTCCAGGCCGCCGACGAACTCGATGCGCGCTACACGGGGTTGCAGCTCGTACTGATCGAATCGGGCGGCGACAATCTCGCCTCCTCGTTCTCGCTCGATCTCGTCGACTACTGGATCTTCGTGATCGACGTTGCGGCCGGCGACGACATCCCGCGCAAGCGCGGGCTCGGCGTTACGTCATGCGATCTGCTGGTGATCAACAAGTTCGACCTCGCGCCCTACGTCGGCGCCGACCTGCAGCGCATGACCGGCGAAGCCCTCGGCGTGCGCAACGGCCGGCCGGTCCTGTTGACGAATTGTGCCACCGGCGAGGGTGTCGACGCGGTGGCCGATGCGATCGTCGGCAGCGTGCTGTTCGATGCGGGCTGAGAACTGCTGAATGTCCGCCTTGCCATCAGTGCACACCACCACCGCCCCCCAACTCGACCTGCGCTTCGAACGGGTGCGCGCGGGACATACCTGGATTGCCCATCAGCGGGCCGGCTACCCGTTCCACGTCGGCCGACGGCTCAACGGCGCGAGCGAACACGAGGCGCGCGTGATCGTGCAATCCTGCTCCGGTGGCCTGTTCGAACACGACCGCATCGCGCAACGCATTGCCGCCGCCGATGGCGCCCTCGCCCGTATCGAGACTGCCGCCGCGACGATCGTCCACACCATGCGCGCAGGCATGGCGACATCCGAGGTGCATCTCGATGCGCACGCCGGCTCCCGGCTCGACTGGCTACCGGAACCGACAATCCTCTTTCCGCAGGCGCGCCTGGCGAGTTCCATCGAGGTCGTGCTGCATCCGGGCGCATCGGCAATGATCACCGACGCCTATCTGACACACGATCCCGGCGGCGGCGAAATACCTTTCGGACTGCTGGACGCCGCCATTCGTGTGCGAGATCCGGGCGGACGCCTGCTCGCTCTCGACCGTTTCCGGCTCGAACCCGATACAGCCCCCATTTCCGGTCCGCTCCTGGGATGCGATGCAACGGGCCGGCCGTTCACCTCGCATGGTGGCCTGTTCGTGCTGGGCGCTCCAGCCTCCTCCCGACACGCTGGCGACATCGTCGATGCGCTGGTGCATGCGCTCCGCGACGCCGACGGACACGATGCCTATGCCGGCGCCGGTATGCTGCCGAACGGCTGCGGCGCCTTCGCCCGCGTCCTTGCCACCAACGCGCCCGCGCTACGCCGCTTTCTCCTCCTGGCGACTGAAGCAGCGTCCGCGGTTATTGATGAACGCCGCGCGATACCAAACCCTTCGGTATCGGCGAAGTAGCCGGAGCGCCTTTCATCGCCGCCGAAGGTCATGCCGCGCGAGAAGCAGGCCATCGAATCGTTGAAATTGGCTGCAATGTGCTCACATCAAAACAGCCCATCCTCAACCGCGGCCTTTTCCAGCCCCTCCCCACGGCGAATTCGACATGAAGTATTCCTGCAACGCAGAGAAAACGACGCGAAACTTCGCCAGTCGGACCCGGTTGTTCGGATAACAGGCATAGACGCCACCGCCGAAATTCGTCACCGGCGCATAGTCCCGCATGACATGCACCAGATCGCCCCGTTCCAGCTCGCGGCTGCACAGGTAGTCCGGCAGAATGGCGATTCCGTCTCCCTGCAAGGCGGCGGACATCACTGTCTCGATGTGGTTGACCTGAAATTTTCCGCGTATGGGAACGGTCTCGACGCCGCGGGGGCCGGACAGGCGCCATTCGCTCATGGTCTTGGCATGCAGATAGGCAAAGCAGCAGTGTTTGACTAAATCTTTGGGAACCTTCGGCCATCCGGAGCGTTCGAGATAGGCCGGGCTGGCGCAGATGAGGCGCCGGACTTCGGCCAGTTTTTTGGCGACGAGATCTTCCGGCGGCTTATCGGTAAGGCGAATGGCAAGGTCATACCCTTCGTCGGCCACATTGACCAGTTGATCGCTCAGGACCAGCTCGCAATCCAGCTCGGGGTAACGGCTCGCCACATCCGACAACAACGGGGCCAGGTGCATCCGGCCGAAGGTCACCGGCGCGCTGATCCGCACGACGCCGCGCGGAATCGCAATGACACCCTGCAAGGCATGTTCCGTGGCATCGAGTTCGGCCAGCACGCGAAGCGCCTGTTGATAGAAGACCTCGCCGCTCGGCGTCAGCTTCTGGCTGCGCGTTGTCCGCTCCATGAGGCGCACCCCCAGCGTGCGCTCAAGTTCCGCCAGCATTTTGCTGATTTGCGCGCGCGAGCAATCCATCCGGCGGGAAGCCGCCGCCATGCTGCCGCTATCAACCGTTTTTACAAAGGCGTTCCATTCGGGCAACCACATAATTGTATCTTTTTCGTTGACATTGAATTGCCATATTACCTCTATTTTGAATCCAAAATAGTAACTAAAGTGCAATCGTCAATTCACTTCAGGAGGCAGCAATGAAAATGGACCGATTCGAAGACTTGATGACCGAAGACGGCGCTCATGCGATCCAGTCGCACCGGCAAGGAAACATTCGGGCGGATTCATCCACGGGCGGGGTTCTCGTCGAAGTTCATCATGCGAGCCTTGCCCTCAAGGACCAAGCCGCTCCGGCCAACCCTGGATGCATTCGCGAATTCCCCGCGCTTCCGGGTAGTTTCCTGATAGGCGCCGTCGTCGAATCCGCAGATCCCGCCTACCGGGCCGGCGATCGCGTCGTGCAGACCGGCTGGGATCTCGGTGAGCGCCACGGCGCGGGTTATGGGCGCTATGCCTGCGTGAAGTCCGATTGGGGCATCGGAAATTTCTATGCCGATGATCCCTTGCCCCTGAGCACGTGATTCCCCATGTAAATTTTGCCGGCGCTTCTCAAAGCGCCGTGCCTTTCGCTGGCACATATAGCCTGGACATGTCTACGCCCTCGTGTTCGAGCAGCTTGATTTTCCGTGGGATACCCCCGCCGAACCCGGTCAAGTTGCCGTGCGCCCCGACAACACGATGGCATGGAATGACGATCGAGATCGGGTTGTGGCCAACGGCCCCGCCGACATCTTCTCCACGCTCATTCGGGCAGCCACTTCTTTGGCGATTTCGCCATAGGCATCATCTTGCCCAAAGGCGACTCATAGTGAGTTGTCAGTAACATACACAATCCTCGCAAACCGCTGCCCGAATCCACAGGCTATCGGCTGATTCGACGCAACCGCTGCCAGCACGTCCCACTATTCGTGGACTTGCCGGGAGTCTTCCGGCGCATCCAGGCGTTGATTCATTTCATAGTCCCGGACTACGCAGGCAACGCGGATCTGATAGTCCGTGAATATCTCCTTTCTGGCCGCCGACTGAACAGTGCGATGCGCTTCCAGGTTTCGCCAACAGGCCACGGCTTTTTCGTCGCGCCAGAAAGACAAGGAAAGAATCTTCCCCGGCTGAGACAGGCTTTCGAAACGCTCAACGGAAATGAATCCGTCGATTTGGGAAAGGAGGGGCTTCAATGAAGCGGCCGCATCCAGATAGGCCGGTTTTTGGCCGGCCACCGGCAGCGCCTCGAAGATCACCGCGATCATTGGACGCCCCCATCCAACGGGGGCAACTCGAAAGTACCGTCGACGACTTCGACAAAAGTGCGCTCCTCCCGAAGGATGAAGCGCTTTTCCTGCGCCATGGCAAAATTCCTGACGCCCTCGTCATCGAGCTTGATCCGCGAACGGTAGATCTCGTAGGCGGCAAGGCTATCGAAGGCGAGCAGGCCCCAGGCGACATTGTTGGTGCCTTCGTGGGGTAGAAAATATCCGACAAGATGCCCGCCGCATCGAGGCGAAATCCTGCCCCAGTTCCTGGCATATTGTTGAAACGCATCGCGTTGGAAAGGATCGATTTCGTATCGGATCACGCAGGTAATGGTCATTTCTTTCTCCGTTGTGCTTGTTCATGGGAACAACAATAGCAGCTTGTCATTGATAGATGGTTCGACTAACATCGAACCATGAGCGAAACACCCAATATCGTCTGGATCGCCTCCCTGATCGGCGATAACGCCCGCGCCGAAGTATTGTCGGCGCTGATGGCCGGCCAGGCATTGACGGCAACGGAGTTGGCGAACATTGCCGGGGTGACCAAGCAAACCATCAGTTCCCATCTTGGCAAACTGCTGGACGGCGGCCTGCTGACCTACGAGCAACAGGGGCGCCACCGGTATTTCAAGCTGGCGACCCCCGATGTCGCCCATTTGCTGGAATCCCTGATGGGGGTTGCGCAAAACGCCATCGTTCCCTGCCGGCGCTTTGGCCCTCGCCAGCCGGCACTACGAAAATCCCGCTCTTGTTACGACCATCTGGCCGGCGAGTTGGCGGTGCGCGCTTACGAAGCGCTCATCAAGAATGACGTACTCGTGGAAGATGGAGAAACGCTGAAGATGGGAGTCCATGGGCGCGACTGGTTCCAAACCATTGGCGTCGATACCGCGAGGAATGAAGACAACCGCCGCGCACAATGCCGTTCGTGCCTGGACTGGAGCGAGCGGCGGCGCCACCTCGCCGGCATGTTGGGGGCGGCTTTTTTTGCCCGTATCCAGGAATTGGGTTGGGCCAAACGGAGGCCCGGCTCCAGAGTCGTGACTTTTTCGCCTCAAGGCGAGAAGTCATTCCTTGCGCTGTTCGATTGACTCTCTCTCGCCAAACGGCGACTCATCCAGACGAGCGGAAAATCCCGATTCAACGGCAGGAATATTTGTTCCTACATGGAAAAAATGGTTTTCCACACTGTTGAATATGTCTTAAATGGAAAACATTATAGTGAGCATGGCTTTTGTGAAGAAGAGCATGCACGCAATAAAACACCGTCATCGCATTTGACGGACCATTCGAGACAGAGGAGAGGACGCATGAAATCGGAAATCGAAAAACGCACCTTGCGCCGGATCAGTTGGCGGATCGTGCCCTTCATCATGCTGTTGTATTTCATTGCATATATCGACCGGGTCAACATCGGCTTTGCCGCGTTGACCATGAATAGGGACCTGGGCTTCACCGCTTCGATACTCGGCTTCGGGGCGGGGATTTTCTTCTGGGGCTACTTCCTGTTCGAAGTCCCTTCCAACCTGATTCTCCACAAGGTGGGCGCGCGGCTCTGGATCGCGCGGGTGATGCTCACCTGGGGCATCATTTCGGGGTGCATGGCTTTCGTCCAGAGCCCCACCAGCTTCTATGTCCTGCGGTTTCTGCTGGGCGCTTCCGAAGCCGGCTTCTTCCCCGGCATCATCCTGTATCTGAGCTACTGGTTCCCCGCCCGGCACCGCGCCGGCGTGACCGCGCTCTTCATGGGCGCCGTGCCGATCTCCACCGCTTTGGGTTCGCCGATTTCCGCGGCGCTGCTGGAAATGAACGGGCTGTTCGGCATGGCGGGCTGGCAGTGGCTGTTCATCATCGAAGCGATACCGGCCGTGATTCTCAGTGTCGTCGTCTTCTTCTACATGACCGACCGCCCCGAAAAGGCCACCTGGCTCAAGGACGACGAACGCGCCTGGCTGGTCAACGCCATGAACGAGGAAGTCGCCGGCAAGGCCGCCGCGGCCGAGCACAGCATCATCCGCGGCCTCGCCGATCCGCGCGTGATCGCGCTGGCGCTGATCTACTTCGGCACCTCCGCCGGACTCTACACGCTCGGCATCTGGGCGCCGCAGATCATCAAGCAGTTAGGTGTGTCCTCGATGACGGTCGGCTTTCTGAACGCGATCCCGCCATCGATCTCGGTCGTCGCCATGGTCTTGTGGTCGAGACACTCCGACCGTACCGGCGAGCGCACCTGGCACGTCATCCTCGCCTGCCTGGCAGCGTCCGTCGGCCTGATGATCGCCGCCAATTCCACTGGCGTCGTCGGCCTGATCGCCGCGCTCACCCTGGTCAACGTCGGCATCAGCTGCGCCAAGCCGCCGTTGTGGAGCATGCCGACGATGTTCCTGTCCGGCGCCGCGGCGGCCACCGGCATTGCCACCATCAACTCGATCGGCAACCTCGGCGGCTTCGCCGGGCCGGCGATGATCGGCTGGGTCAAGGACAAGACGGGCAGTTTTGCTGGCGGACTCTATTTCGTGGCGGGCTTGCTGGCCTTCTCCGCCATCCTGACGCTGCTGCTCTCAAGATCCCAGAAAAAGAAGGCGGACGACTTGCTGCCGAGCCTCGTGCCATCCGCCGTTACCGATAAATAATCCATAAGGAACCCACCATGGAAAAGCAACCGGCCATTCGCTCGCTCACCGACACGATGGCGAAATTCACGGCCTACATAGGCAAACACCTGCCGACGGACGTCGAGAAGAAACTCGCCGAACTGCGCGCCCGCGAAAGCAAACCGCTGGCCAAGGCGATCTACCTGTCGATGGCGGAGAACCAGGACAAGGCCAACCGGCTGGACCGCCCAAGCTGCCAGGATACCGGCGTCATGCAGTACTTCATCACCGCCGGCGCGAAATTCCCGCTGCTCGGCGAACTCGGCGACATTCTGCTCGAAGCCACGAAAGAAGCGACGCAGCGCGCCCCGTTGCGGCACAACTCGGTCGAGACTTTCGTCGAAAAGAATACCGGGACCAACACGGGGACGAAGATTCCCTGGCTCGACTGGGAGATCGTCCCCGACGACGACGGCATCACCATCGACGCCTATATGGCCGGCGGCGGCTGCACTCTGCCCGGTTCGGCCACGGTGCTCATGCCCGGCCAGGGCTACGAGGGCGTGACCGATTTCGTCTTCGACGTCATCTCCTCGCGCGGCGTCAACGCCTGCCCGCCGCTGCTGGTCGGCGTCGGCGTCTCGACGGCCGTCGAAACGGCGGCCCGGCTTTCCAAGAAAGCGCTGATGCGCACGATCGGTTCCCGCCACCCCGACGCCAATGCCGCAAAGATGGAAACGCTGCTCGAGGACGGACTCAACGAAATGGGCATCGGGCCGCAGGGCCTGACCGGCACCGACAGCGTGATGGGCGTCCACATCGAAGCCTCGGCCCGCCACCCCTCGACGATCGGCGTCGCCGTCTCGACCGGCTGCTGGGCGCACCGGCGCGGACGCATCCGCATCCACGCCGACCTGTCCTACGACATCCTCTCGCACGAAGGAGCCACGCTGTGAACAAAAAAATACTCACCACCCCGATCAAGGACGAAGACCTCGCAGACCTGCGCATCGGCGACGTCGTTTATCTGACCGGCCACATCGTCACCTGCCGCGATGTCGCCCACCGGCGGCTGATCGAGCTGAAGCGCGAACTGCCGGTCGACATCAAGGGCGGCGCGATCATCCACGCCGGCCCGATCGTCCGCAAACGCGATGACGGCAAGTTCGAAATGGTGGCGATCGGCCCGACGACCAGCATGCGGATGGAAAAATTCGAGAAGGAGTTCATCGAACAGACCGGCGTGAAACTCATCGTCGGCAAGGGCGGCATGGGGCCGCTGACCGAGGCCGGGTGCAAGCAGCACAAGGCGGTTCACGCCATCTTCCCGGGCGGCTGCGCCGTCGTGGCGGCGACGCAGGTCGAGGAGATCGAGCGCGCCGAGTGGCAGGACCTGGGTATGCCCGAGACGCTGTGGGTCAACCGGGTAAAGGAGTTCGGCCCGCTGATCATTTCCATCGACACGCAGGGCAACAACCTGATCGAGCGGAACAAGGCCGAGTTCAACGCAAAAAAAGGCGCAATCGTCAAAAGAATCCACGAGCAGGTCGGATTCATCAAGTAGCGGAAAACGGCCTTCGCGACCGATGCCCTATTAGTCCGCAGGCCCGGCTGACGTTGCGCAGCACCGGACGGAGGGAGGCTGGCACCGCCAGCCTCAGGGATCTCGATTGGCTACCCGCTCGCCGCATCCTTAAAAAAACGTCACCAGCCGGATTGCCGCTGCCCCGGCTTTTGTGCAAAGTGCTCCGCCAGAAAGTCGACAAAAACCCGGACCTTTGCCGCAAGATGTTCTTTCTGGGAATAAACGGCGTAAATATCTGCGGGAGGCAGCGCGTAATCCTCGAGAAGGACTTCCAGCTGCCGGTTGCGGACGAACGGCGCCGCATCCCATTCCGAGCGCATGATGATGCCATACCCGTCGAGCGCCCAGGAAAGCACCGCGGCGCCGTCGTTGCTGCTCAAGGTGCCGCGCACCTTGACGGTCTGGGTCTTGCGCGCCTTGGCGAAATGCCATTGCCCATAGGCGACGTCGTCCTGCCGCACGATCAGGCAGTTGTGCTGCGTCAGATCGTTCGGCACGGCGGGGCGCGACCGCCCCTCGAAATAGCGCGGCGAAGCGAAGATGCGCCGACGATGGTTGGCCAGTTTTTTCGCCATGATGCGGCCATCCGGAGGCAGGCCGAAACGGACGCTGACATCGACGTTCCCTTCGGCCAGGCTCTCCGGCCTATCCGTCAGGAGCAGCTGAATCTGCAGATCGGGGTAGAGCGCGGAGAATTTCGAAATCGCGGGAACGATGAAATTGCGCCCGAAACCGAAAGTCGCCTGAACCTTGAGCAGACCGACCGGAGCACCCAGGCTCTTCGAAATGCTGCGTTCGAGATCGTCTATCTCGCCAAGGATGCGCCTGCCTTCCGCGAGATAGATCTCGCCCTCCTGGGTCAGGCTGATGCGCCGCGTATTCCGGGCGATCAGCCGGATGCCCAGCCGCGCTTCGAGCTGCGCCAGCCATTTGCTGACCGCCGAAGGCGTGACGTTGAACTCCCTGGCCGTTGCCGAAAGGCTGCCGCTCCTGGCCAGGATGCAAAAAAATTCGATATCGCTGCGTAGTTTCATCTTTTCCTGTACGGAATATATAGCTTTTCCGAAAATACCATTTATTCTTTCAGGTAAAAATTATACCTTGCCCGGACCACCTTCACGGGATCGAAACGGAGAAGGAGAAAGGGGCCGGACTCCGTTTTTCCCCTGTCGCCGTTCACCGTCAGGCAGCCTCTCCGCCGACATGCCATGTTGATTTCGAAAAAGGCAGCTTCAGGTTGGATTTGCCAACTGCTCAAATAAAGTGCATAGTCACGCCTTGCGTTCTTCAAGTAGTGTCAGTGTTGTTTGCCGGTTTTCTACCCCGCCGTTCTGCGGAGCAATGCCTCCAATTACCTCGCCGTCTTGATTTTCGCCACATCCGGGGGATGCCCCTTTTTTTTTATTTGGAGATTCAAGATATGGCAACAGGTACCGTCAAGTGGTTTAACGATTCCAAAGGCTTTGGTTTCATCTCGCCTGATCAGGGCGGAGAAGATTTGTTCGTTCACTTCTCCGCGATTCAGGGAGGTGGCTTCAAAACGCTGGCAGAAGGCCAGAAGGTCACCTTCGAGGTAACCCGCGGACCGAAAGGACAGCAAGCCAGCAACGTGCTTCCCGCCTGATTTTTCGTCATTCCGGCCGGGCGATTGGGTTCCGGCCGATCCAAAAAGGCCTGGCGCTATCCAGGCTTTTTTTATTTCACGAATGGAGAAACCATGGCAAAAGAAGAATTGCTTGAAATGCAGGGCGTAGTCACCGAGGTCATGCCCGATTCACGTTATCTGGTTACCCTGGACAACGGGCACTCGCTTATCGCCTATACGGCCGGAAAAATGCGCAAGCACAGCATCCGCATCATCGTGGGAGACAAGGTTACCGTCGAAATTTCGCCTTACGACATGAGCAAAGGGCGGATCAATTTCCGGCATCTCGAAACCCGGAGCCAGGCCCCCCGGCCACAACGCCCACAGCGGCGGCGATTCTAGTAAATGGAGAAGCGAGGTTGAGGATCGCATGGCCATGAACATCTGGGTCGATGCCGACGCCTGCCCGGTCGTCATCAAGGAAATCCTTTACCGAGCCGCCAATCGCACGCAGACACAGACGACGCTGGTCGCCAACCAGATGCTCAGGGTGCCCCCTTCCCCGTGGATCAGAGCCCTGCAAGTGCCGGGAGGATTCGACGTGGCCGATCAACGCATCGTTCAGGAAGCCCGGTCGGGTGACCTGGTCATTACCGCCGATATCCCCCTCGCCGCCCAGGTCATTGCGAATGGGGTCGCGGTCATCGATCCGCGCGGCGAATTGCTCGATGCCGGCAATATTCAGGAACGCCTGACCATGCGTAATTTCATGGACGGCCTGCGCAGCAGCGGCATCGAAACCGGCGGACCGCCATCACTCTCGAATGCCGACCGGCAGGCGTTCGCCAACCAGCTGGACCGGCTGCTGGCCAAGAGGCAATAAAGGCCGCTGCCGCTGCCTCAGCCGCTCCCCTCGCTTTCGTCAGACCAAATCATGACCTGCCGTCCAGCGACGGCAAGCCGGATATCTCAGGAAAACCTGATAACGTTATGGAATTGCCGGAAGATATTACCGCTATGCGGAGCGCCTTGAAGGCGGAGGCTATGCGAGCGATGTTCCGATAACAGCGCTGCACCTTGCCTGGAACGGCAGCGCAACGTACCCTCGGGCACTCGCCACCGTCATCCGATCCCCTGCCGTTTTAAAACGACGAGGGCAGCTGGATGTCGACCAGCTTGTTCGGTTCGAAAAGAGCGTGTTTCAAGACAACCATGCCGAAAATTCAAATTCGCTTTGAAGCTGCGGCAAGAACCCCGCGGTCAGCGGTCGCCCATTTTCTTCGAAAGCAGGTCGTCGAGAGAATCCTTCAGGAAAGCCACAACGAAGTGGGACACGAGAACAAGAAGCGTCAGCGTCATGACGGAAGTAATATAACTAAGGGAACCCATTTGCATCCT
>JAVBSG010000212.1:0-18053 GCA_031547245.1 Propionivibrio sp.
TCTAAACCACTCTCCGTAGATGTGTTGCCCGCGCGTGGCCGTTGTCTTTCATCCGGGAGCCGCCCAGACACCGACAACGCGTTTTTCTCCCCTGCGCGGTGGGGCTGGCCTGGCTGGGCCGAACTTTCGTTACCGCAATCCGTGGCGGAAGACGGCTGGCGACTGCTGGGATCGTCTTCCCTGTTCTGGTCTCGCGCCACCGACTCGAACGGTGATCTTCCTGGCCCCAAACCAGGCGACTTGCCAATTAGCCCAACGCGAGAAAATCTGGTGGAGGCCCAGGGAGTCGAACCCTGAAAGGCACGATCCTTGCAGCCCGCTGCTGCCCCCAAAATCCGTTTTGCTGCGCACCCCGGAATCGAACCAGGCTCATTCCTGATTAACAGTCAGGCGCATACACCTTGCTTGCTCGTGCGCAACGAAACAGACTTCATGTACCTCTGGTTGGAGCACCGGGACTCGAACCCGGACCTGGCACCTTAAAAGGGTGCTGCGCTACCGTTACGCCATACTCCATTTCCATGGCAAAACGGCCTTCGTCCCGCATCAATGCCAGCGAAAAACGAAAGTCGTTTTGCCATGGAGCGGACAGCCGGATTCGAACCGGCGACCTACACCTTGGCAAGGTGTCGTTCTGCCAACTGAACTATGTCCGCAGCTCCGGCGACGGTTACCCGCCGCCGGAAGACCACATTCCCGAATTGTTAAGGAGCAATCTGGCTGGCGTTTTTGCCAGCCACCGGCCCGAATCGGGCCGGATTTCCATCTGGTGGGGCGTCCAGGTAACGATCCCGGCCAGCGCATAGGTATCGGTTTCCCACCCCAAAAACTCTCTGTTACAAGGCCCCAAAAGCCAGGAGCCCGGACTGCTTTCGCTAATCCGGGCTCCTTGTGTGGAACCGCAATCTATTCGATTACGCGGGATGACTACATGGTCATCCTCCCGGATTGATGCCTATCTCGTTCGCTGCGATACCACGACGTAAGTTTTGACGGATGATTACAGGCGAGCGATAAGCGCATGGGGTTTAGCCCCGGCGCGGCCGCTATGGACGCAATACGGCACGGCTGGCCGAGTCGGCCTGCGCTGTGCTGTGATAGTGTGTTCAACTGAATCGTCATGTTCCTGTCCATCGTGGTTAGTGGTTGCGGGAGAAGGGATCGAACCTACGGCCTCCGGGGCATGAACCCGGCGCGCTACCCACTGCGCCATCCCGCCTCTCATTCAATGCCGTGCAGTTTGCCAAAGGCGGCATGGTGATGTCAACTGATTTATGGAAATATTTTGCATAAAATGCAAAATTATTGTGGCGGAAACACAACTCGCTTAAAATAACGCCATGAAGAAATCGCACACACAGCCCAGGAGAAAGGTCGTCTGGCGGGCTCGGGTCATCATGGCCGAACGCGAGATACGGTCGGTCTCGGAGCTGGTCCGCCGGCTTGAGCGTATTGGGGTATCCATCTCGGTCGCACAGCTTGGCCGTCTCATCGACGGCAAATCCACCCATTGGAACCAGGAGGTCATTGAAGGTCTGATGGAAGTATTCGATTGCGAACTGTCGGACCTGTTCCGGTCGCAGTGAACGGTAGGCGGGCCCGTGAAAAGAAGATTCGTCACCCAGAGAGCAATATTGGGGGGCATAATTGCTGCATGGACATAAATTCATATACGGACCCGCGGGGTCCGTTCAATGACTGTTTGGTCTCCTGTATTCTTCAATGAAGCGCCATCTCGTACTCGTCGCGCTAGCGATTTGCGCCTTACTACCTGTCGCACAAGCTCAAAAGGTAGGAGAGACGGTGGTCACTTCGGTTCAGAGGCTAGTAGCGCCCGACGCAAAGGGCGCGCAGCTACGCGGCCACGTTAATGAGCTGGTTGATCTGCTTTGGGCCAAACGTCTACCAGAAGCCGAACGGAAGGCCAACGAGCTTCAAGAGAATTTTGAAGCGTCTTTCGATCGTAAGATGAGCCAGTATTCCTTCCAGTCAAAGGAAGAGTACCTAGAGTTCAAACGGACCTCGCCCGAACAATTTGAATGGATCGATTGGGGCTACACAGAGACCCTTCAGATGAAGGCATACATTGCAGCCGACAAACCAGACTTCCCGACGGCGCTTTCCATATTGGCAACCATCGAGAAAGTTGCACCGGCTTCGGCCGGCGCAGCTGCACAGAGAGGGTACGTTCTGAACCGACTCGGTCAGCCAGAAAACTCACTAGCTGCATATGAGAAAGCCCGCTCTCTTTCCACTCGTTACCAGTCTCAGCGGCCATACCTCGCAGCCGCGCTTCGCGGTATGGGCTTCGCATTAATCGAGCTCCATAAGTTGGATGAAGCTGAAGCTGCGTTCAACGACTCTCTAAGAATCGAGCCAGACAACGAGGGCACGCTAAGTGGACTGGCCTACATACGTGATCTTCGTGCGAAGAGGTAGGTCGAACCGCTTCTGGCGGGGGCCGTTTCCGGCGTTCTGCTTCCAGATGGACCATTTCATTCGTTAGGCGCTGCAGTTCGCATGACCCGTTATCGACAATCAGAATTTGATTCCTTCATGCATGAAGTAGAGGCTCGCGAGTCTTGTCGCATCTGGCTGCATATGCCAAGCGGCTCCGATGGCCTCTACAAAATCTACGTGAATCGAAACATTCGACTCACGCCGTCAAGGCTGAAGTCGCGCCGACCGGTCAGCGGCGAGGTCATTCCTGTGGAGCCAGGCGAGTACGCAGTTGTGGTGCGCGAGTCAGAGGTCTACAAGCCTGGACGCGTGGAGTCAAATACGATTTCTGTTGTTCTTCAAGCACAGGAAGAGGTAAAGCTCGTGTTGAATACTGAGAATGGGGCGCTAGTTCTATCCTATGATCACTGAGTCTACAAACGCTTCGAGCCGACCGCCCAAAAGCTGCTTCCAAGTTTGCTAGACGGCCACAGCCATACCCCGTTAAAATGTGCCCGCCCCAGTCTTCGGGGTTTTCAGTAATGGAGGTGTGCCATGCATACAAATAAGAACCTCCTCGACCAGTACCGGTTTTGAGGTAACGAGCAAACGGCGGAAGGGCTACCCATCGGAAACCCAGGTCAAGCGCGGCTACAGGGTGGTGAATGGGAACAAAGAGCTTATCGAGAAACTTGGCCGCAACGACCCATGCCCATGCGGGTCCGGCCTTCGGTTTCAAGCGTTGTTGCATGCTGACCGGGGAGTACGACGGTTCCGATCGGGACCACTTCTTTTAGGGAATGAGTGCTTCGCATAACACCACAGTCGAGCGGACGGCATGCGGCGTCCGCTCGCTTCTGCGTTAGGCGTCGCATGTACCAAGACCCGGCCGTAGTCTCCCTTGCGGCAGTTTTCTGGCACCATGGCAAAGAGAACTGTCGGTAATTAGCTATCGATCGTCTGTCCCTAGAACGGGCGCTTGAAAGGCCGTTGTGCTTGGCAACGTGACAGAATCGCAATTCGGGCTCATGAACGCTACCGCATGTTCTTTTCTCGGTTTCATTCCACTGAGCTGCAAACGGGATAAGTCGAAACGGGCTGCCTCCTGCCTACATGGCAGAACATATATAGCATCAGTCGCCGAACTTGGAAGAACCATAAGCTCTCGTTCAGCAAATAGATTGCTTGCGCTTTACGACGTGCGCTGAGGTCAATCAACCACCCACTTATTCTTGATCCACGCCGCGAGCCGCTTTACATCGTCGCGCAGGCGTTCATGCGGGGCGATCCAAAGATTCAGCGTGTGCGGGCTATCGATGAATCCAAACGGGGCCACGAGTTGGCCGGACTTGATCTCCTTCTCGACGGCATAGCTGGGCGCCAGGGCGACCCCCAGCTGCGCGGAAGCGGCTTCGATCACCAGATAGAAGTGTTCGTATTCTTCGTGGACGTGGAGACCGATGTCCCCACAGTTCATCAGCGCGGCCCACTCCGTCCACGCCGGCGGCCTGGTCGCGGTGTTGAGAATGCGGGCTCTGGCCAGCGACTCGACCGACGCGAGGCCGACTCTCGACGCGTACTCGGGGTGGCAGACCGGCCCGATTTTCTCTCGCAGCAGCGGCTCGACGATGGCGCCTGCGGGGGCGTGGTCTATGCTCGCCCGAATGGCCAGGCTGACCTTGTCGCGCACGAAATCGACTTCGCCGCGGCTCATGTTCAGGCGGATCTCGACCTCCGGGTTCTCACGCTTGAAGTCGATGAGCCTCGGGATCAGCCACTTCATCATGATCGTCGCCGGGCACGCCAGGGTCAGCGGCCCCGGTACCAGTTGGACCACGGCTTCCTGCAGAAGCAGGAACGCCTTGCTCAGCTGGACCGCTAAAGCCGAGCCTTCGGTGGTCGGTACGACGGCGCGCGGCAGTCGAATCAGTAGCGGCAGCCCAAATTGATCTTCAAGCGCATTCACCAGCCGACTGACGGCGCCGTGCGTTACGCAAAGCTCCTTGGCCGCGGCGGACATTGATCCAAGCCGGACCGTCGCTTCGTACGCCCGCAATGCATTCAACGGCAGCCGGGGCCTGGATTCCACGTTCTGAGCATTTCTTTCATGCATCAGGAAAACTCACAGGTGAAGGCGAAGAAATGGAGTGTAAATCAAGCGTCCCTATCTTAACATTGCCTGACTTTTGTTAGCCATGTTCCTACCGACAAGCCTATGAGCCAGGTCAAGCCACTGTTCTCCCGCCGGGGTTCTGTTCCGGACGCGAAACGCGCATTGCGCGCTGACGCGAAGGACCGGGCGATGGCAATGGTCATCACGGTTCGGGGATGCCCATGATTGATTCCCGCGCCGGAACGCCGCTGGTCATTGCCGACGACCTGACTGGAGCGACCGAAATCGCTCTGGCATTAGCCGACGTCGGACTTGGCAACCTGGCATGGCTGTGGAAGGACGCGGGGAGTCCGCCTGACGGGCATGCCTGCTCGGTCAACCTGGATACGCGGGATAGGCCGGCGGACGAGGCCTGCCGGCGTCTGGCGGAATTCTTATGCCGTTGCCGGGATCTGCCATTCAGAACCATCTTCAAGAAGGTCGATTCGACGGCGCGGCGTCATATCGCCGCCGAGATCGATGTCTGCCTGAAGTCTTCGGAATTCGATGCCGCCGTGGTGGCGCTCGCCGCGCCTGACGATCGGAGAAACACGTTAAATGGCATTCACCGCGTCGGCGACGTGCCGGTTGACCAGACGCCATTCGCGCGTGATCTGGCGCTTCCCACGGCACATCTGCCGACACTCCTGACCGCGGGCACGAAGCGCACCTGCTTCCATGTGCCGATGGCGACGATCAGAAAAGGAGCCGATGCCATTTCCGCGGCGATCGCCTACCCGCCAGAGGTTGAAAAACCGATCATTGCGATGGATTGCGAGACGCGTGACGATCTGCACAGCATTGCGCTGGCGATCGGCCGGACGCCCAAACGGATTCTGCCGATTGGCTCTGCCGCCATGTTTCAAGCGTTGATTGGCGTCGGCGCCAAAGCGCCGCCCCCCCATTGGATCGACTTTGGCAAGACCCCGGCCGCCGATGCGCGCTCGACGCCCCCCATTCTCGTCGTCTGCGGTTCCTTGCACCCGGTGACGCGCCGGCAGGTCAAGCGTCTGCTTGCCGAATCATCCGTCGTTGCCGTGGAACAGGGGGCGGCGTGCGAAGGCGCCAATGTCGGAATCCTCGTCAACGCCATCGGGCAGGGCAAGGTCGCGGTGCTTTCGACGCCGGAATCAAGGGATGACCAGGAAGATGCGGAAAGCCGGATCGCATCGCTTGTCGCCTCCCACGTCCAAGCGGCGCTCGTTGGCCAACGACCCGGCGGCCTCCTCATCGTGGGCGGCAACACGGCAAGTGCAGTACTTCGCCGGATCGGCGCGGAGGGGCTGCGGATACTCGATCGCCTGTCGCCCGTGGTGCCGGTGCTCGAAATCGTTGGCGGCCCTTTTGGCGGCCTGCCAATCATCACCAAGGGCGGCGGCGTCGGTGCCGAAGACATCCTGGTGGACGCTGTCGTGGCGCTACGAAAAATTTCCATCCAACGTTCCAGCCCCGAATAGATATTTGAATCGGGAAACTCAGTTATTTATAGGAGAAATCGATTGGTCAATAACGTGGTTCAAGACAAGCGCCCGATTCTCGGACTGACCATCGGCGATCCGTCCGGCGTCGGCCCCGAAATCACGGTCAAGGCGGCGATGGAGCCGGCCTTGCAGAAGCAGTGCCGGATGCTGGTGATTGGCGATGCCGATGTCGTCGAACAGGCGCTTGGCTTTTGCGGTCTTTCGGCCAGGCTCCACAAGATCGTCGACCCCGCCGACGGCATTTATTCGCCGGGGACGATCGACATCATCGATCTGGCCAACGTGGACCTGTCGACGCTGAAGATGGCGACGGTGAGCCGCGAAGCGGGCGCGGCAGCGCTGGCGTACATCGAGGCAGGCGTGGACCTGTCGCTCAAGAAGCGGATTCACGGGATCGTCACGGCGCCTATCCACAAGGAAGCCATCCACCTTGCCGGCTGCCCCCATGCCGGTCACACGGACATTATCCAGCATCTCACCCAATCCGAAATTGCAACGTCGCTGATGTGCGTCGGCAACTTCCGGGTTCTGCATGCGACGCTTCACGTGTCGATGGTGGATGTCGCCCGTACGCTGACGCACGAACGCCTGCTGAGCATCATCAAACTGGCCAACAGCGCGGCGCTCGATCTGGGCATCAAGGCGCCACGGATCGGCGTCGCCGGCCTCAATCCGCATTCGAGCGACGGCGGCCTTTTCGGCGACGAGGAAGCACGAATCATCTCCCCGGCGATCGAGGATGCGAAAGCGCTGGGCATGAATGTCACCGGCCCCGTGCCGCCGGATTCCATGTTCATGAAACTGCGTGGCGGCGCTTGGGACGTCTGCGTCGCGATGTACCACGATCAAGGCCACATTCCCGTCAAGATGATGGGATGGTATTGGGACGAGGCGCAACGCACCTGGACGCAGATGAGCGGCGTCGCGGTGACCATCGGTCTGCCGATCATCCGCACCAACCCCGATCATGGCACCGCCTTCGAGGTGGCCGGCAAGGGAATCGCCACTCACCAGGCCATGTGCGAGGCGATCGAGGTGGCCGTGGAGATGGCGCGTGGCCGCAGGCTTATCTGAATTCCGATACGAGCCGACGGCACGCCGGAAAAGGAAAGTCCGGCGTGGCGGGCGCCCCGTATCAATAGGGAAAAATGAACGAAATGGCACGCGCCGTGGCGTCTTGAGTTGACGTCCGGCGCGGCCCTGACAGCGCTTATGTGTTGAAAGCCAATGGTGACTTTGGCAAGGGGGGCGATAGACCCCTTCCAGGGTTTGCGTGAGTGTTCAAATCAAGAAGGAGGAGTCGTTATGCCGCAGCATCGTCGTTTCGCCGCCACAGTCGGGTCTGTCATCGCGACAGGCGTCTTGCTTCTAACCGGTCTGGCCAGCACCAGTTCGATGGCCGCCAATCTCACTCTCAAGCTGGGTCACGTCGGCGCCCCGATCAGCCCGCAGGAAACGATTGGCAAGATGTTTGCCCAAAAGGTGGCCAGCTATAGCAACGGCACCTTGCAGATCCAGATCTACAACACATCGAGTCTCGGTAACGAGCGGCAACTGCAGGAAGGGGTTCGCAGCGGCACGATCGACATGGCCATTGCCGCGACGTTCTCCAACTTCGTGCCTTGGGCGGGGGCGTTGGAAGCGCCGATGCTCTACCAGGACATGGACCATTTCGTCCGCTTCTACTCCGGGCCGCAAGGCGAAGCGCTACTGGAGCAGTTCAGAAAAGAAGTCAACGTCGAGCCGCTGTTTGTCGCTCCCCATGGCGGATTCCGGTACATCACCGTGAAAGGCCCCGAGATTCACAAGCCGGCCGATCTCAAAGGCGTGAAGATCCGCAACCCCAACGTTCCGGCCTTCAATGTCATGGCCAAGGCGGTTGAAGCGATTCCGGTGCCGATCGACTTCGCCGAGCTGTATGTCGCGCTGCAACGCGGCGTCGTGGACGGGCAGCACAATCCGGTGGCCAATATCGTCGGCGCCAAGCTCTATGAGGTCCAGACCTCTTTGTCGCAGGTGCCTTGGGGGATTACGCCGCACATCGTCTGCATGAGCAAAGCGGCATGGGGCCGCCTGGACAACGCGCAGAAGGACGCGGTGAGAAAGGCCTCGCAGGAAATCGTCAAAGAGTATCCCGACATCGCTCGCCGCGAAGAACAACAACTGCTGGATCCGATCCGCTCTTCGATCAAGATCATTCCGCCCGAGCAAATAGACATCGCCGCTTTTGCCAAGGTGTTTCAGGAAAAGGGACTGCCGATGCTCAAGTCCGAATACGGGCCGGCTGGCGCCCGCTGGCTGGATGCCATCAACGCCGCCCGTTAGCGCCCGTTCTGGCAGGGGAGACCGGCACGCCTCGCGGCGCGAGGTTTCCCCAAGCGGACGAATTGACACAACGAACATACTTATTCAGGGATCGTGATGGGACTCGAAACAACTCTTGTCATTGGCTTGCTGTTGTTGCTCTTGATTCTCGGCTTGCCGATCGCCGTGGCGCTGGGGCTTGCCAGCGCGGTGGGCTTGTGGCTGCTGGACTTCCCGCTGCTGGTGGTTATTCAGCGCATGGTCGCCGGCACTGAAAGTTTCGCGCTGCTGGCCATCCCCTTCTTCATCCTCTCGGGCGCCATCATGGAATCGGGCGGGCTGAGCATGCGTTTGGCGAAGTTCGCCGATGCCGCGGTCGGTTTTCTTCCCGGCGGCCTCGCCAACGCCAACATCGCCGCCTCGATGGTCTTTGGGGGTATCTCCGGATCGGCGGTGGCGGACGCCTCCGCGGTGGGATCGGTGATGATCCCGCAGATGGAAAAAGCGGGTTATTCGCGGATCTACAGTGCCACCATCACCGCGGCCATCTCGCCCGTCGGGATGATTATTCCGCCATCGATCCCCATGATCGTCTGGGCCTATATTTCCGGCCAGTCGCTGAACGATCTGTTCCTGGCCGGGATCTTCCCGGGCCTTCTGATCGGGCTGGTGTCGATGCTCATTTCGACAGGTCTTTGCATCAAGTACGGCTATCAACCCAATTTCCGACGGCCATCGCTCAGCAGGCTCGTCAAGAGCACCTGGGACGCGTCGCTCGCCCTGGGCGCCCCCGTGATCATTATCGGCGGCATCGTTTCGGGACTCTTCACCCCGACCGAAGCCTCGGTCATCGCCGTCTTTTATGCGCTTTTCGTCACCATGGGGATCTACAAGGAACTGTCGTTTCGCCAGCTTGGCCGCGTCCTCCTTGTCGCCGGGCGCATGTCGGCTTCGATCATGTTTGTCGTTTGCGCGGCGAGCGCTTTCTCCTTCTTCATCACAACGGTCGGCCTGCCGAAGATGGTCAGCGAAATCATGCTCCATTACGCGACGACGCCGCTGATGTTCATGCTCGCCGCGTGCACGATTCTATTTGTTTGCGGGATGTTCCTCGACGTCAACATCACCATCCTGATGATCGGACCGATTCTCTATCCGTTGATCATCCACTACGGTATCGATCCCATGGTGGCGACGATGATCATGCTCATCGTGCTGGCAACGGGTCTGGTGACGCCACCCGTCGGGCTGTGCCTTTTCGTCGTCGCCAGTCTGGTGCAGGTCAAGGTCATGGATGTCGCCAAGGGCGGTATCCCCTTCATTATCGGCATGCTTCTGGTCGGCGTCGCGGTATGGATTTTCCCGGGAATGGTCACTTGGATGGTGAAGCTATGAAGAAGATCTTCGTGTCGAGTCTTGGCGGACTGGCCAGCGCGCTTCACCTCTTATGCACGGTGTTGATGGTCGCGGCCATCGTCAGCATGGCGGTCAGCGTATTTGTCCAGATTGTTCTGCGGAGCATCTTCCATACCACTTGGCTACCCTTGGATGACCTGGTTGTCTACGGGTTCGCCATTATCGTTTTCACGGGAATGGCGTTGGTATTTCACACCAACTCCCACCTCGCGACGCCAGTCCTCGGCGACTACATTTCGCCACAAGCCAAGAACATGCTGGATAAGTTGCTGGATGTCCTGTGTCTTCTTTTCCTGGGGCTGATGTTGTACGAAGGGATTATTTATACGATCGATGGCATGTCACAGTTCAGTCCATTGCTGCGCGTGCCCATTGGACTGATCTTCGTGGCGATTCCGATCTCGGCGTTTGCCAGCATCGTATTTATCGTCCATCGGCGCCTGACGTCAGTATCCTTGCCGAGTTAGGGTTGGGTTTGGAGCATGTTCAGACTGCCGTGACTGTGTGATCCTATTACCCGGCTGCACACACTTGAGAATGCTCTGCGGTTATCGAGTCGTGCGGCTGTTTCTTTCGGTTACCTGCCACTTGATTGCCGAAACGAAAACGGCTCTTTCGGGTAGGGAACACAAATTCGCTCGATGAGGAAGCGGCCACTCGGGACATCAAAGGCTGAATGGCGGGTCCTCGCGTCGATCCCGTCTCCGTACGAATTCCAAAATCAGCATCAAAATCCAACCACCGCCGAGCACGGAAAAGAATTTATCGCCGCTCTCCACAGCCACATTCGCCCTCCACGAACCGAATCCATTTCCCCCGAACCGCTATAAAATAACGGTGTAATGCGCAAGCGCGCGAGGAATCGGCAATGAGGGAGTTTCACCATGATTGTTGAACTGGTCCAGAGATCCGAGCGGAAGATGGCCCGGGAGCTGATCGAGGAGAGCGGGCTGGCCTTCGAGGATGGCGTCGATGCCATGTTCGGCATCTACGAGAACGAGCGGCTCGTGGCCACCGGTTCGCGCGCCGGCAATGTCCTGAAAATGTTTGCCGTTGCGCCGGAGCATCAGGGCGGCGCGGTGCTCGGCGAGCTGGTGACCGAGCTGGTGATGGACGGTATGCGGGCCGGACACGAATCGCTGTTTGTTTACACCAAGCCCGAATACGTCTTCTCCTTCGAGGCATTGAACTTCGCGCTGCTGGCCAGCCAGGACAAAGTGGCCCTGCTCGAATACGGCAAGGGCCTCGCCAAGTGGCTGGAGTCGAAGCGGACGCTGCAGCGGGCGGGAACGAACGGCGCCGTGGTCGTCAACTGCAACCCCTTCACCAACGGCCATCGCTACCTGATAGAGAACGCGGCGCGGCGTGTGGATAACCTGTATGTCTTCGTCGTCAAGGAGGACCGCTCGGCCTTCCCGTTCGAGGTCCGCTACCGGCTGGTGGAGGAGGGGATTCGCGGCATCGCCAACGCGGTGCTGCTCGATACGTCGCGCTACATCGTCAGCGCCGCGACCTTCCCGACCTATTTCCTGAAGCGGGACGATCCGGTGGCGCGCATCCAGATGGAGCTCGACGTGACGCTGTTCGCCTCGAAAATCGCGCCCTTCTTCGGCATCACCAGGCGCTTCGTCGGCACCGAGCCGAACTGCCAGTTGACCGGCGGCTACAACGAGGCCATGCAGCGGATTCTGCCGGCGCACGGCATCGCGCTGGAGATCGTCGAGCGGAAGCAGGCCGCGGCGGGCGTGATCAGCGCCTCGCGGGTGCGGGAGATGCTCGGCCGGGGGGATCTCTCGGGCCTTGCCGACTACGTGCCGGCGACGACGATGGCTTTCCTGCAGAGCGAGGCGGCCGCCCCGATCCGCGAGCGGCTGCGCGCCGATCTGCAAGCCCGCGCGCCGGCTGTATGCTGAGCGTTTCCCGCAGCGGGCAGGGCTTGACGCCGGCTGCGGATTTTCACCGAATGCCCTTCGCCCTCCATCCAGGTGCCTCATGTCAGCCTTCGATATCTTCCGGCGCATTTCGCGCGCGCCCACCAATCCTGGCGCAACGGTAAAACCCCGCCAGTTCGACGTCGCCGATCTGTACCGCGGGCCGGTCGAGGCCGGCGAGGCGGGCGGCGAGGGCGACGAGGCCGCGCTCGACGAAAAGCTGCGCCAGGCCTATTTCTGGATCGTCAATAACGCGATCATCAGCCCGCATTACGACATCGAATACCACGACGGGCCGTCGCAGCGCTACACGATCGGCGATACGCGCCGCACGCTGGTGCTGCCGTCGGCGCAGAGCTATTCCAGTTTCATCCTGCTACCGCTGTTGACCTTCGCCACGCGCAAAAAATGCCTGTTCGTCGGCGGGCCGGGGCGGGGCAAGACGGCCAGCGCCGTGCTGATGGGCGTCCTCGCCGGCTACCCGGTGCGCGAGGTGCGCCGGGCGATGCAGCACGGGCATCCGCAGATGACCATCGCCGACCTGTTGGGCAACCCGCTGCCGGCCGATCTGGTGAATGCTAAAAGCATGGACGAGATACGCATCGCCTGGCGTTCGTGGCTGTCGATGCGCGTCAAGATCGTCGACGAGTACAACCGCATTCCGACGCGCACGCAGAGCGCGCTGCTCACCGTCATGGGCGACAACTACGCCGAGGTGCTCAACCACATTTTCGAGTGCCCGGAATCGGCGTGGTACCTGACGGCCAACGACGACCAGGGCGGCGGCACCTACCAGGTCATCGAGGCGCTGCGCGACCGGATCGACGTCATCGTCCAGGCGCTGGCGTTCAACCCGCGCTTCCTGAACGATCTGCTGCTGCGCATCGAGGAGGATGCGCGGCCCGAGGAGCTGGCCCCGCGCGAGATTATTTTCTCCGAAGCGGAGATCGACCGGATGGGCCGGGAAATCCGCGAGGTGGAAGTACCCGAATCCGTCAGGCGGCGGCTCGAATACTTCTGCAGCCAGTTCGAGCTGTTCGAAACCGCCGGCGTGCAGTTCGAGTACATGACCAAGGACACGGCCCGCCTGTCCGGCGTCGAGTGGGGGCAGGTCGTGGCCGCGGACAACGGCCGCGACCGCCTGAAGGACCTCGGCTGCCAGACGAAGAACGGCGTTTCGGTGCGCAACCTGATGACGCTCCTGGTGTTCGCCAAGGCGCTGGCGTATTTCCGCGGCAACGGCGCGGTGACGCTGGAGGACGTGCGCCAGATCCTGCCCTTCGTGCTGCACGACAAGCTGCGGCCCGACCTGGAAGCGCCCTTCTTCAACGTGCCGGAGAATGCCGCCTACCGCACCGACCGGCTGAGCTGGCTGCGCCGGCTGTTCGATTCGTCGTGCGACGAATTCGACCGCCTCGATCTCGACCGCGACGATCCGGTGGAGGATCTCTCCCGCGAGTTTTCCCTGGGGCTAGACGGCGTCAGCGAACGGGACACGCGCGCGCGGCTGGCGCGCATCGAGCGCCTGGTCGCCGAACTGAGCCGCGGGCGCAAGCTCTACGGCCCGCTGTACGACGATCTGCAGAAGTTGAAATACCTGCACCAGCGCTATACCAACTACCTGCACTGGCTGCGCGCCCAGTAGAGGCCGGGATCATGTCCAGCGCCTTCGTTTCCGCGCCTTTCGCGCGCATCCTGGCCGACCGCCGGGCCTGGTTCAACGAGCGGGTGGCAGAAGCGCGGCGGCGCTCGCCAAGTTTCGACGGCGAAGCCTTCGGCGCTTTCGTGCTGGCCGCCGTCGATCCCATCGTCGAGCAGGTTCACGCGCTCGCGCCGGAGCGGGCGAGCGCCGTCGCGCAGGCGGCCTATGAATTTGGGATAGCGCTCTGTACCCAGCGGCTGGTCGGCACGCAGGCACGCGCCTCGCTGGTGGGGCGGGTGTGGACGGCGCTTTTCCCGGCGCTGGCGCGGCTCATCGCCGAAGCGCCGGAACGCACGCTCGGGGCCTTGAGCAACGCCGCCTGCTATTTCACCGCCAATCCGGACCTGCGCGGCGATGAATGGCTGCGGCATATGCAGGCGCTGGCCCCGCAGGCCGCTACGCCCGACGAACTGCTGAACCTCGGCAAGCTGCTGGCCTGGCGCTCGGGCGCGGCGCACTTCCGGGCCGGCGCTCTTGCCGCGGCGGATGCCTTGCCCGAAGCGCTGGCGGCCGTGGCGGTGGGCGCCGAACCGGGGAGCGCGTGGGCGGAGCTGCGCGCACGCTTCGCGGCCGATCCGTGGTGGATTCCCGGCGCGGCGGGCAACGGAAATGCGATCAAGATGCGCGAGATAGGCGATTTCACGGGGTTCGGCGGCATCTTCACGCAGCCGCCCGAAGTGCGCGCCTGCGCAGAGGGCTTCTGGGTGCGCAGCGCCGACCGCCACAGCCTGTTGATCGCCGACGCCTGGGGCGCGGTGCTGCATCCGGCCAGCGCCGCGGAGTTCGCCTCGCCGCCGCCGGCCGCCAGGGCTGCCGCGCCGCAATTGCAGGGCAGCCGCCTCGTTTTCGCAGAGCGCGCCGTAGACCTCGACTGGCCGCCGGAAGGGCTGTCCGTCGTCTGCAACGCAACGACGGCGGCGGTAACCTCGCCCCACTCGCACCGCATCCGGCTGTATCCGCTGCCATGACCGGCGCCGACGCTCCATCCGCTTCGCCGATCGGGTGCTGGCAGGCCGCCTGGCCGCGGGCGATCGACATCTGGAGCCGGCACACCCGCCTGCACGAAGCGTTGCTGTGCGAAACGCACGTCCGGGCGGCGGCGGAGGGACTGCAAGGCAGTTTTGCGATGATCCGCCTGCGCGACCAGAGCGTCGTGGTCGATCTGGAGGCCGTGGCCGAGCTGGGGCTGGAAGATTATGCCGTCGAGATTCTCGCGCACGAAATCGGCCACCACGTGCTGGCGCCGGCCACCGTCACCGACCATGTCCGCCTGCTGGCGCGCATCCGCCGCGGGCTGCCGACGCTGGAGAGCTATGCGCCGATGGTGGCCAACCTCTACGCCGACCTGTTGATCAACGACCGCCTGCAGCGCCAGTCCGGCCTGCGCCTCGCCGACATCTACCGGCGGCTCTCGCGCCGCGCGGGCGATGGAAGCCGCGCCGCCGTCTGGAACCTCTACCTGCGCATCTACGAGAACCTCTGGCGGCTGCCCAAGGGCGACCTCGGGGCGCGGCCCGGCGACGACCGCGCCGAGGGCGACGCCTGGCTCGGCGCGCGCCTCGTCCGCGTTTATGCCAACGACTGGATGACCGGCGCCGGACGCTTCGCGGCCCTGCTGCTGCACTATCTGGTGGAAGATGCATACGCCTCGCGGCAGGCCTTCCAGCCGCTGCTGGATACGGCGGATGCGGCCGCGGGCTGCGAGCCCTACGGCGGCATCGACATCGAACCCGAGGAACTGGCGGACGCCGTCCACCCGGCGGAGGACTCCCGCATCACCGGCGAGGAGGAAGCCCAGGGCGGCGGCCCCGCTTCGCCGCAATCCGCCGCGCAACCGTCGCGCGGCCAGGCGCGCGAGCCTTTCGAATACGGCGAAATCCTGCGCAGCGCCGGCATCCGCCTCGACGCACACGACATGGCCGTGCGCTATTACCGGGAGCGCGCCATTCCCTTCCTCGTGCCGTTTCCCGAGCGCCATGTTCCCGATTCGCCGGAGCCCCTGCCCGAAGGGCTGGAGCCCTGGGAGATCGGCGATCCGCTGGATGAGATCGACTGGCTGCAGACCGCCATGCAGTCGCCCCACACCATTCCGGGGCTGACGACGGTCCGCCGGCTGTACGGCCAGGAGGAGGGGAGCCGCCGCGACCGCCAGCCCGTGGACCTCGATCTCTACGTGGACAGTTCCGGCTCGATGCCCAACCCCCAGTCGCAGATCTCCTGGCTCAGCCTGGCCGGCGCCATCATCGCGCTCTCGGCCCTGCGCGCCGGCGCCGGCGTGCAGGCGACGCTGTGGAGCGGCAAGCGCGAATACATGCACACGCCCGGCTTCATCCGCGACGAACGGGCGATCCTGCGGGTGCTGACCGGTTTTTTCGGCGGCGGCACCTGCTTTCCCATCCACCGGCTGCGCCAGACCTTCTGCGAACGCGCCGAACGCCGCCGTCCGGCGCACATCCTGATGATCTCGGACGACGGCATCGTCACCATGTTCGACAAGGACGAGGAAGGCAACAACGGCTGGGACGTTTCCGCCAGGGCGCTGGCCGCCGCCGGCGGGGGAGGCTCCATGGCGCTGAACATCTCCGCCGACTGGGAGCAGGAAAGCTGGGCTCACTCCCGCGTACTGCAACGCGCCAGCCGGGAGCAGGGCTGGGAAATCTCAGCCATCTCCCGCATGGAGGACCTCGTCGACTTCGCCCGCGCCTTCAGCCGGAGGCATTACGCATGACCGCCGCCCGCCTTTTCCCCAGGTTTCCGCCAAATTCCCCGGATGAGCCATGAATAACGCCGGTCCTCCTCTCGAAACGCTGCTGCGCCGCCTTTCCGACACGCCGCCCGATTTCCTCGGCGAGCCGCGCATCGGCAACAGCGGGCAGATCGCCGTGTCCGCCGTGGTCAACGACCTGATGGCGAAAATCGCCCGCCGCCTTTCCCCGGAGCGGTTGGAAACGTTCCGCGGCCGCGATGCCCGCGCCGACCGCAACCGCCTCACGCTCGTGCTGGTGATGTCCTGGCTGCTCGCCGACGAATGGTTCGCCAGCGCCGGCCTCGCAGTCGAGGAGCTGACGGCGCTCCTCGATGAGGCGGCACGCGAACTCGCGGCGGCAACGCCGGCGCAGAAATTCGCGAGCGACCCCGACCGCCGCGAGGAACTGGCGCGGCTCTGCCTCGCCCGGCTGAACTACCGCCCCGCCGGGGAGACCCCCGAGCAGGCCGCCGACCGGCTCTCGGCGCTCAGCGTCGTAGAACGCAACCGCCTGCTCGCCGCCAGCCGCGCCGCCGAAGCCCGCGCCCGCGCTATTCGGGAACAACTGATCCGGCAACAGGCTGAGGCTTCGGCGGATAAGTGGACGCGGGAGTAGGGGGAGCCTCCGCATGGAGGGTTGCCGGGTGGCTGTAGGCCCGCTGCCGGCTATCAGGGTGGGAGTGGCGGCGAATTGGAGCGATTTCGCAGATGTCAGACTATCCAAAGTAAAACCAAGGCATTGTATGCTTTGACTGTACACTTCGTGTAACAGTATTGCATGCCCAACGAGACAGGAAAAGCCAAACAATCTCCAAAGTTTTCGCCGCAAGTTTCCGAGAGGGCTTTTCGTTGATTTATTCGAGCGGTTTTTCCCTGTGGTGGCCTTTCCGCAGAATGAGTAGAGTATCTCTTGCTGTTCTGTGCCTCTACTAAATCACTTACTTCTTCTACGATTTCGCTAGCGCTAGCCATGTATGATCAAAAACACTCTGTTGCGCCAATTGGGATTTTTGGCATTTGTGCGGCGCTACTGTTCACACAAGATTCTGCTGCGGCAGCTCCCCTCTACTTCGATCTGGGTGGTTTGATCCTATATGGGTCTATGTATTTACTGGGATTGATTGTACTGCCGCTGTTAATCGTATTATCTAAGGAAAGTTCACACAAACGCTTTTTGTCGTGGACATTCGTTGCCTACATTGTTGTTCCCGTAGCCTTGGTTTCCTCAGTCCGCCTTTTTAACAATATTCGCAACGAACGGATTTTGGAGGAAACAAGAAACCGTGAAATCCAGAACCGCGAAGCGTTTGGAAAGTACTGCAAAGACGGAAAGCGAATTATTTATTCCAGAGCGCAGCACAGCAATGATGCTTCCCTTGTGGTACATATCGAAAAAAACTTTAACGGTAACAAGGTGCAGTTCAATGCATTTCAACTGTTTAATTTTATGCGTAAAAATATATTGCTATGCCAGATAACCGGTCTGAGAAGCTTGGAAGGCATATATGACGGTAAGTATTCTGCAGAGAAAAAGGGGTACGAAAAAGAAATCCGGCGTTACATATGCACAAACGAAAAATGGCTGGTCGATTCGGAAATTCAATCACGCTATGAATTGCGTCTTGGCGAAACTGGCCGCAAAGTTCCGGCTCCTTCGGGAAAAGGGGGAGGTCATTGGATGGCGGATTCGTCTATCAGGATAGTCGACAGATCAACAGGGCAGACTCTTGCGGAGGATACGATGTAGTCGTCCCTGCAAAAATCCTGGATGCCTTAAATTTTCTGGGTTTGAAGCTATTTTTTCTGCGTTGAAATCTCCGAGAAATTAAAATAACGGGTAATAAAACCTCAGAGAAATTGGTGGAGAAACGATGGCGACCGA
>JAVBSG010000057.1:0-20023 GCA_031547245.1 Propionivibrio sp.
CCGACCGGCCCCAATTCCACGCTGATGGCGCGGACCAGCCCGACCATGGTGCTCCACAGGAGAATGGCGCTCATGCCGATGAGCGTCGCTTTTTTCTTATTCATGATTCATTGGGTGCTTTATCGAATAGAAGAGCCCGGCGGAGATGATAACGCTGGAGAGCCGCACCGAATACCAGTCCAATAGCGAAGGCATCAAACGCGTTATCTCAGCGTCAAATCACGCGATCTGTCATGCTCAGTTTTTTCAACCTATCATAAAAAATAGAGTAAGCTGAATAAAGTGGAAGTTCACTCAACAGGGAGAATACGTTGAGCAGAAATCGGCAGTGAACGCCACTTAACCGAGCATCCCGGCATCGCTCGTCGAGGACGGAAATCCCGATGATCAGGGTTTGCATACTCGCCGTGGATAGCCCGTGCAGCTACTGTTGGTAAAAAGAAGTGGCATTTCCTTCATTTAACAAGACAGAGTCAAAGGAGAGGGAATCATGACAAGTAACACAGCGCTAGAGGCACTGCGCGCGCGTTTTCAGAAAAAACATCTTCACGTAGTGCTTACTGCCTTTTTGCTGGCCGCTTGCGGCGGCGGTGGCGGCGGTTCGCATATTGTCGGGCCGGTAACGCCTCCTGATGTGCAACCGGAGCCTCCCGAAGTGGTTTATGGCTGCGAGCTGGACGGCACCACAGGCGGAGAAGTGGTGATCCTGCCGGGTGCTCCGGGAGCGCCGGAAGTGGCTACGGGCTACATGCCCAAGAATCTGGTCTATGCCAAAACCTACATGGCGGTGACCAACAATCCGGTGTCGACCAAGGCGGCCTGTGACGTGTTGAAAGACGGCGGCACCGCCGTCGATGCGGCCGTTGCCGCACAGATGGTGCTCAACCTCGTCGAGCCGCAGTCGTCCGGGATAGGCGGCGGTACCTTCCTCCTGTACTACGACGCGGAATCCAAGAAGGTGGTGGCCTACGACGGCCGTGAGACGGCGCCGGCCGCGGCTACCGAGAACTACCTGCGCTGGAAATCCGACACGGACCAGACTGCACCAGTGCCTAATGCCGTTCGTAGCGGCCGCTCGATCGGCACGCCGGGCACCTTGCGGATGCTGGAACTGGCGCATGGCGAGCATGGCAAGATGGCCTGGAAGGATCTTTTCTCACCGGCGATCAAGCTGGCTACCGACGGTTTCGCGATCCCGCCGCGCATGGCGGCGTCGATTGCCAGTTCGTCGACCGTGACCAATATCAAGCGCGACTCTGAAATGGCGGCGTATTTCCTGAACGCCGACGGTACGCCGCGCGCGGTCAATACCCTGATCAAGAATCCGGCGCTGGCAGAAGTCTTTACCACCGTGGCTAATCAGGGCGCCGATGCCTTCTACAAGGACGGCCCGATTGCCCGGGCGATAGTAGCCAAGATCCAGAATACCTTTTCAGATACCATCGAGACCACGCCCGGGGTGACCACCCTGGAAGATCTGGCGAATTATCGCGCCAAGAAACGCACGGCGATCTGCACCACCTATCGCGAGTACGAAATCTGCGGTATGCCGCCTCCTTCGTCAGGAGGCATCGCTGTCGCGCAGACCTTGGGGATGCTCGAGAACTTCGAAATGTCGCGCTATGCTCCGACAGCGATGGACAGCAACGGCGGCAAGCCGAGTGTGATGGGTGTGCACCTGATAGCCGAAGCCGAGAATCTGGCCTATGCGGACCGCAACATGTACGTGGCCGACACGGACTTCATCAGCCTGCCGGGGGACAATGCGGACACCATGTTGAACAAACCCTATCTGCGCCGACGCGCGGACCTGATCAGTACGGTGACAGCGATGGCGACGCCCGTAGCCGCCGGTGATCTCGGGGCTGTGCCGTTGGCGCCGTCGGCGGGTGTGGAGAACGGAACGACCCATCTCTCGCTGGTCGACAAATACGGCAACGTCGTCGCCATGACCACCACGATCGAGGCGGGTCTCGGGTCCTACCATATGACGAACGGCTTTCTGCTCAATAATCAGCTGACCGACTTCAACGCCGCTCCGACGGACAGCGCCAACGTCCCCGTCGCCAACCGCCTGCAGCCTGGAAAGCGCCCGCGCAGTTCGATGGCGCCGACGCTGGTGTTCAAGCGGAGTGCCGATGGTTCGCGTGCCGAGTTCTATATGACAACCGGTTCGCCGGGCGGTGCGGCCATTATTCAGTACGTGGTCAAGACCCTGGTCGGCGTGTTGGACTGGAAAATGGACGCCCAGCAAGCGGTATCGATGGTCGATTTTGGCGCCAGCAACGGGAACAACAAGGTCGTGTCCGTCGGCAGCGAGCATCCCAACATCGATATCAGCACGCCGGCTGGCGGATCTGCCGGCGACAACGATCCGCTGCTCACCGGCCTGAAAGCGCTGGGGCACACCCTTAGCACCGGTGCGCAGTCGAGCGGCCTGAGCGCGATCGTTCGCAGTGCGATCGACGGAACGCCGGTATTGTCCGGCGGCGCCGACCCGCGGCGCGAAGGGATGGTCCTTGGGGATACGTTTACGCCATAAAAAGCATGTAGGGGGCCGGTTCGCAAGGATCGGTCCCCGATTTCCATAAAGTGCTGCCATCGCGTGGTTGTTACGCTTTTCCGGGGTTTCGCCAAAAACCATGAAAACCGTGGCGAGGATCGGGCCTGCCCGCCCGAATCAGGATAAACTCCCACCTTTGCGAAACTCCCCTTTGATCACATGCGCCTTTTCCGCCTCATCAAGATTTTCAGCGTCGTTCACCGCCACGGCATCGATGAATTGCTCATCGAGCATGAGCCGACCGGTAAACTGGCGGCGCTGTATCGCTGGAGCGGGCTGCGGCGCAAGCTGGACAAGCCGCGTGCGGTGCGGCTGCGGCAGATGCTGGAGGATCTGGGGCCGATTTTCGTCAAGTTCGGGCAGGTGCTGTCGACGCGCCGCGATCTGCTGCCGGTGGACATCGCCGACGAATTGGCCAAGTTGCAGGACCGCGTGCCGCCTTTTCCGGCAGCACTCGTGCACCAGCAGGTCAAGGCGGCTTACGGCAAACCGGCCAGCGAGGTGTTCGCCGAGTTCAGCGAGGTGCCGGAGGCCAGCGCTTCGGTAGCGCAAGTGCATTTCGCCAGATTGCATCCGGGGGACGGCGGGCATGAAGTCGCCGTCAAGATTCTGCGTCCCGGCATGGAAAATATCATCGCCCATGATCTGGCCTTGCTCGACACGGCAGCTGGCCTGCTCGAAAAGGTCTGGTCGGACGGCAGGCGCCTGAAACCGCGCGAGGTGGTCGCCGAATTCGCCAAATATCTCTATGACGAGCTCGACCTGATGCGCGAGGCGGCGAACTGTTCGCAACTGCGCCGCAATTTCACGGATTCGAAGCTGCTGCTGGTGCCGGAAGTCTATTGGGATTTCTGCACGACCACGGTGATGGTCATGGACCGCATGCGCGGTCTTCCGATCAGCCATACCGTTGAACTGGTCGACGCCGGGGTCAGCCTGACCGAGTTGTCGCACGCCGGCGTCGAAATCTTTTTCGCACAGGTTTTCCGCGACGGTTTTTTCCACGCCGACATGCATCCCGGAAATATTCTCGTGGCCATCGACGGGGAGAACAAAGGGAAATACATCGCGCTGGATTTCGGCATCGTCGCCACACTGACCGATGCCGACAAGGACTACTTGGCACAGAATCTCGTGGCCTTTTTCCGGCGCGACTACAAAGGCGTTGCCGCCGCGCACATCGAGGCCGGCTGGGCGCCGCCGGATACGCGCGTCGACGAGTTCGAATCGGCCATCCGCTCCGTGTGCGAACCGATTTTCGATCGGCCGCTGCAGGACATTTCCTTCGGCAAGGTGCTGCTGCGCCTGTTCCAGGTCTCGAGGCGGTTCAACATTCAGATCCAGCCGCAGCTGGTGATGCTGCAAAAAACCCTGCTCAACATCGAAGGGCTCGGCCGCGATCTCGATCCGAACCTCGATTTGTGGAAAACCGCGAGGCCCTTCCTGGAGCGCTGGATGAGCGAGCAGCTCGGCTGGCGCGCCGTGGTGCGCGGGTTGAAGAAGGAGGCGCCGCTATGGACCAACAGCCTGCCGCAACTGCCGCGCCTCATGCATCAGGCATTGAGCCGCCGGGAGCCTGCCAACCTGGCGCCGGCCCTGGCCGAACTGGCGGCGATGCAGCGGCGGCAGAACTGGCTGCTGACGCTGATTGCCTCGCTGCTGATCGTGGCGCTGCTCCTGCCGTATTTATATCGCTGATTTTTTGAAAAAACGGAGTGGGCAGCATCCCCGCTTCCGGCAATTGTTCGTCATTTTCCGATGTCCGCTCACCTCAATCCTCCGCAGCGCGAAGCCATCCGCTATCTCGACGGTCCCTTGCTGGTTCTGGCCGGCGCCGGTTCCGGCAAAACGCGCGTCATTACCCAGAAGATTGCCTATCTCATCAACGACTGCGGTTTCAGCCCGTCGAACATTGCCGCCATCACCTTCACCAACAAGGCCGCGCGCGAAATGCAGGAGCGCGTCGGCCAACTGCTCAAGGATAAACCGGCCGGCCTCACGATCTCCACCTTCCATTCACTTGGCGTGCGCATTCTGCGCGAGGAGGCCAAGGCGCTAGGCTACAAGCCGCAGTTTTCGATTTTCGACGCGACCGACTGTTACGGCATCGTTTCAGACCTCGCCGGCAGCGCCGACAAAGCGACGATCCGCCGCCTGCAGACCTTGATTTCGAACTGGAAAAACGCGCTGGTGTCGCCGAACGAAGCGATGCGCGACGCGGAAAACGACACGGAAAAGCTAGCCGCGCAGGCCTATGCGAGTTACGCGGCCACGCTCAAGGCCTATCAGGCGGTCGACTTCGACGACCTGATCGTCTTGCCGGTGGAATTGTTCGAGCAGCATCCGGCGGTGCTCGAAAAGTGGCAGAACCGCCTGCGCTACCTGCTGGTCGACGAATACCAGGATACCAACGCCTGCCAGTACCGTCTGCTCAAACTCCTCGCCGGAGTTCGCGCGGCATTCACGGCGGTGGGCGACGACGACCAGGCCATCTACGGTTGGCGCGGCGCGGACATCGAAAACCTGCGCGGCCTGCCGCGCGACTACCCCGCCCTCAAGCTGATCAAGCTCGAACAAAATTACCGTTCGACGGTGCGTATTCTCAAGGCGGCCAACGCGCTGATCGAGCACAACGAAAAACTGTTCGACAAAAAACTGTGGTCCGACCTCGGCCAGGGCGAGCCGATCAGCGTCAGCATATGCAAGGACAATGAACGGGAGGCCGAGCAGGTCGTGCTGAAACTGCAGGCGCACCGCTTCGAGCACCGCAGCCGTTTTTCCGATTACGCCATCCTTTACCGCGGCAACTTCCAGGCGCGCGCGCTCGAACAGCACTTGCGCAACCACCGCGTTCCCTATCTGCTCTCCGGCGGGCAATCGTTTTTCGACAAGGCCGAGATCAAGGACATCACTGCCTACCTGCGGCTGCTGGCCAACGGCAACGACGACCCGGCCTTCATCCGTGCCGTGACGACGCCCCGGCGCGGTGTGGGCAGCACGACGCTGGAGGCGCTTGGCAAGTACGCCGGCGAACGCCATCTTTCGCTTTTCGCCGCAGCTTTCGAGGAAGGCTTCGCGCAGCGCGTGCAGCCGCGCCAGCTGGCTCCGCTGCAGGATTTCTGCCGCTTCATCCAGCGTTATGAACAACGCGCGGCGAAAGAGCCGGCCGGACAGGTGATGGAGGAAATGCTCGCCGCCATCGGCTACGAGGCCTGGCTCTTCGGCGAGGAAGAGCGCCGCGTCGCCCAGGCGCGCTGGGAGAGCGTGCGCGAACTCGTCGACTGGCTGACGCAAAAGAGCGAGGAGGATAAAAAAACACTGCTCGAACTCACGCAGATGATCGCCCTCATCAACATGCTCGACAAGCAGGACGACGGTAGCCAGATCGATGCCGTCCAGCTATCCACGCTGCATGCCTCCAAGGGGTTGGAATTCAAGCACGTCTTCCTGATCGGCGTCGAGGAAGGCGTATTGCCTCACCGCGAATCGCTGGACCCCGCCAAACTCGAGGAAGAGCGCCGGCTGATGTACGTCGGCATCACGCGCGCGCAGCGCTCCCTGCACATCAGTTACAGCGAGCGCCGCAAGCAGGGGCGTGAACTGATTCCCTGCGAACCGTCGCGTTTCATCGCGGAAATGGGCAAGGAGGACTTGCGTTTCTCCGGCGGCAAGTCCGACGCGATGCCGGACAAGGCCAGCAGCTCGGCGCGCCTGGCGGCAATGAAGGCGATGCTGTCGGGGAAATGATGTCGCATCGTTACTGTTGTCTGTCTTTCAGCCCCAGCCGCCGCGACAGCTTGTGCAGATTGCTCGCATCGATGTCGAGCGCCCGTGCGGCGGCGGCCCAGTTGCCGCCGCAGTTGTCCAGCGTGCGGCGGATGAACTGGCGCTGGTAGGCATCCAGCGCGGTCTTGAGCGGCAGGCCGGCAACGGCCGGCGCTTCCTCGGGTGAAAGACTGGCCGATAGCGGCTCGGCGCTGTGCAGGTCGAGGTCGAAGTGTTCGGGGTCCAGCGTGACGATTCCGTGATTTTCCTCTCCACGATGAATAGCGCGCAGGGCCGCGCGGCTGATCACGTGCTCCAGCTCGCGGACGTTGCCCGGCCAGGCGTAAGCGCACAGCGCCGTTTCCGCATGCGGCGAGAGGCGCAGGCTGCGTGCGCCCAGGCGGGTTCGGTTGATCTCCAGAAAATTGCCGGCCAGCAGCAGGACATCATTGCCGCGTTCGCGCAGAGGCGGAATGCTTACGGGATAGACGGACAGCCGGTGGTATAGGTCGGCGCGGAAGTGCCCGGCGCGGACGCGCTCGGGCAGCGGCCGGTTGGTGGCGGCGATGACGCGGATATCGACTTTATGCGGCTGGTCCGCGCCCAGGCGCTGGATTTCGCCGTTCTGCAGCGTGCGCAACAGCTTGGCCTGAACGGCCGGAGGCAGTTCTCCCACTTCGTCGAGGAACAGCGTACCGCCGTCGGCAGCTTCGATCCGTCCGGCCCGTTCGCCGGTGGCGCCCGAGAATGCGCCTTTGACGTGTCCGAACAATTCGCTTTCGGCCAGCGATTCCGGCAGGGCGGCGCAGTTGACCTGTACCAGCGGTTTGTCGGCACGGGGCGAGAGCCGGTGCAGGCGGCGCGCGAACAGCTCCTTGCCGACGCCGGTTTCGCCCAGCAGCAGGACCGGGAGTTCCGAAGCGGCGACCACGTCGAGTTCGTGCAATGCCTCCAGCAGCGGCCGGCTTTGCCCGACGATGGCCGGCTCATCGGCAGGATTGCCGTCCATGGCCAAAAGCCGGTGATTGTCCATGCCGCTTCGCAGGCTGCGGTTTTCTTCTTCGAGCCGGGTGATCCGGATCGCTGTTTCTACCGTCAGCGCCAACTGCGCCAAGCCGTTGCGGGCGGCCTCGTCGAAAATGTCGCCGCTTGGCGCGTCCAGGGTGAGCGCCCCCCAGAGTTTGCCGTCCGGGAACAGGCTGATCCCCATGCAATCGTGCACCGGCAGCGGCTCTCCCTGATGATTGTCGAGCAGCCCGTCATAAGGGTCGGGAAGCGGGCTTCCCGGTGGGAAACGGACCGGCGCCCGGCTGGCGAGAATGGCCGATAGGCGCGGGTGCTGGGCAACGACAAAGCGGCGCCCGAGCGTTTCAAGAACCAGTCCCTCAACGGCCACCGGACGCAGGCAGTCGCCTTCCATCTTCAGCAAGCCGACGGCGCCGCAGCCGAAATGCGCGCGGACGGCGTTGACCAGGCGTTGCAGGCGAACGGCATGCGGCAATTCCGTAGCCAGATCTGCCAGAAGCAAGTGCGTTATCACGGTATAAACTACCTTTCAGGGTGATTTTTACCTTTCTATGATAAGGTAAAAATCACCCAATTTGTATCTCCTCTTTATTAATCATGCTGTTACACATGGGCATGAGGATTGCTAACAATTGTTCGTATCTACCTAGAGAGGATTGCATAATGAACCTGCTTGAACAACCGATTGGCCAACTTGCCTGTGCGTTGCCGGGAGCGACCCGGGTATTTCATAACCACCGACTCGATTTTTGTTGCGGCGGACACAAGAGCCTGCGCGAAGCGGCCGAACAGCGGCGAGTCGATCCGCAGAAAGTGCAGGACGAATTGGCGCACTTGCTGAACGCCGCGCCGGAAGGGCGGGATTGGCGGGAAGCACCGGCGGAAGAACTGATCGCCCATATTTTGCGGCGTTTTCACGAGCGGCATCGCGAAGATTTGCCGGAGCTGATCCGGCTGGCGCGCCGCGTGGAAAAAGTGCACGCCGAGCGCCCGGATTGCCCCGCCGGTTTGTCCGAGCATCTCGAAACCATGCATCGGGAACTGCTCAGCCATATGGCGAAGGAAGAACAGGTGTTGTTCCCGATGCTGCTGGGCGGGAATTACGCCATGGTGCAGCCGCCGATCCACATGATGCGTTTCGAGCACGATCAGCACGGCGAAGGGCTGGCCGAACTGGAGCGGCTGACCAACGGCATTGCCGCGCCCGCCGACGCATGCACTACCTGGCGCGCGCTCTATGCCGGCTTGGTGCGCCTGCGGGAAGATCTGATGCAGCACATCCATCTCGAGAACAACGTGCTGTTTCTGGACGCTGAACGCCGCGCCTCATCGGCGTGAAAAAGGGGCGGCGCTCATAGCGCCGTCTTCAGGCGGGATTTCACCGGGGAGGGCGGGGGCTTGGCCGGGCGCGTCTTTCGCGGTTTTGCTCAAGCATCGCCAGCGCGTTTTTTATCGTCTGTTTTCACGAAGCGGCGCAGCAACGGCTGCACCAGTTCGGGCTGGTTGGCCGCCAGTCCGAGCAGGATCAGCGTGGTGCCCGACCAGAGATTGGGCGTGATGCTTTCGTTATTGAACCAGTTGCCGAGCATCAGTGCGGCGACCGGGGTGATGATGTTGGTCAGCGCGATCTTTGTGGCGCGCAGGTGCTTGATGACGTAGTAGTACAGGGTGAAGGCCAGCGCGGAGCCGAAAACGCCGAGGTAAACGATGGACGCACCTGAGCGTAGCGGGACCGATTCAGGCATGCCGGTGTTCGTGGCCAGCCAGAGCAGCGCGAAGAGCACGGTCGCCGTCGACAGCGCGCCGACGGTTGTCGCCAGCGGCGGGCTGTCGTCGTTGATGTGCTTGAGCCAGACGAGGCCGGCGGAGTAGAAGAATACCGAGAAGAACATGGCGATCAACCCTTCCAGGAAGTGTTCGCCGCCCAGGGCGTCGCCTTCGAGAAAAATGACGGCAAGGCCGGTGATGCCGAGGAGCAGGCCAGCGGTTTTTCCGGGAGTCAGCGATTTTTCACCGAGCAGGATGGTGGACATGATGCCGGCCATCAGCGGAGAGAGGCCGAACATGACCGAGATCAGGCCGGAATGGATATAGCGCGCGGCCCAGTAGCTCAGCGCCATTGATCCGAACAGGGCCAGCCCGCCGACCGCATAGGCCAGACGGGCACGCGGATGGAATGGGAATTTCGTACGGCCGAATACCAGCAACGCCACGGAGACTGCCAGGCCGATGATCATGCGCGTCAGCACGGCGAAGGAGAAATCGACGCCCTGGGTGCTCCACTGGATGGTGAGCGGCGTGGTCGACCAGATCAGGAGAATGCCGAAATAGGCGGCCGGGATGGAGTACGGCATGGCGGAATGTTTTTGCGGCGAATCGCGGCGTCGAGGGAAAAATAAGCCGATACAATAGCATCTTTGCCCAGGTCGCATGGCTTGTATGCTGCCGGTCGGGGCCGGCAACCAACATTTTACGGAGATAAGAATGACAAAGCGTTACCGCGTGGATTCGCTCAGGCAATTCGCCGAAACCCTGTTCGTGGCAGCCGGTATGGACGCCGCCAAGGCGCGGCCCGTCGCCGCCGTGCTGGTGGCCGGCGACATGGTGGGACAGCGCACGCACGGCCTGGCGCTTTGCCCGCAGTACATCGAGCAGCTTGAAAAAGGGTTGATGGCCAAACAGGGCGAGCCGGAGGTGGTGCGCGATTTGGGCGCCGTGTTCGTCTGGGACGGCAATTATCTGCCCGGCCCATGGCTGGTTTCACGGGCCATCGATCAGGCCGCCGCACGCGTGGCGCAGCACGGCACGGTGACCTGCGTGATCCGCCGGAGCCACCACATCGCTTGCCTTGCCACGCTGCTCAAGCAGGCGACCGATAGGGGGCTGGCGATCATCCTGGCCTGTTCCGATCCGGCATTCGGTTTCATTGCGCCCTATGGCGGCAAGGAACCGCTGTTTACGCCGAATCCCATCGCCATCGGCTACCCGGGCACGGAGGCGCCGGTCTGGATCGACGTCAGCACGTCGATCACCACCGTTGGCATGGCGCGGCAAAAGTCGGCAGCCGACACGCCGTTCGCATATCCCTGGCTGATGGACAGCGGCGGGAATGTGACCAATGATCCACACGTGCTCGATCCCGGCGCGAACGGCACGCTTTTGCCGCTGGGCGGGCGCGAGTATGGGCACAAGGGTTTTGGCCTGTCGCTGATGGTGGAGATGCTGACGGGCGGCCTGGGCGGCTTCGGCCGGCCGGACAGTGAGAAGCGCTGGGGCGCCAACGTCTTCCTGCAACTGCTCGACCCGGCCGCGTTCGCCGGCCGCGAGGCTTTCCTGCGGCAGATGGATTACCTGACCGGACGCTGCCACGAGACGACGCCGCTCGACCCGGCCAATCCGGTGCGCATGCCGGGAGAAATGGCCCAGCGGCGCATGCGCGAGGCGGAGTCCTCGGGCATCGACATCACCCCCAAGGCCATGGAGGGGCTGTTGGCGGCGGCGAATCGCTATGGCGTTGCCTTGCCGGAACCTATTGCCTGAATCGAAAACCGACGGGGATCGGCTGCGCAGCCGCCGAAAAAATGCGAAGCGGAAACATTTATTTACATTATGTTACGCAACGCTGGATATCGGCGGATCGACTTCCGCGTTAATGGTAGCAAGGCCGCGACGCTGGCATATGCGAAGCGGCTGAGTTTTCACTATTAACGCTTGGAGAATCAACATGCTGAAGAAAATTGCCGTGCTTGCCATCGCCGCCGCTTTCGGAACCGCCGTTTACGCTCAGGCACCGGCTGCCGCGCCCGCCGACAAGTCTACCGAGGTAACAGCCCCAGCGGCCAAACCCCATGCCAAGAAGACTGCAGCCAAGTCCACCAAGACGGCCAAGAAGACAGCCAAGAAAACGGCTCATACCCCGGCAAAGTCTTAAAATGGTACGGGAATATCCATTGGCAGCAAAAAGGGAAGCCTGAGCTTCCCTTTTTGCCATATGCGCTAAGAACAGTCGGTTCAACCGGCGGTAAAATCGATCTGGCGATAGGCTCCATTAAAAAAGAGTAGCGGCGACGTTTCCTCGCCCTGGGCGAAACGCTCGACTCGACCGATGAAAATAAGATGATCGCCGCCCGGGTATTGCGTTTCATTGGCGCATTCGAACCAGGCGCAGCAGCCCCCGATCAACGGAATGCCCCCCAGCCCTTCCAGCACCGGCAGATCGGCGAAACGGTCTTTATCGCGCGAGGCGAAACGGTTGGATATGTTCCGCTGGCCGGCAGCCAGGATGTTGACCGCGAAATGGCTGGCCTGCCTGAAGCTCTCCAGTTTGGGCGAGTCCACGGACAGGCTCCAGAGAATGAGCGGCGGATCCAGCGACACCGAGTTGAAGGAACTGATCGTCACGCCGATCGGCTGGTCGTCGGAGGCCAGTGCCGTCACGACTGTCACGCCGGTGGCGAAGCGCCCCAGCGTGCTGCGGAAGTCGCGGCTGGACGATTCGCCGGAGACGGGCCTGGCTTGCGCGGACGGTTCCGCGGGAGCGGCAAGGGGAGTTGTCTGATTCATCGTGGGCTCGGTGGCAAGTGCTGCGTGCTAAGATCGGCGGCCGGATAATTTTGGAATTCATAGCGCTTGAATGATCCGAGACCATTATATTACCGTTGCGGGCATTCCCGTTGCTGACATGAGCGATCCCGCTGAATCTTTCGCCTCCCGCCTGATCCGCTGGCAGCAAGGTGGGGGGCGTCACGATCTGCCGTGGCAGAACACTCGGGATGCCTATCGCATCTGGTTGTCCGAAATCATGCTGCAGCAGACACAGGTGGCGACAGTGATTCCCTACTACCGGCGTTTCCTCGAACGTTTCCCAGACGTCGCAGCGCTGGCGCGTGCGCCGCTTGAAGACGTGCTGCCCCTGTGGGCCGGACTCGGCTATTACGCCCGGGCGCGCAACCTGCACCGTTGTGCCCGGGCGGTCGTCGCCGACCATGCCGGCGTCTTCCCGCGCGATCCGGCGCAGCTGGCCGAACTGCCGGGCATCGGCCGGTCGACGGCTGCGGCGATCAGCGCTTTCGCCTATGGCACGCGCGCCGCCATCCTCGATGGCAACGTCAAGCGGGTTCTGGCGCGCAGTTTCGCCATCGAAGGCTACCCCGGAGAGGCAAAAGTCGAGAGAGACATGTGGGGGCTGGCCGAATCGCTGTTGCCCGATGCACACATCGAAGCCTATACGCAGGGGTTGATGGATCTCGGCGCCACGCTGTGCACGCGTAGCAAGCCGGCCTGCGCAGAGTGTCCGCTCGGGGAAATTTGCCTCGCGTTCCGCGAGGGGCGGCAACAGGAGTTGCCGGGGAAAAAACCGGCGCGGAAAATACCGTCGCGAACGGCGCATGTGCTGTTGCTGACGGACGGAGGGAAGGTGCTGCTCGAGCGGCGGCCGCCGATGGGCATTTGGGGCGGCATGCTGTCTTTTCCCGAGCTCGGATTCGAGGCGGCCGAGGAGTTTGCCCGGCAGCGCGGCTACCGTTTGCGGGATTCGCGCGAGTTGCCGCCAATCCGCCATGTTTTCAGCCATTTCCGCTTGCTGATGAAACCGCTGCTATGCCGTGTGGAGCGCCTGGGCCATGTGGCGGAAGAACCCGGGTGGGAATGGCTGGCCATGGATTGCGCCGGATCTTCAGCCTTGCCGGCGCCAGTGCTGCGTCTGCTCGAAAAAGTGGCGGCTGATGAACACTGAGAATTTCCACGCTGCCGGTATACCGGTTCGTGAAAAAACGTCTTCCGCTGACACTTCGGTATTGATACCGTTTTGTTAGTGCCGTTTGGTCTGGGCGCCCGTTTTCCCCGAGGAATGTCCCCTGGATATGTCCTCGATGCCGAATTTGTGAGCCACCTGCAGGTACACTTCCCTTGCAGAAATAACTTTGGGGTTGCGCATGTCCTTTGCCTGCGCCTGTTCCAGATAATATAGCCCCCGTTCAGCCATTTCCTCATCCCAGCCGGTGCGGGCCAGCAGCGTGAAAATTGCCTTGCTGGCATTGACCAGAAATTGCAGATTGGGCACGCTGTCCGCCGCCTCGATCAGCATTTTCACCGCCGACTCGAGATCGCCGCTACGGGCGGCCATGACGCCGCGGTTGTTGAGTTCGACGATTTCACGGTTGACCTTGGCCAACAGGGCCTTGCCGGCCTCCTCCCTGCCGGTCTTGGCAAAAACGCCTTGGATCTGGGCGATCATGCCGCGATCCTCGTGATATTCGGCAACCACTTTCTCAAGAATTTCTTCGGCTTTGAATTCGTCACCGGATATCAGGCAGGCGTGCGCCAGATCGACGGCGACTTTCCGCGAGAATCTTGTTCCGCTGGAGTCGATCGTCGTCCTTTGCCGAAGCTTTGCTCCGCGGGCATCGACGGTTATCGTCTCGAAAAGCGCCAGCGCCTTGTCCAGGGATTGCTTGGCCTTGGTCGTTTCCTCCGCCTTATGGGCGCACAGGCTTTCCATAGTCAGTGCCGCCAGTTCCCCCTGCGGATCGCCGCGCCAGTCGCGGCGCAAGTCCTGGGTCACTTTTTGCGCTCTTTCGACGTGTTCGTGGTCAAGCATGACGCGGATCAGGTTGGTGTAATCGTCGATGGAGCGCAACGAAGACCCGCGATGCCTTTCAAGCACTTTGCCATAGGCACGTTCGGCGGTTTCGAGATCGTTGTTCCGCACGGCCAGATCGCCGATTGCGCGCTGGCGGAGCGTGTTGTTGTTCGAAATCGCGGCAGCTTTCTGCAGAATGTCCTGAGCCTCCTGCAGTCTTCCCTGCTCTTCATACAGGGTGGAGAGAAAGTCGTAGGTGGCCAGAAACTCGGAGTGGTCCTTGATCAGCGCAGCAACTATCGTTTCCGCCTCGTCCATGTTTCCCTGCCCGCGCAGCGCAACGGCCAGGCCCATGCTGGCCCAGGGAACGGCGGTTTGCCCGAGAACCTGCTGGAAAATTGCCGTGGATTCTTCGTAGCGTCCCAGCGAATTCAAGGTTTCGCCCTTGAAGCGCAAGGTATCGTAGGTGTATGGATTCTCGGATGGCGCAAGCAATTCGTCGCAAGCCAGAACGGCATCGGCCAATGCACTTCTGTCGAGGTGGTTGAATACTTCCTCGAAAAAGGTTTTTTTGGACAATGCCTTGTCCAATCGCGATTGCAGCTGGTCGGCGGTAAACGGTTTGATCAGGTAATCATCCGGCGACAGTTCGGCGACGGAAACGACGTTCCTATAATTTCGTTCGGCGGTGACGACCATGTAGATCGTCGACAGCGAAATGAGATGCTTTTGCCGCAATTCTTCCAGAAGCTGCTGGCCGTCGCGCCCATCCTCGAGGTGGTAATCGGCAAAAATGACATCGAACACATAGGATTTGACCTGGCGTATGACATCCGCCGATGTTGCGGCATTATGGACGGCGACGATTCCCAGGGTGGAGAGAATGATGCGTAGCGTGCTGCGCGCATTGCTGTGCCGATCGATGATCAGCACGCGCATGCTATCGAAATTTTTGTTCGGTTTTTTCCTCGGGTCGGCCATGTTTTCGGAGTTTTCATCCTCTTGGAAGCGGCACCTTACGCGACTGCATGCCGCTGAGCAAGAGGCCGTTGCGCCTGACCTGCGGCAATCCTGCAATCGGCCAGGAATCCTGTTATTTTTCATGGAATTGGCGTAGAATCCAACCCCCTTCCGTGTTTCTGAATTTTTCCAGATATTTCCCCGATTTTCATGCAGTATCCAGATTTTTTCGACGTGATCGTGGTCGGCGGCGGCCATGCCGGCACCGAAGCCGCGCTGGCCAGTGCGCGCATGGGCGCCAGAACGCTGCTGCTGACGCACAATCTCGAGACCCTCGGCACCATGAGCTGCAATCCGTCGATTGGCGGTATCGGCAAGGGGCATCTCGTCAAGGAGGTCGACGCGCTCGATGGCGCCATGGCCGCGGCCACCGACGAGGCGGGCATCCAGTTCCGCATCCTCAACGCCAGCAAGGGGCCTGCTGTGCGCGCATCGCGGGCGCAGGCCGACCGAGTGCTGTATCGGCAGGCGATACGTTCCCGGCTGGAGAATCAGCCGAATCTCATGTTGTTCGCACAAGCCTGCGACGATCTGATCGTCGAGGGCGAGCGCATTGCCGGAGCGGTGACGCAGCATGGCGTGCGCTTCTCGGCGCGTGCCGTGGTGCTGACGGCGGGAACCTTCCTGAACGGCGTGATCCACGTCGGCCTGTCGAAATCCACGGGCGGACGCATGGGTGACATGCCATCGGTTTCCCTGGCGGGCCGCCTTCGCGAGCTTCAGTTGCCGGTTGGGCGCCTGAAAACGGGCACGCCGCCGCGTCTGGACGGCAAGACCATCGACTTCTCGATTCTGCCGGAGCAGCATTCGGACGATCCGCTTCCCGTCTTTTCCTTCCTCGGCCGCGCCGATCAGCACCCGCGCCAGCTGCCGTGCTGGGTGACCAGCACCAACGAGCGCACGCACGATATCATCCGCGGCGGCCTGGACCGCTCGCCGATGTATACCGGGGTCATCGAAGGGGTCGGGCCGCGCTACTGCCCGTCGATCGAGGACAAGATCCATCGCTTCGCCGGCAAGAACAGCCACAACATCTTTCTGGAACCGGAGGGCCTCACGACGCACGAGATTTATCCGAACGGAATCTCGACGAGCCTGCCCTTCGACGTGCAGCTGGAACTGGTGCGCTCGATGCGCGGCCTGGAAAACTGCCGCATCCTGCGCCCCGGCTACGCCATCGAATACGATTATTTCGACCCGACGGGGCTGCATGCCACGCTGGAGACCAAAGCCGTGGGCGGCCTGTTTTTCGCCGGCCAGATCAACGGCACGACGGGCTACGAGGAGGCCGCGGCGCAAGGCCTGCTGGCCGGCGCCAATGCCGCGCTGCAGGCGCTGGGCCGGGATACGTGGTCGCCGCGGCGCGATGAGGCCTACCTCGGGGTGCTGGTGGACGACCTGATCACGCGCGGCGTTTCCGAACCGTACCGCATGTTCACCAGCCGCGCCGAGTTCCGGCTATCGCTACGCGAGGACAATGCCGACATGCGCCTGACCGAGACCGGCCGCCGCCTCGGGCTGGTCGGCGAGGCCCGTTGGGCAGCCTTTTGCGAAAAACGCGAGGCGATCGGCCGCGAGCAGGAGCGCCTGCGTTCGACCTGGATACACCCAGGCAAAGTGGCGATGGAGCGGGTCACTCAGCTGCTGGGCAAACCGATCGAGCACGAATACACGCTTTACGACCTACTGCGCCGCCCCGGCGTGACGTACCCCGGAGTCATGACCTTGCAGGACGGCGTCGTCGGAACGTCAGATCCGCAGGTCGTCGAGCAGATCGAGATCCAGGCCAAATACCAGGGCTATATCGAACGGCAGGCCGAAGAAGTGGCGCGCAGCCTGTCACAGGAGGAGATGCGCCTGCCGGAAGACATTGACTACAGCCGCATCAACGGCCTGTCGAACGAAATCCGCCAGAAGCTGATCCGCCACCGTCCGGAAACCATCGGCCAGGCTTCGCGCATCCAGGGGGTCACGCCGGCGGCGGTTTCGATTCTGCTGATCCACCTCAAGCGGTCGGCGCTTGAAGCGACGCGCAGCAGCGACGGGCAATGAGTCCGGTGGAGCAACTGGAATCCGGCCTCGCCGAGATGGGCATCGAGCTGCCGGCCGTGGCGCGGGAACGGCTTCTTGCCTACCTCGCGCTACTCTACAAGTGGAACAGGACTTACAGCCTGACGTCGTTGCGCGAGGAGGAAAAGGCGGTCAGCCACCACCTGCTCGATTCGCTGTCCATCCTGCCTTTCGTTTCGGACGGAAGGCTGCTCGACGTGGGCAGCGGCGGCGGCACGCCGGGGATTCCGCTGGCCATCGCCCGCCCGGAACAGCCGGTGACGCTGCTCGACAGCAATTCAAAAAAATCGGCTTTTTTGCAGCAGGCCGCCATCGAATTGGGGCTGGGAAACATATCCGTTCACTGCGGGCGCGTCGAACAGTATCATCCAGGGTTTGGCTGTTATGCGGCAATCGTGTCGCGTGCTTTTGCCGAGCTGAAGGATTTCACGGCGCTGTCGCGCCATCTGCTGCAACCGGACGGCGTCTGGCTGGCCATGAAGGGAATCTGGCCGCATGCGGAGATTGCCTGCCTGCCGGAAGGCGTGCGGGTTCGGGGCGTGCATCCGCTCTGTGTGCCAGGAGTCGGCGGCGAGCGGCATGTCGTTGTAATGCGGCAGGCAGCGGCAGGATGATCCGGCGGAATGCAAGGGAGATAGCGAGTTGGCGAGAATACTGGCAGTAACCAACCAGAAAGGCGGTGTCGGCAAGACGACGACCGCCGTAAACCTGTCGGCATGTCTGGCTGCCCAGGGGCAGCGTGTGCTGATGATCGATCTAGATCCGCAGGGCAATGCCACGACCGGCTGCGGTGTGCTCAAGCGCGAGGCGCTACCGACGGTCTATCAAATCCTGATCGGCCGCTCGGCGCTGATGGATACGCGTCTGCGCACGGATTTCGGTTTCGACATTCTGCCGGCCAACCGCGAGCTGGCCGGTGCCGAAGTGGAATTGATCGAGATGGATGGCCGGGAGTTCCGGCTGCGCGACGCCCTGGCCCTGGTGCTCGATGAGTATGATTTCATCCTGATGGACTGCCCGCCGGCGCTCAACATGCTGACGGTCAATGGCCTGGCGGCGGCGCAGGCAGTGATGATTCCGATGCAGTGCGAGTATTACGCGCTGGAGGGGTTGACCGATCTCGTGGCGACGCTCAAAAAGGTACGCGCCAATCTCAATCCGCAATTGGAGATAGAGGGGCTGCTGCGGACCATGTTTGACCCCCGATCGACGCTGACGCAACAGGTTTCGGGAGAACTCATCGATCACTTCGGCAGCAAGGTTTACAGCACGATCATCCCGCGCAACGTCCGGCTGGCCGAAGCGCCGTCCTACGGCAAACCGGTGATTGCCTTCGACCGGCAGTCGAAAGGCGCGCAGGCCTACACGGCGCTGGCCAAGGAGTTGCTCAGCCGGCGTGCGGGAGTCGTCCCGTCCGCCGAGCGGACCGTGGCGCAAGGAGCGGAAGAATGAAAATGAAAGGACTTGGCCGGGGCCTCGACGCTCTGCTGGCAGGCAACGAATCACCCGGCAGGGAGCAGCAGCGGACATTGCCGGTAGGCCGCCTGCAGCCGGGGAAATATCAGCCGCGCACGCGCATGGATAACGCTTCTCTCGAAGAACTGGCCGCTTCGATCCGGGCGCAAGGGCTGATGCAGCCTATCCTGGTTCGTCCGATACAAAGCCGCAGCAGCGAAGAGCGTTACGAAATCGTTGCCGGCGAACGGCGCTGGCGGGCGGCGCAAATGGCCGGCATGACCGAAGTGCCGACCCTGGTCCGCGAGATTCCGGATGAATCGGCGTTGGCCATGGCGCTGATCGAGAATATCCAGCGTGAGGATCTCAATCCCCTGGAAGAAGCACAGGGCTTGCAGCGCCTGATCGACGAGTTTTCCATGACTCACCAGCAGGCCGCGGATGCCGTAGGCCGCTCGCGTCCGGCTGCCTCCAATCTGTTGCGTCTGCTGCAACTGGCGTCGCCGGTGCAGGATCTGCTGATGTCAGGCGAGATCGACATGGGCCATGCCCGCGCCCTTTTGCCGCTATCGGGAGCACTGCAAGTGCAGCTCGCCCAGCGCATCGTGCAGAAAGGGCTTTCCGTGCGTGATGCCGAGCGGTTGGCGCAGAATGCACAAAAGCCCGCCAGGAAACAGGAGGCCTCGAAGCAGGACCGGGATGTGCTGCGCCTGCAGGAGGAACTGTCGGATCTATTGGGAGCACAGGTGGAAATTCGAACCAATAAGCAAGGGGTTGGTCATATCAAAATCCAGTTTGGCAACCTCGATCAACTCGACGGAATTTTGCAGCGGGTACGTTGAAATCGGCTTTTCGCGATCGTTCTGCGGTTATCCGAGGGGGGAGAAAGTGTTGCCTTTAGAGGGGAGCCGTGCAATGATTAGCCAAAGGAAATAGACGACAGTGAAGATTGCATGCGACGTTCCCCCGGTGAGTCATGGTATTCAGGATATTGGTCTTGCAGTTGATGGCAACTTTGGTTGCTGTTCTGCTTTGCGTTATCTACGCTGGTGTACGTGGGGGAGTGTCGGCGGCTTTGGGTGGATTGGCCTGTGCGCTCCCTAACGTGCTGCTGGCGTGGCGAGTTAAAGTTGCTTCCACTCGTCATCGTGCGGGATTTGTTGTAGTTTTCTTTCTTGGTGAAATCGTCAAACTGGTAGCGATCATCGGTCTGCTGGTGTATATCGCTAAAGCATATGACGATTTGCACTGGCCCTCCCTGTTGATCGGGGTGGGATGTGCTACGTATGCATTGCTGTTTTTGGCTTTCTGGAAGAAGAGCTAGACATGTCGACAGGTCAAGAAGCTGCTGAAGCTGCTGCAAAGGCGCCCAATGCGGGCGAATATGTGCTCCACCATTTGAGCAACCTGAATTCCTCTGGTCATCCGCAGACCACGATGATCGATTTTTCGATCATCAATTTCGACACGCTGTTTTTTTCGTGCCTGCTCGGTATCGTCGGCCTGTACATCATGTGGCGGATTGCGCGGAAGGCAACCTCGGG
>JAVBSG010000119.1:0-8750 GCA_031547245.1 Propionivibrio sp.
CCCGCGGAAAAACGCCCGGCGCTGGTCGAACGTTTCCGCGCCGATCCGCACTGCCGGGTGTTCCTGTCCACCGACGCCGGCGCCACCGGGCTTAACCTGCAGCACGCCTCCATCCTGGTGAACATGGACCTGCCCTGGAACCCGGCGCTCCTGGAACAGCGCATCGGCAGGATTCACCGCATGGGCCAGAAGCGCCCGGTGCAGATCGTCAATTTCGTCGCCAAGGGCACGATCGAGGAAGGCATGCTTTCCGTGCTGGCCTTCAAGCGTTCGCTGTCGGCGGGGATTCTCGACGGCGGCGCCAACGAAATAGCGCTGGGCGGTTCGCGCCTGACCCGTTTCATGAAGGATATCGAGAACGTCACCGGCCACATGGGCGCGGGCGAGGTCTTGGCGCCCGCCGAGGAAGTTGAGGAAAGGCGTGCCGGGGAAGCCATGCCGCCCGTGCCGGAAGAAAATCCCAATCTAATTACCGGCGAGGATGATGCGGCGCAGGCGGCCGAATCGCCCGCACCCGGAATGGGGGATAGCGTACCGCCCGTCGGGGCCGATCCCTGGAACGCCCTGCTGCAGGCGGGCGCGCAGTTGGTTTCGGCGCTGGCGGCCGCCCATTCGCCGGATACCCCGGCCCACCCCTGGATCGAGCGCGACGCGGCGACCGGCGTGCGCAGCCTCAAGCTGCCGCTGCCGCCGCCGGAAACCGCCAAACGGTTTGCCGATACCCTGTCGATGCTGGCAGAGGCGTTGAGGGGCAAGGGGTAGCCCATGCGGCCATCAGGCGGATGGCGCTACGCTTGTCCGTAATACTCGTATGGCATTTTTGGCGTAGGGGCAAAGCGCAGCGTGCCCACACGAATGACAATGACGAATGAATGGTTCCTACTTGGTGGAACACGCGGAAAGAAGCCGTGAAACGCCACGCCGAACCGTCGCCGAGGCCGATTGACGAATCGCTGCGTCGACCACTCTAACGCGTGGGCACGCTGCGCTTTGCCCACCCTACGGAAAACCAATGGCATTTTTTTCCGGCTGCGGAATGCGATCATGTGTAGGGTGGATAAGCGTAGCGCCATCCGCCGGATGTGTCCGTTTCATGCTTTGAGTGATTGACAAAAGCATAATACGGCCGCGCCGCATCGTCTCGTCCGTTGCGGGTTGTATGATCCATGAATGTTGTGGCGGGTATCGGGCGGGGATGCCATCCCGGCGTTGAAACGGCCTTATGTGCTCTCCCGCACGATCAACTGATAGCCGACGTCGACGGCGGGTTCCTCTACAGGCTCTCCGCGCATTAGCGCCAGCAGCATTTGCGCGGCGCGCTGGCCGATTTCGGTTCGCGAGGTGTGGATCGTGGTCAACGGCGGGCAGGTATAGGCGCCCTGGTCGAGGTTGTTGAAGCCGGCGACCGAGATCCGCTCCGGGATCGGTATGCCTAAGCGCGAGGCGGTGAATAGCGCGCCGTGGGCGAGGTCGTCGTTGGAGAAAAAAATGCCGTCGACATCCGGGTGGCGGGCGGCGATTTCGGTGAAGAGTTCGGCGCCCAGTTTGATGGTGGCGAAACCCGCCCGCAGGAATTCGAGCGCCGGGTCGTAGAGGCCCGCGGCTTTCATGGTCTGGCGGTAGCCTTCGGCGCGCAGCATGGCGCGGGGGTCGATGGCCGCGGCAAAGGCGATGCGGCGGCGGCCGCGGCTTATGAGGTGTTCGGTCATGGTTTTCGCCGCTTCGGTGTTGCTGAAGCCGACGCAGTAAACCCCCGGACTGTGGGCGATTTCGAGCACGTGGACGCAGGGGATTCTACTGGCGGCGATGAGGCCGCGCGATTCCTCGCTGCGGTCGAATCCGGAAACGATCAGCCCCTTGGGGCGGTAGGAGAGGTAGTTGCGGAGCAGGTGTTCTTCCTGTTCGCGCGAGTAATGCGTATCGCCGATCAGGACCTGGAAGCCTTCGGCCAGCAGGACGCCATGGATGGCTTCGAGCAGGTCGCCGGTGGCCGGGTTGTTGAGCGTCGGCACCAGGACGGTTACGGCGGTGCTGTGGGAGGAGGCCAGGGCGCGGGCGGCCGGGTCGGGGATGTAGCCGAGTTCGTCGGCGGCTTTTTTGACGCGGCGCGCCAGTTTGGACGACACCTGGTCGGTGTTGCGCAAGGCGCGCGATGCCGTGATCAGGCTGACTTCCGCCCGGGCGGCGACATCCTTCAGCGTCGGCCGGCCCGTGGCCCGGCTCGGTTTTGTCTTATTTTGCGAAGACTCTTGCATTTTTGGTTCCGGTAGGTATGATAGCGCTGTCAAATCGGATGTATTACACAATATTAGTAGAATAATAGTGTTTATAACAAGTTATACGATTTTTTATATGCTTTGAATTAAAAATTGATGGGTAGCGCTGTCTTTACGGCGTTGCCTGGGCAGCATTCAGGAAAAAAGATCAGGATCGGGTTGGTACGGCATTGCGGGTGTCTCAATAAAACATCGTTTTTGCGGTCAGGCCGCCTTACCGTCGCCAAAAAGATGAGAAATGGGTAGCGAAGCATTAAGATACGAAGCTCGGATTATCGCAACAGGTGCGGAAATCCGGCGCCAGCGGAAGGCAATCGTTTTCCGGCAGCAATAACAATCAGGCCATTGGCATAAAGCCTCCGGCCGCTCGTGAATTTATACGGTTTGTGTTTTCTTACTGAGAGGAAGGGGTAGTGCTATGCAGAAGAAATTTCTTGGAACAATCGTGACGCCGATCGCCTTGGCAACGGCCATGGTATTCGTTGCCGGGTCTGCCGGCGCGGCCGACATCAAGGAGCGCGCCGTCAAGTTCCCGATCGTGAACGCGATTGACCATCCGCAGGGATTGGGCGCGCAGAGACTGGCCGACGTCGTCGAGAAGAAGAGCGGCGGCAAGATCAAGGTCAAGGTCTACCCGAACGGCACGCTGGGTGGCGAGCAGCAGGTCGCAGCGGCGATGCAGGGCGGTACGGTGGAAATTTCGATGATGTCGCCGGCGCAGCTGGTCGGCACGATCCCCGAGTTCGTGGTGCTGGATTTCCCGTTCTCCTTTACCAACGAGAAGCAGGCGGATGCCGTTCTGGATGGCCCCTTCGGCACCAAGCTGATGGGCTATATGCCGGCCAAGGGCTGGGTGGGCCTGGGCTTCATGGAGCAGGGCTACCGCAGCATCAGCAACAGCAAGCATGCGATCAACAAGCTCGAGGACGTCAAGGGTCTGAAGATCCGCACGATTCTCAATCCGCTGTACGTCGACATGCTGAACACGATGGGCGCCAACGCCGTGCCGATGCCTTTCCCGGAACTGTATTCGGCGATGGAAACGAAGACGGTGGACGGGCAGGAAAACCCGGAAACGACGGTCGATGCCAGCAAGTTCTACGAAGTGCAGAAGTTCTTCAGTTCGACGCGCCACATCTACAATCCGCAGATGATCATGGTCGGCAAGAAGTTCTGGGATTCGCTGTCGGCCGACGAGAAGAAGATCTTCGAGGAAGCTACCATCGAAGCGCGCGACGTGCAGCGCAAGGCCGCCCGCGCCATGACCGAGAAGTCGCGCAAGGTGATGCTTGACAATGGCATGAAGTTGAACGACATCGCGCCGGCCGAAATGGCGCGCATGCGCGATGCCGTGAAGCCCGTGACCGACAAGTACGCCGCCAAGCTCGATCCGGAGCTGGTCAAGGCGTTCTATGCCGAGCTGGAAAAGACAAAAGACCTGAAATAATCCCCCCGGATAGCCCCCGCGCGCGCGTATGCGCCGGGGGCCATCCCTCCCGTTCGTCCTGTCCAGTATCCAGTAAACCCGTCCGCGGAAGGATCGGCGGCGGCGCTCCGCCGCAGTTTCCGTGGCCGGACGATACCAACTTGCCTGGGGTTGAAATGAAATCCTTAGAGAAATTCCTGACGCATGCCATGAACACGGTCATCGTCGTGGCCATGGCGATCATGATCGTGCTGGTCTTCAGTAACGTCGTGCTGCGCTACGTCTTCAATTCTGGAATCACCGTTTCCGAAGAACTGGCGCGGTTCTGCTTTTTGTGGCTCATCTTCGTCGGCTCGGTCGTGGCCATGAAGGAACATGCCCACCTGGGGGTCGATTCCCTCGTCTCCCGCCTGCCGCGGGGCGGAAAAATATTCTGCATGCTGCTCAGCAACGCGCTGATGCTGTGGGTCTGCTACCTGTTTTTCACCGGCAGCTGGGTGCAGACGGTCGTCGGCTGGGGAACGCTCAAGCCGGCCACGGGAATTCCAATGGCATTCCACTACGCGACGGGCCTGGTGATGAGCGTCGGCATCGCCATCATCATCATCGGCAACACCTGGCGGGTCCTGGCGGGCAAGGCGAGCGACGCCGATCTGATCCAGATCACCGAGTCCGAGGAGGTCGAGGCGGAAGCGGGCGAAGAAAAAGAACATGGAAAGAATTGATAGGGAGACAATGAAATGGTCATAACCGTTTTTCTGACATCGCTGCTCGGCGCCATGGCGCTGGGTATGCCGATCGCCTTCGCGCTGATGATCTGCGGCGTGGCGATGATGGTGCACATGAACATGTTCGACGCACAGTTGATCGCGCAGAACACCATCGACGGGGCGGATAACTTCGTGCTGATGGCCGTGCCGTTCTTCATGCTGGCCGGCGAATTCATGAACGCCGGCGGCCTGTCGCGGCGCATCGTCAACCTGGCCATGGCGCTCGTCGGCCACATCCGCGGCGGCCTCGGCTACGTGGCGGTGTTCGCCTCGATCATCATGGCCAGCCTTTCGGGATCGGCCGCGGCCGATACGGCGGCCATCGGCGTGCTGCTGATTCCGATGATGCGGGATGCGGGCTACAGCGTGCCGCGTTCGGCGGGCCTCATAGCCGCCGGCGGCATCATCGCGCCGGTGATTCCGCCGAGCATCGCGTTCGTGATGTACGGCGTCATCGCCCAGGTATCGATCACCAAGCTGTTCATGGCCGGCATCATTCCCGGCGTCATGCTCGGCATCAGCATCCTGATCGCCTGGACCTGGGTGATCCGCCACGAGGATCTCAAGGCCAGCCCGCGCAAGAGCTTCAGCGAAGTCTGGCATGCCGCCGTCGATGGCATCTGGGCGCTGTTCATGCCGGCGATCATCATCGTCGGCCTGCGCATGGGCATCTTCACGCCGACCGAGGCGGCCGTCGTCGCGGCGGTTTACGCGCTCTTCGTGGGCATGGTGGTGTACAAGGAAATCAAGGTCCGCCATCTCTATGGCCTCTTGCTCAACGCCGGGAAGATCACGGCGGTGGTCATGCTGCTGGCCGGCGCGGCGATGGTCTCCTCCTGGCTGATCACGGTGGCCAATCTGCCGGACCAGCTTGCCGACATGCTCTCGCCGTTCATGGGCAACAAGATTCTGCTGATGGTCGTCATCATGATCGTCGTCGTCGTCGTCGGCACGGCCATGGACATGACGCCGACCATTCTGATCCTGACGCCGGTGCTGGTGCCGGTGATCAAGCAGGCGGGCATCGATCCGGTGTACTTCGGCGTGATCTTCGTCATCAACAACGCCATCGGCCTGATTACGCCGCCGGTGGGCACGACGCTGAACGTGATCTGTGGCGTGGCCAAGATCAAGATGGACGAGGTCATGGTCGGCGTCATGCCGTTCATGATCGCCGAATTGACGGTGCTCGCGCTGCTGACGCTCTTCCCGCAACTGGTGACGGTGCCGATGCGCTGGTTCTTCTGATGCCGGCTGCCGCTTTGCTTCCGATGGCATGATATTGGAGTGATGTCATGAAAATACTGCTGACGACGACGAGTTTTCAGGATACGCCAGGAGCGCATCATGCGCTGCTGGCGCAGAGCGGCTTCGAGGTGGTGCGCGAGCGCGGCCCGCTGTCGGAGGCGGAGATGCTTGGCCTGATCGCGAAGCACGGCGGGTTCGACGGCTTTCTCAACGGCGACGACCGGATCAGCGCCCGGGTGATCGATGCGGCGTCGCCGCGCCTGAAGGTGATCGCCAAGTACGGGATCGGCCTGGATTCGATCGACGTGCCGTATGCCACTTCTATTAAGATCCCGGTGCTGTTTACGCCGGGAGTGAACTACACCACGGTCGCCGAGCATGCCTTCGGCCTGATGATTGCGCTGGCCAAGGAGTTCTGGATACATGCCAGCGCCGTCAAGGCCGGCAAGTGGGTACGCCGCTCCGGCCACGAGCTGATGGGAAAAACCCTCGGCGTGGTGGGACTGGGGCGGATCGGCCAGGAGGTGGTCAAAAGGGCCGGCGCCTTCGGCATGCGCTGCGTAGCCTTCGATCTTCATTGGCCCGAGCGGTTTGCCGAAGCGCATGGCGTGGAACGCGTGGCCACCGCCGAGGCGGTGTTGCCGCTGGCCGACGTGGTGACGCTGCACATGAACCTGACGGAGGCCAATCGCGGCTTCATCAACGCCCGCTCGCTGGCGACGATGAAGCAGGGAGCCTACCTCATCAACACGGCGCGCGGCGGACTGGTGGTCGAAAGCGACGTCGCTGCGGCCTGCCGGAGCGGCCAGTTGGCGGGCTACGGCACCGACGTGGTGGAGGAGGAGCCGATGCTGCCGGGACACCCGTTCCAGAGCGTCGACACCATCCTGGTGACGCCCCATATCGGCAGCCGGACCTTCGAGAGTGTCGAACGGCAGGCGTTGCGGTCGGTCACCAACCTCGTAGAGTATTTGAACGGCGGCAGGGATTACATCCAGGCCAACGCCTTCTGAGCGGTAGAGAAAATGCCGACGCCGGAGCTTGCAGCGGCCTTCCAGGCAACGACTTACCGTGTGCTGGCCGATGGCGAGGCCTTCGATCTGCGCCTCGGTGAGGCGAATCCGGCGTTTTCACGTTGGCTGAAACGCCGGGGAACCGCCTGCTGGGGAATCGTCACGGCATGCAATCCCGGCGGCAGGCTTACCCTCGATGAGAACCCGGCGCGCCATGCCATGTTGCGGGAAAAAATCGCTGCCGACGGCTGGCCGTATGTGACTGCCCGCAATGTGGCGGACGCCGGCGATTGGCCCGACGAAGCCGGTTTTTGCGTGCTCGGCATGGACAAATCGGCCTTGCTTGCGCTTGGCATTGAATTCGGTCAGGCGGCGATTGTCTACGGCGGGAGCGACGGCGCCGGGGGGCTTGTCTGGTCGCCAGACTTTCAGGCATAGAAAGCGCCGGCGAGACGCCCTTTCCGGGCCGCCTGCGTGTTGCGGAAAACGTGAAAGGTGAACCCCTCGGAAGCGGAGCCTGCGTCGATGTTAAAAGCTGTTTCGGGCAGCGGGGTTATTGCAGCGGAATGCCGTTCCTTTCCGGAGTTTTTCTCCGAAAATTTCGTGCGAATAATTTCTTGCCCATGGCAAAATGCCCATCCACTTGCGACATTACACTTCCAAGTCGCGAGTGGCTTTGTTGTCTTCGCGGCACCCAGGATTCATAAATGGAATTAGTCAGGAAATCGAGCGAGGGTAAACCATGAAATTATCGACGCGGCTGGGCTGGATCATCGGATGCGCAGCCCTGGGGCTCTTCGTCCTGGCTTTTTTTGCGCTGCAAACCATCCATAAGGCGCTGTACCAGAACCACAAGAACCATATCGAGATGGTCGTGACCATGGCGGCCAATATCGTGAATTACTATCACGGCCAGGAGAAGGCCGGGGTGTTGAGCCGGGAAGAGGCACAGGCGCGGGCGAAGGCGGCGCTGTCGAACATGCATCGTGGGGGCGACGATTATGTTTTCATCCGTACGACGGACAACGTCGTTCTCCTCGCCTACGATAAATCGATGGAAGGGAAATTCTTCAATCCTGTGCGCCCGGACGGGCGGACCCAGGGGCAATACTACGAAGATATTCTGCGGGAGACGGGGCGCGGGTTTACCGATGTCATGCTGAAAAAAATAGGCGGCAAGGAAGATCTGCCGAAGATCAACGGCATGATCAAGATCCCCGAATGGGGCTGGATTGTCGGGTTCGGCCTGTTCATCGATGATATCGATGCGCTGTACGTGAAGAACAGCATCCATTTCGGCCTGATCGGGGCTGGGGTTTTCGTTGTGCTGGTATTCGCGGCGTTCGTCATGGCGCGGCGGATCTACGGCATGCTGGGCGGCGAACCCGAGGAAGCGGCGCGGCTGGCGCGGGCGGTGGCCGAGGGAGACTTGACGCAGCGTATCGCCGGGACTGGGCATCCAGGCAGCCTGATGGAATCGATCCAGCAGATGCAGACCAACCTGCACAACATCATCGGCCAGATCCACCGCAATGCCGGGCGGGTCGGCGTGGCCTCGGCGAGCCTCTCGGGCCAGATGGAAACGATCAGCCAGGCGGCCACGCAGGCCTCGGACGCGGCCTCTTCGACGGCGGCTTCGATCGAGGAGCTGGCGGTGAGCGTCGACCACATTTCGCAAAGCTCGAAGGAGACGGAGAACAACGCGGCGCAGGCGGCGGAGCTGGCACAGCAGGGAGAAAACCTGGTGCAGCGGGCGAGTGCGGAGATCCGCAACGCGGCGGGGCAGGTGGACGAGGCGACGAAACTGATCGGCGGCCTGGTCGAGCGGACGCACGAAATCGGCGGAATAGCGCGGGTGATCAAGGAGATTTCGGATCAGACGAACCTGCTGGCGCTCAACGCGGCGATCGAAGCGGCGCGGGCGGGCGAGCAGGGCCGGGGCTTTGCGGTGGTGGCCGACGAGGTGCGGAAGCTTGCCGAGCGCACGGGCAAGGCCACGGACCAGATCACCGGGATG
>JAVBSG010000201.1:0-7931 GCA_031547245.1 Propionivibrio sp.
CGTCAGCCGCGCGATACGGCGGATGAGGCCGATTTCGATGACGATCCAGGCCAGTCCGATGGCCCCCAGCATGGCCGCGACGAACCAGGAAAGGCGCGTGGCGGCGACGCTCAGGGCCTCGTTGACGCTGCGCGCATCGCCGTGGAAAAGCACCTGATAGCTGCCTACCGGCGTCACGATTTCGTCCGTCATCTCGATTTCCGTCGCTTCCAGATGCTCGACCGGCAGCAGGCGGATCAGCCGGGCGAGCCAGGGCGCCGACGGTTCCTCCGCGCCCTCGTTGCCGCTGCTGCGCAGCGTGATGGCGTCATCGCCGCCTTTCTTGCGCAGCGTCAACGTTTCGCCGGGCAGCAGCAGCGCGGTCAGATCGCCGAGCGAGAACGGGGGGGCGGCGATCGCTTCGCCGCTGTCGAAAACCGCCTGCGCTTCGCCGGGCGGCAGCACCTCGACGGTCACCCGGTAGCGCCCGAGATCGGCCGGCGGCCACTGCGGCGGACCGCCCTGAAAAAGCGACTGGCGCAGTGTTTCGACCGGCAGGCGCAGGGAAAAGAAGGAGGAGCGCGCGCATTCATCCGCGCCTTCCGCGGCATCGGCCGGCCCGCCTTGCGGCGCGCCGGCCAGACAGCGCCCCGACTGCCAGACCCAGCCACGGAATTCCCTGATCGTCTTGGCGCCGGTGTAGTCGCGCTCGGGCCGCTCGACGTAGCCGGTGAAACGGCCGCGCAGACCGTCGACGGCGTTGGCGCTGTCGGCCGTCAGCTCGAAGGGCGCGAGGAAGGTCCACGCCTCGCCGTCCCGCCGCACGCTCACGCGCATGCGGTGCGCCCCATCGAGAAACTTGTCGCCGATGCGGTGCGCCGCCAGCGGGCCGCTCACGAAGGTGCCCGCCGCGTAGAGAAAGCCGCCCATCCGCGGATTGTTGCCGATGGCCACGCAGAGGCTGCCGCCGTTGCGGTACGGCACCAGGCAGCCGGCCATCTCGATGGCATGGCGCACCTTGTTCTGGTCGTCGAAATCGAGCGCGGCGAACGGCAGCACCACCGGCTGCTCCGCCGCGCCGGCCTCGCCGCGGCGCGGGTTGAGCAGCGCCAGCAGGCCGGAAGGCTGGTACAGGCGGCTCATGATCTGCGCCTTGGTCTTCAGGAACCCGTCCTTGTAGTTGTCGTAGCTGCGCTGCTTCTCCCCCTGCAGGACGACGGCGGCCATGGCCAGCACCGCCAGGATCAGCAGCAGGAACGAAGCGCGGAAAAGCAGGCGCAGCCGGAACGAAGCCAGATAGCGCAGCAGCCTCGTCATGGGCGGCCCGCCGGTTCGGCCCAGCGGAAGCCGCGCATGGGCACGTTCTCGATGCGGTCGAAATGCTCGTCGAGTTCGCGGAAGGCCTCGCGGATGGCGCTGATGTGCTTGCGGATGTTGTCCCGGTTGCGGCCGCTCTTGACCACCTGGAAAAGCTCGTCGTAGGAAACGACCTCGCCGCGCCGGTGGTACAGCACGGCAAGGATGCGCTGCGCGGTGAGCGGCAGGTTCACCCGCTGGCCGCGCCACAACGGCGTGCTCTGGCGCAACGGATCGAGCGAAACCTCGTCGCCGGAGGCTTCGTCGGATCTGCCGCCGCTCCCCGCGCCGCCGCGGTCGCGCGAGGCGCGCAGGATTTCGAGGAAGGTGTCGATGAAATCGCTCTCCTCGAAGGTCGTCTTCTGCAGGTAGTCCCAGGCGTCCAGCGCCTTCATGATGCTCCGGTAGATGGCCGCCGGCATGGCCGAGATCACCAGCACCGGCGTGTTCCGGCCGGTCTTGTTGATGGCGTTGATGATGGCCACGCCGGCGTGGCGCTCGCGCCCAAGCTCGATGTCCAGCGTGACGAGGTCATAGGCTTCGCGCTCGACGGCGGCCTCGGCCTCGTCGCGCGAAAACCACTGGTCGACCGAAACGTCCGGCCGCGCGGCGAGAATCCAGTCGCGGATCTGGTTGCTGGTCGGCAGATCATCTTCGATGACGGCGATCTTGAACATGCGGTTTCACACTCCATGCGTATTCCATGCGGCCAGTATCGCCTTTTTTTCCGGAGGAATCATCCCGCCGCGCGTGAATGTTTGTTCACGCCCCGGAACGGACGGCCCCGCCGGATAAACAATGACGCCCGCCAGCGGCATGGCATCTTCCGCCACCCATCGGGCATTCTGCAGGCCATGGACAGCGGCGGATCGAAACCCTCTCCCGCGGTTCGGAAGACACCAAGGACAACCCCGACAAATGGAGAACGACATCATGACCGAACGCCTCAAGCCCCTCGCCGAATCCCTGCGCTCCTTCAGCGGCCGCGCCTGTTCCCGGCTCATCTACGCCATCCCCGTGGGCGTGCTGGCTGCCGCGGCCTACGCCTTCTACGTCAATCCGCCGCTGCAGAGCGTCAACCGCGGCGAAATCGGGCTGCGCCTCAACCACCTGACCGGCGGCGTCACCGAGGAACGCGACGGCAGCATCATCGTCCTGCCCGGCATCCACACGCTGCGCCGCTTTTCGCTGCGCGACCAGATCTACCGCCCCGAAGGCGGCGAAACCGCCAGCGGCCCCTCCCCCTACCAGTCGGTCGAAGGGCTTTCCCTCGGCGTCGACATCTCCATCCGCTACGCCATCGCCCCCGAGCGCGTCGGCGAGCTCGCCCGCGTGCCGGAAGACAAGCTGGGCGAAGAAATCATCGCCCCCTCGGTGCACGGCGTGCTCTACAAGACGCTGGCGCGCTACACCGTGCGCGAAATTTTCTCGAGCAAGCGCCAGGAGATCAAGGACAGCCTCGAAGGCGAGCTCAAGCCGATGCTGGAAAAGGACGGCATCGTGCTGAAGAGCGTGCTGATCGGCAAGGTCGACCTGCCGCGCGACTACAAGGCCGGCATGGAAAAACTCCTGGCCGAGGAACTGGCCAGCGAAAAAATGCGCTACACGCTGGAACTGAAGGAAAAACAGATCAAGCAGACCGACCTCGAAGCACAGGCCGCGAAGATCCGGCGCGAAAAGGAAGCCGAAGCCGCCGGCGAGGAACAGATCATCGCCGCCAAGGCGCAGGCCGAAGCGATGAAGCACATCCTGCCCTTCAAGCAGAAGCAGATCGAACAGCGCGCGCTGGAAGCCGAAGCCGAAAAGATTTCCCGCATCAAGAGCGCCGAAGCCTCCTCGCAAGCCCGTCAGATCGAAGCCACCGGCGAAGCCGAATCGCGCCGCAAGCTCGCCGACGCCGAAGTCTACCGGCAGGAGCGCATCGGCAAGACCACCAGCGAACAGATGGCCCGCGACGGCGCGCTGCTCTCGAAACACCCGCTGCTGATCCAGAAAGCCATGGCTGACAAACTCTCCGACAAGATTTCCGTGATCATCGCGCCGACCCCGGCCGACGGCGGCTTCATCGGCGCCGCACTGCTCGGCAAGGCTTCGCAGCAGGCCGCCGCGCAGAACGGGAACAATACGGCCGAAAACAACGCCACCGAGGAAGGGGAATAATCATGCTCGTCGAAACGCTCGCCGCCATCGCCATCGTCACCCAGGACCAGGCCCCCCTGCGCGCCGCCCCGCGCGACTCGTCCCCCGTGCAGGCCGTGCTCTGGCAGGGCGACGGGCTGGAAATCCGCGGCGAGAAAGGCGACTACCTGCAGGTGTACGACCACCGCCGCGAACGCGCCGGCTACATCCGCATCACGCAGGCGCGCCGCCAGGGCGTCGGCGAAAAGGACGCGCCGGAGCTGCTCTCGGTGACGCGCTTCCTGCGCGACATGCCCGGCTCGGAAACGCTCGGCATCGCCTACGCCGCCGCCTACCTCAGCGCCGCGCCGGCCAAGGCCATCGACGGCGAGATCTTCGACGCCATCGGCGTCATGGCCGAGCGCCTGGCCCGGCGCGCCTCCTCCACGCAGACCAGGAAGGGCAGCGAAATTGTCGCCGGCCAGCTCGACGTCGCCGCCGCCTACGGCGTCACCATGCAAAGCTTCGAGCGCGACGAGCAGGTGCAGCTGTGCTACGACGGCGAAGCCTTCCGGCGCGTGCTGGCGCTCGCCGCCACGTCGGCGCAGAAGGCGCAGGCCGCGCTCTCGCTCACGCGGCACGACTGCGTGCCGCCGGACCTCACCCCCGGCGACCGCTTCGCCATCGACAACCAGCGCGCCGACATCCTCGACCGCATCGACAGCCGCGACCTGCCGGAAACCGTGAAGAACCGCCTGCACATGCGCAAGGCCGGCGTCTGGGCCAGCATCGCCTACCAGCGCGCGCGGCGTCCGGAACTCGGCGCCGCCGCCGTGCAGCAGGCCGGCCAGCGTGCCATCGACGCCCTCGCCGCCGTCAACAAAAGCGAGCTGACCGACACCGACGCCACCGCCTACAGCGAAGCCGCCGTCCGCGCCGGCGCCTCGCGCTGGGCCGCCGAACCCGTCGCCAGCCTGACCGAAGCGGCCACGCCGCCCGCCGGCCCCAACGGCCTGTCGGTCGCCACCGCCCCCGGCCAGCCGGGCGAAACCTGCCTCTACCTGCTGGACGCCAAACACGGCCTGAAAAATCCGCTGCTCTCCCGCTGCACCTACGGCGTCGTATGGACCGCCTCGGCCACCGCCAGCCGCGACGGCAGCGCCCTTACCCTCGCCGTGCAGCCGCTCGACTCCTGGCGCGAACTCTGGGTATTCCAGCAGACCGGCAACGGCTGGATCGTCGACATCGCCCCGCCCGGCCCCGATGCGCCCGGCGTCGGCTACATCGAATTCGCCGGCTGGACGCCCGGCAACAAGGAATTGCTCGCTGCCCGCGAGGTCAGGAAGGACGGCCGCTACAAGACTTCCTACGAAGTCCTGCGCCGCGACGGCCTCGTCACCGACAAGCAGGCCGACAAGCCCAACAACCTGAGCCCCTTCTACCGCGGGCAGGACCCGCAGTGGAAGGCGAAGACGGTAAGCCTGCGGTAATCCGTTCCTTCCCGCCGCCGGAGTCTTCCGGCGGCGGTCTTCAGAGTTTTCGAACCACCCGGCACGGGTTCCCCGCGGCCAGGCAATCCGGCGGAATATCCCCGGTGACCACGCTGCCCGCGCCGATCGTCGTGTTGCTGCCTATCGTCACCCCCGGAAGAACGATGCAGCCGCCGCCGAGCCATACGTTTTCGCCGATCGTGACCGGCGCGGTGGAGGATTTCCAGAACGGGAACGCGCCATCGTCGCTCCGGGACAGGCGCTCCTGCGCCCTGACCGGATGCGTCACGGCGTAGATCTGCACGTTCGGGCCGATGCCCGTGTTGTCGCCGATGACGATCCTGTTGCAGTCGAGAAAAACGCAGTTCATGTTGATTTCGCAGTTATTCCCGATATGGATGTTCTCGCCGTAGTCGACGAAGAACGGCGCGGCGATCCACACATTCTCGCCCTTGCTGCCGAGCAGCCGCGCAAGAATGCCGTCCAGCAGCGCCCGATCCTGCGTGTCCGCCTCGCTGTATTGCCGCATCAGTTTTTTGGCCAGGTGCCAGCGGGCGATCAACTCGGCGTCGCCGGCATCGTAGATTTCGCCGGCCAGCATTTTTTCCTTTTCGCTTTTCATTCGCTCATCCGTTCCATGCAAATCCTTCAAGGACGGCGGAATTCGTTCCCGCCGCGGCGAAACATCGATTTTTCTCCAACCCGGGGCAATCATATGGGAAAACGCCGCCGCCGGCTGACACCGGGAATGGCTCATCGCGATAAGGAAGTCTTCCGCAGGTCCGCCCCTTGCGATCCGGTATAATCGCCGGATTTCTTCAACCCCTCTCCAGACATCATTTTATGGAACTCGCCAAGAGCTTTGAACCGGCCGACATCGAGCGGCGGTGGTACCCCGAATGGGAGGCAAAAGGCTATTTCAAGGCCGGCCTCGACGCGAACAAAACCAATGCGTTCTGCATTCTGCTGCCGCCGCCCAACGTAACCGGCACATTGCACATGGGGCACGGGTTCAACCAGGCGATCATGGACGCGCTGACGCGCTACCACCGCATGCGCGGCGACAACACGCTGTGGCAGCCGGGAACGGACCATGCCGGCATCGCCACGCAGATCGTCGTCGAGCGCCAGCTCGACGCGCAGGGCGTTTCCCGCCACGATCTCGGACGCGAGAAATTCGTCGAGAAGGTCTGGGAGTGGAAGGAATATTCGGGCAACACCATCACCCGCCAGATGCGCCGCCTCGGCACCTCGCCGGACTGGACGCGCGAACGCTTCACGATGGACGCCGGACTCTCGAAGATCGTCACCGAAACCTTCGTGCGCCTCTACAACGAAGGGCTGATCTACCGCGGCAAGCGGCTCGTCAACTGGGACCCCGTCCTGCATACCGCCGTCTCCGACCTGGAAGTCGTGCAGGAAGAGGAAAACGGCTTCATGTGGCACATCCGTTATCCGCTGGCCGACGGTTCGGGCCAGCTGACGGTCGCCACCACCCGCCCCGAAACCATGCTCGGCGACACCGCCGTGATGGTGCACCCCGAGGACGAACGCTACCGGAACATGATCGGCAAGAGAATCAGGCTGCCGCTGACCGACCGCGAGATTCCGATCATCGCCGACGCCTACGTCGACCTCGAATTCGGCACCGGCTGCGTCAAGGTCACGCCGGCGCACGACTTCAACGACTATGCCGTCGGCCAGCGCCACAACCTCGAGATGATTTCGATCCTGACGCTCGACGCCAGGATCAACGACAACGCCCCGGAAAAATACCGCGGCATGGACCGTTTCGACGCGCGCAAGGCCGTCGTTGCCGATCTCGAAGCGCAGGGCCTGCTGGTCAAGACCGACAAGCACACGCTCAAGGTGCCTCGCGGCGACCGCACCGGCGTCATCATCGAGCCGATGCTCACCGACCAGTGGTTCGTGGCCATGAGCAAACCCGGCGCCGATGGCGCCAGCATCGTCGGCAAGGCGCTCGAATGCGTCGCCTCCGGCGAGATCAAGTTCGTGCCCGAGAACTGGGTCAACACCTACAACCAGTGGCTGAACAACATCCAGGACTGGTGCATTTCCCGGCAGCTCTGGTGGGGCCACCAGATTCCGGCGTGGTATGACGAAGCGGGCAACGTTTACGTCGCCCACGACGAAGAGGAAGCCAAAGCGCAGGCCGCCGCCAAGGGCAATTCCGGCCCGCTCGCCCGCGACCCCGACGTGCTCGACACCTGGTACTCATCGGCGCTGTGGCCGTTCTCGACGCTCGACTGGACGGCCGAATGGCCGGCCAAGTCGAACCCGGCGCTCGACCTCTATCTGCCCTCGACCGTGCTCGTCACGGGCTTCGACATCATCTTCTTCTGGGTCGCCCGCATGATCATGATGACCAAGCACATCACGGGCAAGATTCCGTTCAGGCACGTGTATGTGCACGGCCTGATCCGCGACGCGGAAGGCCAGAAGATGAGCAAGTCCAAAGGCAACGTGCTCGACCCGATCGACCTGATCGACGGCATCGGCCTCGAAGACCTCGTCGGCAAGCGCACCACCGGCCTGATGAATCCCCGGCAGGCCGAGCAGATCGAGAAGCGCACGCGCAAGGAGTTCCCGGAAGGTATCGCCGCCTTCGGCACCGACGCCCTGCGCTTCACCTTCCTGTCGCTCGCCAGCCCTGGCCGCGACATCAAGTTCGACCTGCACCGCTGCGAGGGCTACCGCAATTTCTGCAACAAGCTGTGGAACGCCACGCGCTTCGTGCTGATGAATACCGAAGGCCAGGATCTCGGCCTCGACGTCCCAGCCGATTCAAGCGCGCTCGATTTCTCGCCCGCCGACCGCTGGATTGTCAGCCGCCTGCAGCGCACCGAAGCCGACGCCGCGCAGCATTTCGCCGACTACCGCTTCGACCTGCTCGCGCGCGCCATCTACGAATTCGTCTGGGACGAATTCTGCGACTGGTACCTCGAACTCGCCAAGGTGCAGATCCAG
>JAVBSG010000155.1:0-8460 GCA_031547245.1 Propionivibrio sp.
GATGCGCATCTGGCGGGCCGGGAAAATGACGGCCAGGAAATACTCGGCGGCATCCGACGTGTTGCCTCGGCGGGCGGCGGCAACACGCGAGGCGGCGGCGGAACGGTGATGGCCGTCGGCAATGTAGAGGTCGGACATGCCGCCGATTGCCTTGGTAATGCTGGCGATGGCGGCTTCGTTGTCGATCCGCCAGATCGTATGGCGGATTCCGTCGTCGGCGGTAATGTCGATGAGCGGTTGGCCGGTCGTGGCGGCGGCAACCAGTTGCTCGGCTTCGTCGCTGTCCGGATGGGCGAGCAGCACCGGGCCGGTCTGCGCATTCAGGGCTTCGATCTGGCGGACGCGATCGTCTTCCTTGTCCGGGCGGGTAAACTCGTGTTTGTGAATGCGGTTTGCATCATAAGCGGCCACCGATGCGGCAGCAATCAGGCCGGTCTGCGTATGCGTTCCCATGACGAGGCGGTAGGCATAGTAGCAGGGCATGGCTTCCATGACGAAAACGCCTTCGGCAAGCATCTTCCTGAAGTTTTCGGCCGATTTTGCATAGACCTCGGGCGAGTAGTGGTCGACTTCCGGCGGCAAATCGATTTCTGCTTTGGAAACGTGCAGGAAGGAATGCGGCTTGCCTTCGGCGCGTACGCGCGCCTCGTCGCTGGAAAGCACGTCATAGGGCGGTGCGGCGACGGCGGCGGCGTCCTCCTGGCGGGGGCGCAACGCGGCGAAAGGGCGGATCAGAGACGGCATCGGTGTTTCTCCTCAATGAAAGATCATGGCTTTAGTTGCTTCAGTAATTCCTTGACGGCGCTCACGCGGTCGGCCAGCGTCGGGCAGTGTCGAACAAGCGATAGTTTATCCTGTCCGGCTAGCCTGTAGTTCCGGTTTTTCTGGATCAGATTGATGATGCAGATCGGCTCGACCGGAGGATTCGGCTCGAACTGCACGGTCAATTGCGCGGACGTGGCGTCGAGCTTGACGATGCCAAGCGGCTTGCAGAGCAGGCGCAGACGGTGGCTTTCGAGCAGCGACTGGGTCTGCGGAGGCATTTCGCCGAAGCGGTCGACGAGTTCCTCCTGCATAGCCGTGATGTCGTCGAGCGAGACGCAGTTGGCGAGCCGCTTGTACAGCGTCAGCCGCTCGTGCACGTCGGGCGCATAGTCGTCCGGCAGCAGCGCCGGCGTATGCAGGTTGATTTCGGTGGCAATGCCGAGCGGCTGCAGCAGATCGGGTTCCTTGCCCTGTTTGAGCGCGCTGACGGCGCGGTTGAGCATCTCGGTATAGAGATTGAAGCCGACTTCCTGCATTTCGCCCGATTGGTTTTCGCCGAGGATTTCGCCCGCGCCGCGGATTTCGAGGTCGTGCATGGCGAGGTAAAAGCCGGCGCCCAGTTCATCCATCATCTGGATGGCTTCCAGCCGCTGTTTCGCCTGCTTGGTGAGGCCGGTGAATTTCCCGTCGCTGTCTTCGACGCCGCTGTGCGTCAGCAGGTAGGCGTAGGCCTGGTGGTGCGAGCGGCCGACGCGCCCGCGCAGCTGGTGCAATTGAGCGAGGCCGAACTTGTCGGCGCGGTTGATGACGATGGTGTTGGCATGCGGGTTGTCGATGCCGGTCTCGATGATCGTCGTGCACAGCAGCAGGTTGGTGCGCTGCTGGGTGAAATCGCGCATCACGCGTTCGAGTTCGCGCTCGTTCATCTGGCCGTGGCCGACCACGATGCGTGCCTCGGGCAGCAGCTTCGCCAGCTTGTCGCGCATGTTCTCGATGGTTTCCACCTCGTTGTGCAGGAAGTACACCTGCCCGCCGCGCTTGAACTCGCGCAGCAGCGCTTCGCGGATGATGCCGTCGGAGTAGCGCGAGACGAAGGTCTTGATCGCCAGCCGCTTCTGCGGCGCGGTGGCGATAACGGAGAAATCGCGCAGCCCTTCGAGCGACATGCCCAGCGTGCGCGGAATCGGCGTTGCCGTCAGCGTCAGCACGTCGACCTCGGCGCGCAGCGCCTTGAGCGCTTCCTTCTGGCGCACGCCAAAGCGGTGCTCCTCGTCGATGATAACGAGGCCGAGGCGGGAAAACTGCACGCTGCCTTGCAGCAGCTTGTGCGTACCGATGACGATGTCAACCTTCCCCTCGGCCAGATCCTTGATCGCCTGCGTCGTCTCCTTGGCCGTTCGGAAGCGCGAGAGTTCGGCGATCTTCACCGGCCAATCGGCAAAGCGGTCGCAAAAGGTCTGGAAATGCTGTTCGCAAAGCAGGGTGGTCGGGCAGAGCACGGCCACCTGCCGGCCGCCGGCCACGGCGCAGAAAGCCGCGCGCAGGGCGACTTCCGTCTTGCCGAAGCCCACGTCGCCGCAAACCAGGCGGTCCATCGGCTTGCCGGATTTCATGTCATCGATGACGGCCAGAATGGCTGCCGCTTGATCGGGCGTTTCCTCGAAACCGAAGCCGTCGGCGAACGCCTCGTAATCGTGCTCGGTGAATTCAAAGGCGTGGCCCTGCCGCGCAGCGCGGCGGGCGTAGAGCGCCAGGAGTTCGGCTGCCGTGTCGCGCGCCTGCAGCGCTGCCTTGCGCTTGGCTTTTTCCCATTGCTGCGAACCGAGCGTGTGCAGGGGCGCGGCGTCGGGATCGGCGCCCGAATAGCGCGAGATGACATGCAACTGCGATACTGGCACGTAGAGCTTGGCTTCGTCGGCGTAGTGCAGTTCGAGAAACTCCATCTCGCCTTCGCCGAGGTCCATGTGGATCAACCCCTGGTAGCGCGCGATGCCGTGCTGTTCATGCACGACCGGATCGCCAACCTTCAGTTCGGTAAGATCGCGCAGCCAGTTGTCGAGCGAAGCCTTGCGCTGCGCTGCATGCCGCGTGCGGCGCGAGGGGCTGTCGGCATACAGTTCGGCCTCGGTGATGACGGCGAGCGGCGGCGAAATATTGAGCAGGAAGCCTTCGTGCAGCGGTGCGGTGCCGAGCGCGAGTTTTACATCGCTCGCCAGAAAACCCGAAAAATCGGCGCTGGCGCTGGGCTTGAGTCCATATTCGGCGAACAGCTCCGCCAGCGTCTCGCGGCGGCCGGCGGATTCCGCAAGCAACAATATGCGGCCGGGAAAACCGTCGACAAACGTTTTTAGCCTCGATAGCGGATCCTCGGCGCGACGGTCGACGGCCACCGACGGCGGCGCGGAAATCGATTCCGTGTTTCCTTTGCCCAGAATCATGCGTGTGTAAGGCTTGGCGGCGGAGAAGAATACCTCTTCAGAGAGGAACAGGTCGGCGGGAGGCAGCAGCGGCCGGTTCTTTTCGCCGGAAAGCATCTCGAAGCGCGACTGGGCATCGCGCCAGAAATCGCGCAGCGCCTCGGGCACGTCGTTATGCAGGCAAAGCGTGGTGCCCTCCGGCAGGTAATCGAACAGCGTTGCTGTCTCATCAAAGAACAGCGGCAACCAATATTCAATGCCGGCCGATGGGGTTCCGTTCGAAATATCCTTGTAGATGCCGGATTTGGCCGGATCGCCCTCGAACACCTCGCGGAAGCGCTGCCGGAAGCGGGTGCGGCCCTTGTCGTCAAGCGGGAACTCGCGCGCCGGCAGCAGGCGGATTTCCGTCACCGGATAGAGCGTGCGCTGCGTGTCGACGTCGAAGGTCTTGATGTTCTCGATCTCGTCGTCGAACAGATCAAGGCGGTAAGGCAGTGCCGAACCCATAGGATACAGATCGATCAGCCCGCCGCGAATCGAGTATTCACCCGGCGAGATGACGTTGGAAACATGCATGTAGCCGGCCAGCGTGAGCTGGCTGCGGAAGCGTTCTGCGTCGAGCGTCTCGCCCTTTTTGAGAAAAAACGTGTAGGCCGCCAGATACGCCGGCGGCGCCAGCCGGTAAGCCGCCGTCGACGCCGGCACCAGCAGTACGTCGCACTCGCCGCGCGTCACGCTGTAAAGCGTCGCCAGCCGCTCCGACACCAGATCGTGGTGCGGCGAAAAACTGTCGTAAGGCAGCGTCTCCCAGTCAGGTAGCAGCCGCACGCGCAGCCCCGCCGCGAACCACGGAATCTCGGCGAGCAGCCGCTGCGCATCCCCCGCGCTGGCCGTCAACACGGTCAACAAGCCCTTGTGCTCGCCCGCCAGTTGCGCCAGCAGCAACGCATCCGCCGAACCGGAGAAAAATGGCAGTTGAGTGCGCTCGCCCGGTTTGCGGGGAGGCAAGGTAATCAGCTGATGTTTAACTTCAGGCACAGTGGTTATCGATGGAAATCGGAAAACCTGTAATTATAGTTTCAGGAGAGAGTTTGATAGAAGGGAATGAAATATTCGATGTAGGCGGCTCTGGCGTTCTGGATGTGGGGAAAGCCATGGGTGGTGGTCTGTTTGCCAGACAGAGGCCTTGAACGATAGAGTGGTAACAAGTGAAAAAAACTCCCGCTTTCCTATCTGGAAATAGCGGGATATTTTCTCAAACTGGCTTTTATTTTCGCGCAATCACTCAGCCTTGATATTGGCATCCTTGATTATCTTGCCGTACTTGGCGTATTCCAAGGGGCCGTATTTCACCAGCTCCTCAGTGTCTCCCGTCCCGGGCGTGACGCCAACGCCGCGGAGTTTTTCGATGACGTCCGGCATTTTCAGCACGGCTTGCAGCTCGGTGCTCAGCTTGTCGACGATTGTTTTCGGCGTCTTGGCCGGTGCATACAGGGCGTACCAGCCGCCGACCGTGTAGTCGGGATAGCCCGACTCGATGAAGGTTGGAACGTCAGGCAAATCGGGCAGGCGTGTTTTTGAGGAAACAGCGATCGGCCGCACTTTGCCGCCCTTGATCAACGGGATGGCGCTCGTCGATGTGTCGAAAATTGCGTCGAGGCGTCCGCCGATCAGGTCCAGGATGTGCGCGCTGCCGCCCTTGTAGGGGACGTGGGTCATCTTGATGTCCGCAATGGTGGCGAACATTTCTCCGCCCATGTGCGGTGGCGAGCCGTTCCCCGAAGATCCGTACATGATTTCGCCCGGTTTTTTCTTAGCGGCGTCAACCAGATCCTTGAGTGTCTTGTAGGGGGAGTTCAGATGGGTGATGACGACCGAGGGGGCCGTGCCGAACATGCCGATCGGTTCGAAAGCGGTCAGCGGGTCGTATTCGGCCTTGAACAGATGCGGGCTGACGGCGTTGGAGGCGAATCCGCCGACCAGCAGCGTGTAGCCATCGGGCGGGGCTTTGGCGACCATCGTGGCGCCGATCAGGGTGCCGGCGCCGGGACGGTTGTCGACGAGTACCTGCTGGCCGAGGCGGTCGGCCATTTTTTGGCCGATCAGGCGGCCGAGCATGTCGTTGGCGCCGCCAGCGGGGTAGGGGACGATCAGGGTGATGGGCTTGGCGGGGTAGTTTTGCGCGTAGGCGCCGCTGATGCAGCTCAGGCCGGCAACGGCCGCCACGGCGAGCACTTGGGTGAATCTTCGGCGTGTGGATAGTGGTTTGCCTGTCATTTGAACCTCCTGAAAACGGGTTTGATTGTTTTGCGATTTAAGGAATTTTTGAAACAAAGAACGACAGCATTCGTGGAACTGCGAGCAAAAACAATTTTTGTGATGCCTATCTCATATTCATGGACACCTCCCATGCCTGCTCAAGAAAAGCATGGTGTTCCCGGATCATTTCCATTGGGTCTTTGTCCTGGTTGTTCAGCACTTCGCAGGTGAGTGTCGGTTTCTGCCGCGAATTGAGAAAACCGTCGTCCAGCGCGCATTTGAGAAAACGCCCGGCAACGGTTGTGTCGACAACCCCCGGGGGGCCGAATGGCAGGTGGTAGTCGCCGTAGAAGGGCGTATTCGGGGAAGTGACGCAATTACACAAATGGTAGTCGACGACAAAGGGCTGGCATCGTCTCAACGCCGCTTCCGGCGATTCCCCGTTAAGCAGCGTATGCGCCGTATCCAGGCAGAGGTAGAAGCGGCATCCTTCGGACTGTAGTTGTTCGCAGAGTGTCGCGGCTTCCTCGAACGATCCCAGGGTATTACGCTTATGGGCGAAGTAATCGAGCGGTTCGACGGCGATTCTCAGGGGAAAATGTTTGCCGGCTTCCGTGAGAATTTCCAATAGCGAGTTTCGGAGCGCGTGCAATGCCTCGCCGCGCAGATCGGCGTCGGCTGGCCGCGGACCGCTGATGATCTGTACGGTGTCGGCTCCTGCGGAGGTGGCCAGCTCCAGTTCGCCGATGATCGCTTTCACGTTGGCGCAGCGATGACTCTCGTTGAGCTCTGAGAGGTTAAGCCTTCTGTCGTTTTGTATCCGCGCCAGGCAGTAGGTGTAGCGCAACCCGTTGTCTCTTACGATGCTCGCCATGTTTTTGCGTTCGGCAGGCGAATTGATCTCAACGGTCTGAAGCGCTCCGAACCAGCCGTGAGCCAGGATCTTTTCGGCAGCAGCAACAGTGGCGCCTTCCGTCTCGCGGGCTTTGGGAGCAATCTGGGAAATCATGACACCGGGTACGGCAACTTCCAGGAGATTCATTTCAGTCCTTTTTCACCGAGCCTCGGCGTATATGCCAATTCCACAAAAACGGTTCGTCGTCAGATAGAACCGCCGTTGCTTTGTATCTTTTGGATGATCCGATTTTTTGAATCATCCAAATGCTCAAGAATGCTCGATTCAAGCTTGGCGTAATCACGTTCGGCAAAAGACTTCAGCATTTCCCGGTGCTGATCCAATGCGGTTTTCACCTCGTCGCCCTTGACCAACTCCGGTTTTGTGACGGGAAGCCGGTAATTCATCGCGGATAGATAGATTCTTTCAAGTACCGTGTTGCCCGTTGATCGGATGAACGCCAAATGGAAGTTCAGGTTGTAGTCTTTTTCGTGGTAGGCATGAGGCTGCTGCCGATAGGCAGTTTCGGCTTCGTCCAGGATCGCACGCATGCACTCGATGGCCTTGCCGAAACGTTCCGCCGGGCATTCCGGAAGTTTCCGGATAACCCATAGATCGATCATCATGCGGGTATCGATCGCCGACGTGATGAGCTCTTCGTCGATGGGCACGATATAGGTGCCGACTTTCGGCTTGGTGATGACCAATCCTTCGACTTCAAGACGGTTGATGGCATCCCGGACCGGCGTACGGCTTACGTTCAGTTGTTCGGCGATGTCGGGAATGGAGAGCTTCCGCCGGGGGTCGAACTGGCGCTTGATGATTCTCTCCTTGAGAATCGCGTAGGTTCGTTCCAGAAGGTTCGAATTATCGAGAACGGGGAGTCGTGGAGTCATGGCGATCTGTCGTATTCAATATCCGTGTAAAACTTCCTGGTGAATTTTGAATGTGGCTTTTCGAAGAGGGGCGGGTAAATCCATTGCGCACAGCGCCTGATGCGGCTCTTCCGGGTAAAAAATCGCAAAATCGCCCGGCGATAGCCGCAAATAATTGGAGGTCACGGCCTTGTCGAGGTAATAGACATCGGGCTTTTCCGCTGGTATGTCCGGGGCGGTCCAGTCGAACGGGCCGATGCCGATCCATTCGCTTCCTTTGGGGACAATCTGGATATCGATGTTGGCGCGATGAAACTCCGTACGGCGATGCGCTATCGGCTCAGTCTGTACGGAACTCACTATGACGAAGACCTTCCGTCCTTCCAGTTCATGAGTTCCATCGGAATAGGCTGCCACTGCTTGGAGCGATGGGGCATACGTGGTCAAGATTCTTCTCAATGCGGGAGGAAGAATCGCTTTGCCGAGCTTGCCTAAATTCCCTGCGATCATGGCATTTATCCAAGCTTAGTGAGTAATGGCATGTATGTTATATACAACATACATGATTTGGTATGAAATTCCAACTATAGTTTTGCGATTGTTCAAAAAGTCAAAATTCTTTGGGGTTTTGGCATCAGTACCTTGGCACCGAAAAACCGATGCCCGGCTGTCAGGCCGGGCATCGGGGAATTGCTGCTTTTTCGTTCAAACGAAGGCGTCATTCTTCTTCGACGAAAACCTCTTCGCGTTTCCTGCTGATGGCCGGCAGGGTGATGGCGACCATCAGGCCAATGGCGATGAAAATCATGGTTGCAGCGATCGGACGGGTGACAAAGACGCTCCAGTCGCCGCGCGCCATCAGCAAGGCGCGGCGCAGGTTCTCTTCCATCATCGGTCCGAGGATGAAGCCAAGGATCAGCGGTGCCGGCTCGAAACCCAGTTTGTGGAACAGGAAACCGACGAAGGCGAACAGGGCGGCGCAGTAAACATCGAAGGTATTGTTTGACAGGGTATACACGCCGATGGCGCAGAAAGCCATGATGGCCGGGAAGAGGAAGCGGTAGGGCACGGTCAGCAGCTTGACCCAGATACCGATCAGCGGCAGGTTGAGGATCACCAGCATGACGTTGCCGACCCACATCGAGGTGATAAGCCCCCAGAACAGGCTCGGATTGCTGGTCATGACCTGCGGACCGGGCTGGATGCCCATCAGCGTCATGGCGCCGATCATCAGGGCCATGACGGCGCT
>JAVBSG010000099.1:0-5156 GCA_031547245.1 Propionivibrio sp.
CTGAAGCATTTGGCGCGCACCCGCGTTCTACTGCACATCATCGATCTGGCGCCGCTGGATCCGGAGGCTGATCCGGTGCGGGATGCTCGGGCCATCGTGAAGGAGCTGGAAAAATACAGCCCGGAGCTGGCGGCCAAGCCGCGCTGGCTAGTGCTCAACAAACTGGACCTGATCCCTGAAGACGAACGCGAGCAGCGCGCCGAGGATTTTCTGCGCGCCTACGGAGATTCGGGCGAAACGCCGTGTTTCAGGATCAGCGCCATTAGCGGCGAAGGATGCCGGCCGCTGGTCTATGCGGTGCAACAGGCCCTGGAGTCGCTGGCGCCGGCGGCGGAAGAGATTAAAAACCCATCGGATGAGTTTTTCCCGGATGAAGACAGCGAATAAGCGGACGGTTATGGACAAGACACGCATCGTCGAGGCCAGGCGCCTCGTCATCAAAGTGGGATCGGCGTTGGTGACCAACGGCGGCAAGGGGCTCGATACGGCAGCCATCCAGGATTGGGCGCAGCAGATTGCCGAATTGCGCAGGCTCGGCAGGGAAGTGGTGCTGGTTTCCTCAGGAGCCATCGCCTGCGGCATGCAGCGCCTCGGCTGGGAAAAACGCCCGAGCGCCGTGCATGACCTGCAGGCCTGCGCGGCGGTCGGCCAGATGGGGCTGGTGCAGGTTTACGAGAGCGCTTTTTCCCGGCACGGCCTGCAAACCGCGCAGGTTCTGCTGACGCATGATGACCTTTCCGACCGCAAGCGTTACCTGAACGCGCGTTCGACGCTGACGACGCTGCTGGCGCTCGGCGTCGTGCCGATCATCAACGAGAACGACACGGTGATCACCGACGAGATCAAGTTCGGCGACAACGACACGTTGGGCGCGCTGGTCGCCAATCTGATCGAGGCCGACTGCCTGATCATCCTGACCGACCAGCAGGGGCTTTATACCGCCGATCCGCGCAAGGACCCGCAAGCCACGCTGATTTCCGAGGCGCGGGCGGGCGATTCGGCGCTGGAGGCGATGGCCGGCGGCGCTGGCACGCAGTATGGCAAGGGCGGCATGATCACCAAGGTGATCGCCGCCAAGCGCGCGGCCAACAGCGGCGCGCATACGGTAATCGCCAGCGGCCGCGAAGAGAATGTGATGCCGCGGCTGGCGGACGGCGAATCGGTCGGCACGCTGCTGGTTTCGGAAATGCCGCTGCTCAGTGCGCGCAAGCAATGGCTGGCTGATCATCTGCAGCTCAATGGCAGGTTGGTGCTGGACGTCGGGGCCGTCAAGGCATTGGACGCAGGCAAGAGCCTGCTGCCGATCGGCGTGGTGGAAGTGCAGGGCGAGTTCGAGCGCGGCGCGGCGGTGGCCTGCCTGTCGCCGGATGGCCGGGAGGTGGCGCGCGGCTTGATCAACTACGGGAGTAGCGACGCGCGGAGAATCACCCGGAAAGCCAGCAGCGAGATCGAGGGTGTTCTCGGCTACGTCGAGGAAGAGGAAATGATCCACCGGGACAACCTGGTGCTCTGCTGAGTCGTATATCGAAAAGCGCTGTCCCGGTTGCCGGTCAGGAGGAAAACCCCGGCAGAGATCATGCGCTTTCGGGGGCGGATTCCTCGGTGCTTTCTTCCTGGCCGATCCGGCCGACGACGCGATAAACCGTGGTATCGCCCTTGCCCTTCAGGTGAATCGTCTGCGGTTGCTGAAAAGTGAAGCTGTGATATAGCTTCCGGTAGGTTGCCTCGTCCACCTGCACCAAACCCGGCACGCCTTCGCTGGTGACGCGGCTGGCCAGGTTGACGGTGTCGCCCCATAGGTCGTAAATGAACTTCTTCTTGCCGACGACGCCGGCGACGACGGGACCCGTACCGATGCCGATGCGCACTTTCAGGCGCATATCGTTGATGTGAAAATCGCGCTGCAGCAGATCCCGCATTTCCAGCGCCAGATCGACCAGGGCTTCCGTAAAGTCCGGGCGCTGATCGTTCAATCCGCCCGCCACCATGTAGGCGTCACCGATGGTCTTGATCTTTTCCAGGCCGTATTTTTCCGCCAGTTCGTCGAAGGACGAAAATATCCGGTTCAGCATGGCGAAAACCTGTTGCGGGCTCAACCCGCCGGCAATGCGCGTAAAGTTGACGATGTCCACGAACATGACGGAAACGTCGGAGAAACCGTCGGCAATGACTTGCGTGCTGCTTTTCAGGCGCTCGGCGATCGGCCCCGGCAGGATGTTCAGCAACAAACGTTCGGAGCGGTCCTGCTCCAGCTGCAGCAAATGGTGCGCTTCCTGCATACGGTACTGTGCGTTCTGTTTTTCCATCGCCGAATAGCGGAGCAACAGGAAAACGATGGTCGAGATTGCCGCGAAGTTCAGCGCGAAGAAGAAAACCGTGGTGCTCGTATCGATTTTCACCTGCGAGGTGGCCGCCGTGTCGGCAAGATAGTAGTCGAAGCAGCCGGAAAGCACGGTCAGGAAGATATAGGCGAAAAACCAGGCCAGCGCCTCACGGGCGCCGATGAACAGCACGGCGCCAATAGGCGCAAGCAGGGCCCATAGGCTGATTCCGCTGGAGGTAATGAAGTTGCCCATGCTCCATTGCGCGACGAAGGGCATGAACAGGAACATGCCCAGCTGTGTTTGCCGGAACACGTCGAAATTGAAGGTCTTGAGATAGACGACAAGGTTGCCGACCAGCAGCAACTGGAAGAGGAAAGGAATCGTCGTCGAAATCTGCGGGCCGAGCTGCCGGTAAAGGAACAGCCAGAACATCGACGCGAAACAGATGAGGCCGGTAGCGAAAATCAGCAGCGATTTCTGCAGGCGCAAGTCCTCATCGTCCGTCGGCTGGATACCGGCGCTACTGATGCGGCTGGCAAAGCTGCTGATGATGTTCATTTGGCTGGTCGTGGCGCGGCGCGGGGCATTCCGGACGTTATTCCTGGCAAACTCAAGAGAGGGCGACCGACGCTAAGCGCCGGGTTTCTCCCTAGGGGCTAATTATATGTCAAGGAAGCTTCCCGGCACTGATCAGACGACTATAAAGGATATTGGGGGAAATCCAGGTCACAATGTCGTCAAACGCGTCAGACGGTTCGGCGTTGACAAAGACACCGCTTTGGGAGTCCCAGTTGACTAATTCGTCGCTGGAAGTGGGAGTAGTGGCACCATTTGGGCCTGTCGAGACGATGATGGTGACAGCCGAACGGGTCAATTCTCCAGTGGACAGACAGTTGTTGCCGCTTATCTGATTGCTTGTTGTGCAAACGCGCAAATCCGGCGCCAATACCAACGAACTTTCCGTCAAGGGCCAATGCGTCTTGATGCCGTCAGTTGTAGTAAAAGCATTGCCATTGCCTGTTGTTACGGCATAACGAATTTGATTGTTCCAAGCATCGATGGCATAGCCTTGTTTATCCGTCGGGCCGATCCCTAGCGTGATTGCAGGAAGATAACCATTCAATGGGTTTGTACACTCGCCACCGGTCTGGCTGGTGGCGTCTTTCAGGCTTTCAACGCCTCGTAAGTCAGTGCTATTGGGAGGTGCCGCTGGACAGGGGAGCCGGCCATTGGCAGCAGCGAAGCCCAGCAGAGCTTCTTTGATTTCGGCAAGTTGGCGTTTTGTTTCATTGATGTTCTGGACTTCTCTTTGCGCGGAAAGGGGAAGCATCAGACCGCCGATCAATAGCGCCACGATGACCAGCACGATGGTCAGTTCGGTCAGGGTGAAGCCATGGGCGCGGAATTTCGCCGTAATTCCCGGTGTTGCTGTTGTTGTTATTGACATATGGCAGAGGCCCCGAAATTGACTACCATTTTGCTGTTGCCGACTGAGATTCCGGCAATTTTTCCGTTATCGCCATTGCCGTCATCGCTGTCATTGTATCTCTCGTAAACGATCAAGGAGGGAAGCCAACCATTGGCGGTCAACCACAGCGACGAGGAAGGGGCGACGATTAATTCCATGTAAGGCAGACAGCCGCTTACAGTGCCTTCGTAGGAACGGCCGTCGCAAGATTCCGATTCCGGGGTTGATGGCACTGGTGAGGCCCAGGGGACCTCTTTGCTTTCAGCATAGTATCGGCATAAGCCATAGTCCTTTGAGCCGCGTATTTCTCCCAGTACCCGCTTTTCAACGGCAGTAAGCAGCTCTTTCGCACTGATCCCCATTGCCAAATCGTTGACGACAACATCACCCTGCGCATCCATCACTGGACCGGCAATGAACGGTCCCGCTGCTGATGCGTTATTTCGCCCGTAACCGCTGTCAAGGTAATTTTGGGCGTCATTTGAAGCAGCCGAGCGGTTTTTCCCAGACAAGGAGGGACCGGGAGAAAAAACAATAGCGGCAAGTTTCTCGCCCGGTTTTGTCAGCAAAGTAGATCCATCGGCGGCATATAGTTCGAGCGTTCCCTCAGTACCGCTGTTGATCGCCGGAGGGCTATCCGGCGAGTGAAAATTGTCGCTGACGGCATACCACAACTGTTCTCCATGCCCATCGGTCAATTTCTCGATAGCCAAGGTGTTCCATGGCAGGCGGCCGATGTAGAGTGAGCAGTCGGTTCCGTCGAGATCTTCTTTGCCATCGTTGTCTACATCAGGACACGGAAGCCTTCCCGGTTTTTTTGTCTCGGCGACGGCATATCCGATCAATGCCTCCTTCGCGAGGGCCAGGATTTCAAGCGTTTTGCGCTGCCTCTGCACCTCCGAAGCCCCTGGGGAGAACGAAGACATCAAATAGGCCGTGAAGCCGATAACCATGAACAGCAGGAGCAGCAGCAACGCTGCGCCGCGATTCCTGCTCGGTAGTGGCAAAAGAGCCGTTACGACGTTCATGGAGCCAGCTTGGTCGTCGATCTGATATGCCCGTCTCCGATGACGTCCGCGGACTCTCCCGTGTTGCGGTTGATGGTGGCGCCCACTTTTGCCCGGGTTGCCGGGGATTTGTCGGAGTGTACGATGACGCTTCCGGGGTTGCGGTCGAGCGGGCTGACCGTGGTGCCGCCGGCGGTCTCGGTTTCGTGCTGCGCGACGCCGTTGATCCAGACGGTCCGCCTGCCGCTGCTGCGGGTCACGACGCCGTTGATGGTCAATGTGGGGTCTTCGGGGATCTGGACTTCCTGTGGAATTTCGGTACTGCGGAATTGCCGCTGGCGGTCGAGCATCTGGCGC
>JAVBSG010000100.1:0-14146 GCA_031547245.1 Propionivibrio sp.
ACGAGCGTCTCGCCCGCCTGCGCAACGGGCTCATCGAAGGTTCCGAAGCGCGGGGCGCTCCCCAGGGTTTCCAGAATGGCGGCGTGCATCATGATCGGTGCTCCTTACGCTTTCGGCGAATCCGCCGACCGCGCCACGGCCTCGCCGGCGCGGAACTCCTTGAGCATCGTCTCGAAACGTGCCGTGCCTACATCGAAGGCCGCGTTGCCGAGCGGCAGGTGGCGCGGCGGATTCGGCGACGTCACCGCGTCGACGATGGCCTTGACCGCACGCTTGGGATCGCCGGGCTGATTGCCGGAGGCGGCGCGTAGCTGGCCGCGTTTGACGCCGGCTGTCGCCGCGTAGTCGGCGATCTGTTCCTTGCTCTCGTTGGCCGAACGCCCCGCCCAGTCGGTACGGAAGCCGCTCGGTTCGACGACGATGACCTTGATGCCGAGTGGTTCGACCTCCTGCGCCAGCGCGCCGGAAAGCCCTTCGACGGCAAACTTGGAGGCGCAGTAGTAGCCCAGCCCGGAGAAAGGATTGACCCCGGCCAGCGAAGAAATGTTGATGATGCAGCCGCTGCGCTGGGCGCGCATGATCGGCAGCACGGCTTTCGTCATGCTGCCCAGGCCGAAGACGTTGATGTCGAACATACGCCGGACCTCGTCCTCCTCGCTCTCCTCGACCGCAGCGAAGTAGCCGATGCCGGCGTTGTTGGCCAGAACGTCGATGCGGCCGAACCTGGTGTGGGCGGCCTTGACCGCTGCTTCGATCTGGGAAGCGTCCGTAACGTCGAGCTTGAGAATCAGCGCCCGCTCCGAAGCGGCGAATTCCGCGAGGGTTTCCGGCTTGCGCGCGGTGACGACGACGCGGTGGCCGCATTCCAGAACATGCTTGGCCAAATCGCGCCCGAATCCGGTGGAACATCCGGTAATGAACCAGACGAGATCGCCGCCTGCCGCCGGGTTAGCATTTGTCATTTTCATTCTCCTTTGGTTGAAGTCGTTGCGGGATAATTCCATTTATGAATCGCGAACGACACGAAAACAGGCCACGTACAATGCTGTAGAGCGACGAAGTCGCTGGCGATTTAGAAATGGAATAACGCTTCATTCTACTGCGCCACGCCTGGAAGCCGTAGCAAAATGAAGCAGAGCGGTTTCGACTGAAGCGTTTTTCGATTGGGATTTATCAAGACACCCAGCGAGAGCCAGGCAGGGAGTACGGCAAACGGGAAGTCCGCTTCGGACGGTTCAGACGGGAAATACCCTATCGTGCAAGCGCATTCGCCAGCCGGATGTAATCGGCAACCGGCAATTCCTCGGCCCGGGCCGTGGGCTGAATTCCCAGCGCCGAGAACAGCGCTTCGTCGGCCAGGCTCTTCAGCGTATTGCGCAGCATCTTGCGCCGCTGCCCGAAAGCCGCCGCCACCAGATTGGCGAAGGCTGCTTCGTCGCGAGCCGTAAGCTCCTCCGGCGAGCGTGGGATCAGGCGCACCACCGCTGAGTCCACCTTGGGCGCCGGATCGAAGGATTCGGGCGGCACGTCGAGCAGCCTGTCCATCACGAAACGGTACTGCAGCATCACCGACAGCCGCCCGTAGTCCGCTGTGCCGGGGTCGGCCACCATGCGCTCGACGACTTCCTTCTGCAGCATGAAGTGCATGTCATGGACGCGGCCGGCGAATTGCGCAAGGTGGAACAGCAAGGGCGTCGAGATGTTGTAGGGAAGGTTGCCGACGACGTGCAGCTTTTTCCCGGCCGCGTCGGCCAACGCGCCGAAATCGAAAGCCAGGGCGTCGCCTTCGTGAATGATCAATTTTTCCGGAGCGGGGCGCTGGCGCAAGCGTGCAACGATGTCGCGATCGATCTCGACGACGTGCAGCGCATCGAGCCTCTGCAACAGCGGTTCGGTCAACGCACCGAGACCGGGTCCGATTTCCACCACGAGATCGTTGCGCCGCGGCGCCACCGCGTTGACGATTCCGCCGATCACCTGCTTATCGATCAGGAAATTCTGTCCGAAACGCTTGCGCGCCACGTGTCGATTCATGCCAGCCACCAAAAATTCAACCGCTTCGACGGAGCCCGGACGGCTCACCCGCCTTTGCCGGCGCGGCGCGCCATTTCGGCGGCCTGCTCGACTGCGGCAAACAGACTACCGGGATCGGCTTCGCCGGTTCCGGCCAAATCCAGCGCCGTGCCATGATCCACAGAGGTCCGGATGATCGGCAGCCCCAGGGTGACGTTGATCGCATTGCCGAAAGAGGCCTGTTTCAACGCCGTCAGCCCCTGATCGTGGTACATCGCCAGAACGCAATCGCCCTGGGCCAACACGGCCGGGGTAAACATGCTGTCTGCCGGCAGCGGGCCGATCAGCGCCATGCCTTCGGTGCGCAATTTCTCCAGCACCGGCGTAATGACGGTGATTTCCTCGTCGCCGAGATAGCCGCCCTCGCCGGCATGCGGATTGAGTCCGGCCACCAGGATGCGCGGCTGCGGAAATCCGTATTTTTTATACATGTCGGCATGCAGGATGCGTAGCACCCGTTCCAGGGAATCGCGCGTGATCGCCGCTGAAACGTCTTTGAGCGGCAGATGCGTCGTCACCAGCGCCACGCGCAGATCGCCGCCGGCGAGCATCATGACGACTTGCGGGGTATTCGTTTTTTCCGCCAGGTATTCAGTATGCCCTGTGAATGGAATTCCGGCGGCATTGATGGTGCCCTTATGCACCGGAGCGGTCACCATCGCCGCGAACTCGCCTGACTGGCAGCCGGACACGGCGCGGTCGAGCAGGCTCAGAACATACGGGGCATTCGCCGTGTCGAGCTTGCCGGGCACCGAGGGGACAGCCAGAGGAACATGGACGATGTCCAGCGCGCCATCCCTGACTTGGCTTCCAGGCGCCCAGTCGCGCAGTTCTCCCTGGAACCCCGTCAACTGCGCGCGCTCGGCCATCATCCTTCGGTCGGCCAGTACCGCAAGGCGGACATTTCCCTCGAAACTGGCGCGCCCCAGCCATTCGACAAGCCGCAGGCACAATTCCGGGCCAATCCCCGCCGGATCTCCCGAGGTCACCGCAATCACAGGTCGGTTAGGCATGGTCTCAGCGCTCTTCCAGGCGGATGTCGACATAGGCCTGGTCGCGTATCTGCCGCAGCCAGTCCTGATACGCCTCGTCGAGTTTGCGTTCCCGCAGCACCTGGCGCGCCATGGCGCGCTGGCGTCCCGTCGAGACGTCCTGGACCCGCCGCTCCAGCACCTCGATCAGGTGATAACCGAAAGGCGATTTGACGGGCTCGCTGACTTCTCCAGGCTTTAATTCGTTCATTGCCCGCTCGAACTCCGGCACCGTATCTCCCGGATAAATCCAGCCCAGATCGCCGCCTTTCGTGGCCGCGCCGTCCTGCGAGAACAGCCTGGCCAGCTCGGCGAAGCTCTCGCCATGCTTTATCCGGTCATACAGGCCTTCGAGCTTATGGCGCGCCTCGGGTTCGGACACCACTTCGTTGACCTTGATCAGAATATGGCGGACGTGGGTCTGCTGAACCGGCTGCGTCACGGCGCCGCCGCGTTTTGCCACGAGCTTGACGATATGGAAGCCATTCGGGCTGCGCAGCAGCGGCGCCACCTCGCCCGCCTTCAATTTGACAACGGCATCAGAGAAAATGCTCGGCAGCCGTTCCAGCGTGCGCATCCCCAGGCTTCCTCCCTGCATGCCGTCCGGCGCGTCCGAATACGCCGCCGCGAGCTGCGCGAAGTTCTCCCCCTGCTGCACTCGCTCGAGGACCTGGTCGGCTTTGGCCTTGAGCGTCTGGATCTGTTCCGGAGACGCCGATTCCGGCGCGCGCAGGAGAATGTGCGCGACTTCGTATTCTTCGCCGCCGCCCTGCTTGGTCAGTTCGCCGTCCAGATAGTTGTCGATTTCGCCTTCGGAAATGGAAATCTTGTTTTCCACCTCGCGCTCGCGCACGCGCGTGATGGTGATTTCGTCGCGAATATCCTCACGGAACTTGGCAAACGGAACGCCGTCGCGCTGCAATGCTTCCCGAAACTGGGCGGGCGTCATCTTGTTGCTCTCCGCAATACGGCGCAACGCCTGATCGAGTTGGGCATCGTCGATCCGCAGGCCGATGTCGCGTGCATGCTGGAGCTGCACGCGATCCGTGATCAGGCGATCCAGGACCTGTTTTTCCAGCTCGTTTTGCGGCGGCAGCGGTGTGCCTTGCCGGCTCAGTTGATGAACCGCGATATCGAGGCGCATGCGCAGCTCATTCAAGGTAATCACTTCATCATTGACGACCGCCACGATGCGATCCGCCGGGATCGGCTCCCGGCTCTGCGGCTGCGCCGGAACACCGGCGGGATTCTGGGTTTGCAGCGCCGGAGACAGAGGCAGTCCCGGAACCTGAAGCTGCTGCCCCTGTGCCGGAACCGGCCCCCGCAGCTGGGGCTGCATCGTCTGCGTCTGCGCCAGCACGGCGCCCGGCAGGCAGGCAAAGATCAACAAGACACGCAGCAACGCTTTCATATGAAGCACCTTAATCATTGAACATGGACTCGGCGTTGGGGTCGTTGATCAGGCTATACCCCTGGATATTCCGCTTGAGCAGGTTCAGCGGATTCGAGCCGACCCTTGCGAAATCGTTCAGCTCCAGCTGGATGAAGAAAGAAGTCGACGTATCCTTCGAGGTCAGCGCCTGGCGATGGACCACCCCGCGCAAGACCCAGCAGCCGCCGTTGTATTCCAGCCCGGCCAGCGACTCGATGATGCGCGCGCCCTGCGAGTTGGTCGACAGCACGTTGCCGTCGTCCTTGAACGAATAATTGATCCGGCCAACGCCGTGCCAGCGGCCCCAGAGCGGCCATTGTCCCGAAATATCGACCTGGTCGACCGGCGCGGACGGATCGACGTTGTACCGATAGGCAGCATTGAGCACCTTGCCCGCCTCCGGATTGTAGCGCACGCCGAGGGAATAACGCTTGGTGCTCCGGTCGTTCACGCTGTACTGCACAGCCGTATCGGCATAGACCTTGGGTAGGATCTGCCCGCTGAACGCCGCCAGCACGTCGGAGCGCTCCCATTTGTCGTTCTCGTCGTTGATGGCGGCTCCGCTCAGCGATACCTTGTTCTTGGTGAAGTAGTAGCGCTGGCCCAGCATCGCCCGCATGATCTCGTTGCCGGTCGAAGGCTCGATCAGGCGGCTGGTCACCGCCGCCGTCAACTGGCTGGCGTTGTTGATCCGGTCCCAGCTGGAGAACTGGTTTTCCGAGAAAATCTGCGCGAAATTGAAGTCCGCAAGGCCCGTGTCGAACAGTGGAATGTCGCTCTGATCCTTGTACGGGATATAGACGTAATAGAGGCGCGGCTCCAGCGTCTGGGTGTAGTCGCGCCCGAACCAGTTACTGTTCCGCTCGAAAGTCATGCCCGAATCGATGCTGTAGATGGGCAGAGTCACAGAAACCGAATCCGGCTTGTCGCTCGCCTGGCCCGACAGGGAATATCCGCGGTAATTCACTCCGACTTTCGGCGTCACGTACCAGCCCGGGGTCACGAAGGGCAGCGAAACCTGCGGGTAGAGCACCGTGCGTTTCCCGTCCGGGTATATCGTGCCGAACTGCTCCCGCTCTCTCATCGTGAAGTTGGTGTACTGCCCATACAGCGTAACATCCGTCTTGTAGAAATCCGGCCTGCGGCCATTGAACGTGATTTGCGGCAGCATCCGGTATTGATCCAGGACCGGGTTGTCCTTGTCCGGCTGCAGGGTCTGATATTGCTGGAAATTGACCGACGTGCTCCACCAGTCGCGGCCGTACGTCAGCATCCCCTGTTGCAGCAACTGCGTCTGCGAGGTGCTGTTGATGCCGCTCGACAGATCCGTGTAGTAATCGTCGTCGGATACCTTGCTGTAGTTGATTAGGCCCGAGAAGCCGTTGCCCGTGGTCTGATTGTGCAGCAGCGAAATGCCATAGCGGTCCTTGCTGTCGTACAGCCGGTCGCTGGGCAATATCTCCCCCTTCAGCGTCCCGTCGTAGCTGCCACCATACCCCAGGTTGAGATAACGGAACTCGCCGCCGACCTGGAGCCCGCGCTTGGTCATCACGCGCGGCGAAATCGTCGCATCCATGTTGGGCGCGATGTTCCAGTAATACGGCTGGGTATATTCGAAACCGTTGCCGCTGCTGGTGCCGAAAGTCGGCATCAGGAATCCCGACTTGCGCTCGTTGTTGAGCGAAAACGACAGCCACGGAGTATAAAAAAACGGCACATCCTTGAAATAGACCGTGGCGTTCCTGCCCTCGCCCCGCTCGACGTCGTAGTCGAGCTTCAACTCGTCCGTCCGGACGTACCAGTCGTCGTTGCCGACCGGACAGGTGGTGAAGATATTGTCGAACAGCGTGTAGTGGTTTTCCCCCTCGAAATCGATACGCTCCGCTTCGCCGCGCGCATCGGTCGAGGTCTTGGCCTTCGTCGACTCCTTGAACGTCGTTTGCCCCGGTTCGATGTTCAAGGCGCGCACCGTGGCGAAGCCGGAATTCCACCAGGAGCCGCTGCTCGTACCGTCGGCCGGGCGCGCCGCTTTTTCCCTATCGATTGGCTGGCGCTTGATGAAATACGTCGGCTGCTCGAAATACCCCACGCGGTCTTCGAGGCGAAGCCGCAGCTTCGGCCCGGACATGGTGTCGTTGCCCTGCCACAGGTGCACATTGCCTTCGGCCTCGACCTCGTCCTCCAGCGGCCAGTAGGTTTGCCGATCTGAGGTAACCACCGTGCCTATCTTGCGCAGCTCGGCGTTGCCCTCCGCATTGAACTCGCGGTTCACTTCGCCGCTCATGCGATCGGCGCTGAGGAAGGCTGGACGGGAGTCCTCTCCGTCCTTGGAAAGCGGAACCATTTTCGGCGAAGCATGCAGGGAGAGCGCCGGCCCTGCATCCTCCACCCCGCTTTCAGCCGGCGGAAAGGCGGGAGAGGGGCCGAAGGCCGGCGAAGGCGGCGTCTGGCCAGGACCCGCCGTCACTTCCGGACGCCGGGACGCCTGCGGCGAAGGCACCGTCGGCGGCTGCCCGAGCAAGGCTGGATCGACGTGCGGCGCAGGAGACGATGCGCGAGAAGCGGCCGTGGGTTCCCTGACGGGCTCCTGCCCCGTTTCAGCAGTCCGACTCGCCGGCTCCCGATCGGTTCCGGAAGACGGCGCCGGAGCGGCAACTGGCGCCTTTGGCGCCGATGGAGGTGCTGACACCGGAGGAACGGGCGCCGTGCCGGGCGGTTCCGCCGTCTTGACCGGCGGCGCCGCTTCGGGCGCCGGCACCGGCAATGGCTGGGTTTCGACCTTTTCCGGCTCGACCGGTTTGGCCTCGGCGGCAGAATCCCTGCCGGCGGGCGTTTCCAGCCGCGCCGGCGATTCGCTCTTGAGCGGCGGCAGCCCCAGCAGCGCCGGATCGACGCGTAGCGGCGTAGCGGACTGCGCCATCGCCTCTGCCGAGAGGCCGGCGACACCGCAGCACAAGAACAGCGCAAGTTGTTTGCGTCGGGTAATCCGATTTATCCGCATAATTAACAGGCTCGACCCCGGCACCAGGGACTGAAGGCACAGCATCCTGCAGGCCGGGTGGTAAAATCGGAACATTTTAGCATCATCGTTCAAGGAGAAGCGTCATGCCGCGCAGCAATCAGTTGCACGACTGGCTCACCCCCATTTTTTTCCGCGATCATGGCGGCCAGGGATTCCGCCTGGAACCGGCCTCGGCCGACGCCAGCTTCCGCCGCTACTTCCGCGCCACGCTGGACGGCGGGGAGACGCGCATCATCATGGACGCGCCGCCAGAGCATGAGGATTGCCGCCCCTTCCTGAAAGTCGCCGCGCTGTTCCGGAAAGCCGGCGTGCATGTCCCCGAGGTTTTTGCGCAGGATCTGGAACAGGGTTTCCTGCTGCTTTCCGATCTCGGCAGCACCATGTATCTCGGCGTGCTCGACGAAAACACCGCCCCCGCGCTGTACCGCCATGCCAACGCGGCGCTGGTCGACATCCAGCGCGCCAGCCGCCCGGGGGTGCTGCCAGACTACGACCGCGCCCTGCTCGAACGCGAACTGAACCTTTTCCCCGACTGGTACGTGGCCAGGCATCTGGACACCGTGCTGGAGCCGGCGCAGGAAACCGCCCTGCGCGCCGTTTTCGAGCGGCTCCTCGCCAACAACCTCGGCCAGCCGAAGGTCTTCGTCCACCGCGACTACCACTCGCGCAACCTGATGCTCGTCGAGGGAGACTACCCGGCCAACCCCGGCGTCATCGATTTCCAGGACGCGGTGTACGGCCCCGTCACCTACGACCTCGTCTCGCTCTACCGCGACGCCTACATCGCCTGGGACGAAGAGCGGGAACTCGATTTCGTCATCCGCTACTGGGAAATGGCGCGCGCGGCCGGCTTGCCGGTCGATGCGGATTTCCACGCCTTTTACCGCGATTACGAATGGATGGGCGCGCAGCGCCAGATCAAGGTGCTCGGCATTTTTGCCCGTCTTTTCCATCGCGACGGCAAGGACGGCTACCTCAAGGACATGCCGCGGGTGATGGCCTACCTGCGCCGCACCTGTGCGCGCTACGGCGAACTCGCCCCGCTCGCCCGCCTTATCGATCAACTGGAGAACCGGCAGGTACACGCCGGGCTGACCTTCTGATGAAAGCGATGGTTCTCGCCGCCGGACGCGGCGAACGCATGCGCCCGCTCACCGACTCGACGCCCAAACCGCTGCTGATCGCCGGCGGCAAGCCGCTGATCGTCTGGCATCTGGAACGGCTGGCCGCCAGCGGCTTTCGCGACATCGTCATCAACCACGCCCACCTGGGCGCGCAGATCGAAGCAGCGCTCGGCGACGGCCACACCTTCGGCCTCGCCATCCGCTATTCGCCCGAGCCGCCCGGCGCGCTGGAAACCGCCGGCGGCATCGCGCATGCGCTGCCGCTGCTCGGCGACGAACCCTTCCTCGTCGTCAACGGCGACATCTGGTGTGACTGGGACTTCCGGCGCGCCTACGCGCTGGCCTGCCGGCTCGCTCACCTCGTCTTCGCCGACAACCCGCCGCAGCATGCCAGCGGCGACTTCTGCCTGGACGGCGAAACGGTGCGCTACGCCGGTGACTGCATCGGCCCGACCTACACCTACGCCGGCACCGGCGTGTTCTCCCCCGCATTCTTCGCCGGCGTGCCGGACGGCGCGGTCATGAAACTGCGCCCCCTGCTTGACGCCGGCATTGCCAGGGGCGAAATTACCGGGGAACGCCACGGCGGCCGCTGGGTCGATGTTGGAACGCCGGAGCGCCTGGCCGAGCTCGACCGGGAACTGCAGCAATACGGAGGAAATGTCCAATGAACATCGCGCCCTACCTGCAACGCCGCCGCGCCCTGCTTGAACGCCTCGGCGACGGCGTCGCGGTTATCCCCACCGCGCCCGAGCGGACCCGCAACCGCGACTCGCAATACCCTTACCGGTTCGACAGCTATTTCTGGTACCTCACCGGCTTTTCCGAGCCGGAAGCCGCCCTGGTGCTGATCGGCGGCAAGGAGCCGCGCGCCATCCTGTTCTGCCGTGACAAGGACGAGGAGCGCGAAGTGTGGAACGGTTTCCGCTACGGGCCTGCCGCCGCGCGCGAGGCGTTTGGCTTCGACGAGGCTTACGTGTTCGACGAACTGCCTGCGAGGCTGCCCGACCTGCTCGCCAACCGCCAGGCCCTGTGGTACGCCCTCGGCCACGACGCCGGCTGGGACGAACGCATGGTCGCCGCACTCAACGCCCTGCGCGCGCAGGTGCGCGCCGGCAAAAACGCGCCGCCGCAAATCCGCGACCCGCGCGGCGTACTCGACCGCATGCGCCTCGTCAAGGACGCGCATGAAATCGGGGTCATGCGCCGCGCCGCCGCCATCGCCTCGGCCGGCCACACCCGCGCCATGCGCGCCTGCCGCCCCAGTCTCATGGAATTCCAGCTCGAAGCCGAGCTTTACCATGAATACCGCAGGCAGGGCGCCAGCGGGCACTCCTTTTCGCCCATCGTCGCCGGCGGCAGCAACGCCTGCGTGCTGCACTACGTGGAAAACGACAAACCACTGGCCGACGGCTCGCTGGTGCTCATCGACTCGGGCTGCGAACTCGAAGGCTACGCCGCCGACATTACACGCACCTTCCCGGTCAACGGTAAATTCAGCGGACCGCAGCGCGACGTTTACGAAATCGTTCTCGCCGCGCAGGCTGCCGCCGTTGCCGCCGTCAAGCCCGGCGTACCCTTTGCCGCCTACCACGAGGCCGCGCTGAAAGTCCTGGTGCAGGGCCTGTGCGATCTCAACATTCTCGAAGGCGGCGTGGACGGCCTCATCGAAAGCGAAGCCTACAAACCCTTCTACATGCACCGCGCCGGGCACTGGCTCGGCCTCGACGTGCATGACGCCGGCGATTACAAGGTCGGCGAGGAATGGGTCGAACTTGAACCCGGCATGGCGCTCACCGTCGAACCCGGTCTCTATATCCGGCCCGCGCCGAACGTCCCCGAGCACCTGCTGGGCATCGGCGTGCGCATCGAGGACGACGTTTTCGTCACCGAAAGCGGCGGGGAAGTCTACACCTCCCCGCCCAAGACCGTCGCCGACATCGAAGAGGCCATGCACCGTGACTGAAACGGGTGAAATCCTGCAAACCGACGTCCTCATCGTCGGCGCCGGGCCAGTCGGCGTCACCCTCGCCCTGGCGCTTGCCGGCAGCCAGCTACGCGTCCTGCTGCTCGACCGGCAGCCCGCCGGCGGCTGGCTCAAGGACCCGCGCGCCATCGCCCTCTCGCACGGCAGCCGGCAGCTGCTCGAACGCCTCCAGGCCTGGAACGCCGCGGCCGCCACCGACATCCACGACATCCACGTCTCGCAGCGCGGCGGCTTCGGCCGCACGCACATCACGCGCGAGGACTACGGGATAGGGGCGCTTGGCTACGTCATGCGCTACCGCGACCTGCTCTCCGCGCTACATGCGCGCCTTGGCGCGGACCGGCTCATCGCTCCCTGTGAAGTCGCGGGCGTCGAAACCGGGGCAGGCCAAATTGTCGCCACGATCCGGCAGGGGGAAACGACGCAGCGCATCGCCGCCCGACTCATCGTACACGCCGAAGGCACGCCACCGGACGATCCAGCCGTCTACATGCGCGACTACGGCCAGCACGCCGTCGTCTGCGAAGTCACGCCCGACACCCCGCACGGACACCGCGCCTGGGAGCGCTTCACGCCCGACGGGCCGCTAGCGCTGCTGCCGGCTGACGAAGGCTACGCCATCATCTACACCGTGCCGCCCGATAAAGCGACACGGCTGCTAGCGCTCGACGAGCGCGAATTCCTCGCCGAACTCAACCGTCACTTCGGCAGCCGCCTGTGCTTTACCGCCGCCACCCGCCGCGCCAGTTTTCCCCTGGCCCTGCGCCTGCGCAAGCGGCTCGCGCAGGAACGGCAGGTCTGGCTGGGCAACACGGCGCAGACGCTGCACCCCGTTTCAGGCCAGGGCTTCAACCTCGGCCTGCGCGATGCCTGGGAACTTGCCGAGACTCTGCTCGAACGCAGCCAGGACGATCCCGGCCTTGCCGCTCCGCTCGCTGCCTACGCCCGCGGCCGCCAGCTTGACCGCCTCGGCAGCGCCGTTTTCACCGACGGCATCGTCCGCCTGTTCTCCAACGACCTGCCGCCGCTCAAAGCGCTGCGCGGCCTCGGCCTGCTCGCCCTCGACCTCGCCCCGCCGCTGCGCCATTTCACTGCCAAGCGCATGGTCTGGGGAGCGCGGGCTTGGCCGTGATCTTCACGATATGCCACAAGGGACAAAGAGAGCTATGGGCACTTGGGTGGTAGCGCCCCGTTTTCCCGCAGGTTCGGGTTATTCACCCCTTTAAGCACGGATACAAAATCTCGCGGAAACATTCCTGTCATAAAAAGTCATATCATCGGCAATTGTGCCGCCGCACGAAAAATCCGGCCTTGTCCTGCCCCGATATTCCTGCTCCAATGACGCTATGACAACACCACGCAAAGAGAACGCAAAGAGCGCGGTCGGGAAAGCCGCCCCCCCGGTCGACACTTTCCTGAATCGCGAGCTAGGCATCCTGGCATTCAACCGCCGCGTTCTGGCGCAGGCGAAAGATGCCGCCACGCCGATGCTCGAACGCCTGCGTTTTCTGTGCATCGTTAGCAGCAATCTGGACGAGTTCTTCGAAATCCGGGTTGCCGGGCTGAAGGAACAGGCCCGCCTGAACCCGCTGGCCGTCACGCCCGACGGGCTGACGGCGCGAGACGCGCTGCAGCAGATCGGGCGCGAGGCGCACGCGCTGGTCGAGGAGCAGTATGCGTTGCTCAACAGCGAGATTCTGCCGGGCCTGGTGGCGAAGGGCATCGAGTTCCTCCGCCGCAGCGAGTGGACGGAAGCGCAGCTCCAATGGATCAAGGAGTATTTTCTCCGCGAAGTCAGGCCCGTCCTGACGCCGATCGGGCTCGATCCGTCGCATCCGGTCCCGCGCCTGCTGAACAAGAGTCTCAACTTTGCCGTCGAGCTGATGGGCAAGGATGCCTTCGGCCGCAGTTCCGGCGCGGCGATCGTCCAGGCGCCGCGCGTCTTGCCGCGCGTCATCCGCCTGCCGCAGGAACTCTGCCAGTGCGAATACAGTTTCGTCTTCCTCTCTTCCGTCCTGCACGAGTTCGTCAACGAACTGTTCGCGGGGATGGACGTACTGGGCTGCTACCAGTTCCGCGTGACGCGCAACAGCGATCTGTTCGTCGACGAGGAGGAAGTCAAGAATCTGCGCGCCACGATCCAGGGCGAATTGCCGCAGCGCCATTTCGGTGACGCCGTGCGGCTGGAAGTCACCGAGAACTGTTCGCAAAACACGATCGGTTTCCTGCTCGCGCAATTCGGCCTGGGCGCCGACGACCTGTACTGCGTTGCCGGTCCGGTCAACCTCGTCCGGCTGATGCAGATCCCGGATCTGGTGCCGCGCAACGATCTGAAATTTTCCCCCTTCCAGGCGGGAGTTCCGAAGGCGTTCAAAAAAACACGGCCCATCTTCGATTCGATCCGCGCCGGCGACATCCTGCTCCACCATCCGTACCAGAGCTTCGCCCCCGTCATCCAGTTGCTCGATCAGGCGTCGACCGATCCGCATGTCGTCGCCATCAAGATGACGGTCTACCGCACCGGCACCGACTCGGTGCTGATGCAGTCGCTGCTGCGCGCGGCGCAGAACGGCAAGGAGGTCACCGTCGTCGTCGAGCTGATGGCGCGTTTCGACGAGGAGGCCAACATCGGCTGGGCGACCAAGCTCGAAGAGATCGGCGCGCACGTCGTATATGGCGTCGTGGGCTACAAGACGCATTCCAAGATGCTGATGATCGTGCGCCGCGAGAGCGGCTCGCTGCACCGCTACGTCCATCTGGGTACGGGCAACTACCACCCGCGCACGGCCCGTCTTTATTCGGATTTCGGCCTGCTGACCTGCAACGAGGAGATAGGCGCCGACGTTAACGAAGTGTTCAAACAACTTACCGGCTTGGGCCAGGCGCGCGCCCTCAAGCACCTTTGGCAGTCGCCCTTCACGCTGCACGCCAACATGCTGTCAGCCATCCGTGCGGAGGCCGAAGCGGCGCGGGCCGGCAAGCGCAGCCGCATCATCGCCAAGATGAATTCGCTGCTGGAGCCGCAAATCATCAACGCGCTGTACGCCGCCTCGCAGGCGGGCGCCAGGATCGATCTGATCGTGCGCGGCGTCTGCGCCCTGCGCCCCGGCATCAAGGGCCTGTCGGAAAAAATCCGCGTCCGCTCGCGGGTGGGGCGCTTCCTTGAACATCACCGCGTATTCTATTTCCACGCGGACGGAACAGAAATGGTTTTCCTCTCCAGCGCCGACTGGATGGAACGCAACTTCTTCCGCCGCATCGAAATCGCCTTTCCGATCCTGGACAAGAAACTCAAGCGCCGCGTCATCACGGAAGGGCTGCAGGTCTACCTGGCCGATAACCGTCAGGTCTGGGAGATGGACGCCAACGGCGGCTACCGCCAGCGGCACTCCCCCCGAGCCGCGCCGCGCTGCGCACAGATGGAGCTGATCGAACTGTTCAAGCCTTGAAGCGACGCCCCGCAAAAACCTGCGCGTC
>JAVBSG010000187.1:0-3503 GCA_031547245.1 Propionivibrio sp.
CGTGGCTGAAGTTGCCGGCAAAGTGCCCGTCGTCGCGCATATCGGCGAAATTTCCACGGCGGCTTCCATCGAACTGGGCAAAGGCGTTGCCGCAATGGGCGTCGATGCGGTTTCGGTCATTGCCCCTTATTTCGTTCCGCTGAAACAAAGCGAGCTGATCTATCACTACACCGCCATCGCCGATGCCGTGCCGGTCCCGGTATTCCTGTACAACATACCCGCCCGGACCGGTAACACGATTGAACCGGCCACGGCCGCCAAGCTTGCAGAACACCCGAACATCATCGGCATCAAGGATAGCGCCGGCAGCTATGAAAGCCTCAAGGGGTATCTGGACATGGTCAGAGGCAAACCCGGCTTCGACGTTTTGAGCGGCCCGGACCATCTGGCCCATCAAGGTTTTCTGGATGGCTGTTCGGCCTGCATCTCGGGCCTCGCGAATGTTTGCCCCGAGGGTGTCAGCCTGATCTGGAAGCACTTCCGCGACGGTAACGTCGAAAAATCGAAAGCCGCCCAGGATTTTGTCGGCGGCCTGCGCAAAGACCTCTATGCCGTAGCCTTCGCTCCCGCCGCCGTCAAGAAAGCAACCGCCTTGCTTGGCGAGGATGTCGGCGACAGCCGCTACCCCATCGTTTTCGCCGCTGAAGACATCGCCGCGATCAAACAGGTAGCCGCCCGCTACGGAATCGTTCCGGACGATCTGCGCTAAAGAATTCATCGAAAAAATCGATCGCCGATTTTTAACCGCTGTATTTGTTTGTAGTCGATAACACTGGAGGTTCATCAATGAACATGACGTCCCGCAGAAGTTTCACCAAGTTGCTGGCCGTGGCGGCCGTTGCCGGCCTGAGCTGCATCAGCGGCGCCTACGCGCAAAACTACCCCACCAAGCCCATCACCCTGATCGTCCCCTACCCCGCCGGCGGCGCCAACGACATGCTCGGCCGCCTGATCGGCCAGAAAATGGCCGACCGCCTCGGTCAGCAGGTACTCGTCGACAACCGCCCCGGCGCCGGTACCCTGATCGGCGCCACGATGGTCGCCAAAGCCCCGCCCGATGGCTATACGCTACTGGTCGGCGGCTTCGCCTCGAACGCCGTCAGCCCCCACCTGTTCAAGGCCGAGTATGACCCGCTCACCGCTTTCGAACCGATCGGCATGTTCGGCACGGCCCCCACGGTTGCGATCACCAACCTGGATTCACCCTACAAGTCTCTCAAGGATGTCGTTGAGGCCGCCAAGAAGAAGCCGGGCGAAATCATGTTCGGATCGTCGGGCAACGGTTCTCCGCTGCACATGGCCGGCGAGATGTTCACAACCCAGGCCGGTATCAAGATGGTCCACGTTCCCTACAAGGGAGGCAGCGCACACATCCTGGACCTGATCGGCGGACGCCTGGATGTGATCTTCGACACGTCGACCAACTCGACGCCGCTGATCAAGGGCGGCAAGGTGCGGCCGATTGCCGTCTCCTCGAAGACCCGTCTGCCGGACCAGCCCAACGTACCGACGTTCACCGAGGAAGGCTATCCCGACTTTTCCGTGAACGGCTGGTATGCCCTGTATGCTCCCGCCAAGACGCCGAAAGCGATCGTCGACAAACTGAGTACCGAACTGCAAGCCGTCATGCAAATGCCGGAAGTCATAGAAAGGCTGCGTAGCGTTGGCGTCAGCCCCGCCAGCGGCAAAGCTGACGAACTGGCCAAATACGGCCCGGAAGAATTCGCTAAATATGGCACGCTGATCAAGAACGCCAATATCAAGGCCGAGTAACCGCACCATCAAAAGAATGTTTTGAGCTTTAAAGCCTCCCGTTTCCGCGCATGGCGGCGCGGGGGGCTTTTACCTAGCCTATTGCTGCAAGAGGGTTAAATGAAAATCAAAAGCCAGAAAGACTTCGTCGCAGGTATCGCGCTGATTGTCGTGGGAGCGGCATTCGCTATCGGCGCGACGAATTACAACTTCGGTAGCGCCATTCGCCCGGGGCCGGGCTACTTTCCTTTCGGTCTGGGAATTCTCCTGGCAATTCTGGGAGGCATCGTCCTTTTCGGCGCGCTCACCCAAAACCGCAAGGGCGGCGACCCGATCGGCACCATCCCTTGGCGCCCGTTGATCTGCATCGTCGGAGCCATCGCCTTCTTCGGTTATTTCCTGCCGAAACTGGGATTCGTGATCAGTTTCCCGATCATGATCGTATTGACGGCGGCCGCGAGCAACGAATTCACCTGGAAAGACGCCATCCTCAACGCCGTCATCCTGACCTCGATGTCTTACGGCATCTTCATCTATGCGCTGCAGCTGACCATTCCTTTATGGCCGGCCTGGATGCAATAGCCTGGTGAAGAGAAAAACGATCAATCCCGGAATGAATTGAAAGAAAAACCATGGATTTACTGAACAATCTCTATATTGGTTTCCAGACATCGCTGTCGCTGATAAACCTCTGGTATGCCTTCATGGGCGCCATGCTCGGTACCCTGATCGGCGTGCTGCCCGGCCTCGGCCCGATCGCCACGATCGCTATGCTGCTCCCTTCCATGTACTCGCTGGAGCCGACCTCCGCCCTGATCATGCTGGCCGGTATTTACTACGGCGCGCAGTACGGCGGCTCGACGACGGCCATCCTGATCAACGTGCCTGGAGAGGCCTCCTCCGTCGTCACGGCTCTCGACGGTTATCAGATGGCGCGCCAGGGGCGCGCGGGCAAGGCGCTGGCCGTTTCCGCGCTCGGATCATTTTTCGCCGGGACAATCGGCACGCTGGTTGTCGCCGCCTTTGCCCCCCCGCTCACGGCCCTGGCTTTCGAATTCGGCGCGCCGGAATATTGCGGCCTGATGTTCCTCGGCCTCGTCGGCGCCGTCGTTCTGGCTTCCGGCTCGCTGGCCAAGGCGCTGGCCATGGTGGTGCTGGGCCTTCTGCTCGGCCAGATCAACACCGATGTCATCACCGCCGTGCCGCGTTTCAGTTTCGGCATCCCCGAAATGATGGACGGCTTCGACTTCGTCGTTATCGCCATGGGCATATTCAGCTTTGGCGAAATCATCGCCAACCTGGGCAAGCCGGCGGAGCACCGCGAGGTATTCGTCAAAAAGGTCACCGGCTTGATGCCGAACAAGCAGGATTTCAAGGAAGCCGCGCCCGCCGCCTTGCGGGGAACGCTTCTGGGGTGTGTCCTCGGCATCCTGCCGGGGGCCGGTCCGATGTTAGCCTCGTTTACCTCCTATTCGGTCGAGAAGAAGCTCTCCAAAACGCCGGAGGCTTTCGGCAAAGGCGCCATCCAGGGCGTTGCCGCGCCGGAATCGGCCAACAACGCCGGCGCGCAAACTTCGTTCATCCCCATGCTGACCCTGGGCATTCCGACTAGCGCCGTCATGGCCCTGATGATCGGCGCCATGACGCTGATGGGCATCCAGCCCGGTCCGCAGGTCATGACCAGCAATCCGAGCCTGTTCTGGGGGCTTATCACCTCGATGTGGGTCGGCAACGTCATGCTGGTGATCCTC
>JAVBSG010000174.1:0-7781 GCA_031547245.1 Propionivibrio sp.
GTGCTGAGTGCTGTCGAAGGAATAGGAGGTCGTCTGATAGATCGGAACGGCGACGGCTTTCGTGGTCGGCTCGGGGCTGTAGCCGGCATGGACGGCGAGGGTTTCGAGTTTCATGGGGCTCTCTTCTGTACGGGGTCCAAAACACTCATCTTAGCACTGGAGCGCGGGATGTTTAGACTGCGTGTGCATATCGGCATGCCGGATAGAGTCCCGTCACGCGCCACTGGATGGGATGGCCACCTAGGCAGCCAATGCCAGTTCTTCGAGCATCCGCGCAATGCCATCGAGCTGCAGCGCCGGGGCAATGCGGTCGGCGACGGCCTTCAGATCGGGGTGGCCATTGTCCATGGCGATGCCGAGACCGACGCCCTGCAGCATCTGCAGATCGTTGAGTCCGTCGCCGAAGGCGACGGAGTCTTCCGGGCGAAAGCCCGTCCGTTCCAGCACCCACTGGCAACCCGTCCATTTATTGACGGCGCTCGGAATCACGTCGACGGCGCTTTCGTGCCAGCGCACGACGTCGAAGTCGTCGAAGCGCCGGCGGATTTCCGGGACCAGTTCGCAATCCAGGCTCGCGTCGAAAAACAGCCATGCCTGGTAAACCTTGTCCCGCAGATAGAACTGATCGGTCGATTGGTAAGGCATCGCCACGGTATCGAGCGGTTCCGTGGCGATCGGCAGCAACGCGCTGAGATAGCCCGAGGTTTCGCCGTTGACGCCGTAGTGATGGCCGAGCGAGCGTATCCATTCAAACAGGGCAATCAGCGACGGGCGGGGCAGCGGAATGCTCAGCACCTCCTTGTCGCCATGCAGAATGCGCGCGCCGTTCTGCGTGATCGCATAGCTTGGCTGGACGAGGTCGATGAACGGCTTGGCGTGCCCGTGGCTACGCCCGGTGGCAATGACGACGGTATGGCCCTCGCGCTTCAGGGCGTCGATGGCTTTGAGCGCCGAGGGCGGAATGGTCAGCGTACGGTGGTCGAGCAGAGTGTTGTCGATGTCGAAAAAGAAAATCTTGGGCATACGGAAGAGTAAGGCAAATATCAGTTGAGAACCTGGCCGTGTTCACGCGAGGCGTGGAAACCGACCTTGGTCCACTTTTCCCGGGTCACATCGAGGTTATAGCGCGTGCTGGCGAGGTAGACAAGGTTGCCGTCGACGTCCTTGGCCATGCGGTGCTGCTGTTCGCGTTCGAAGTTCCTGCGGGTTGTTTCATCTGGAAACGTCAGCCAGCGCGCGGTATGAATGTCCGCCGGCTCGAAAATGGCGTCGACCTTGTACTCCGTCTGCAGGCGCTGCGCGACGACCTCGAACTGCAATACGCCTACCGCGCCGAGCAGAAGCGCGCCGGAGGCGAGGTTTTCGAAAACCTGGATGGCGCCTTCCTCGCCGAGTTCCTGGAGTCCCTTCTGCAACTGCTTGTTCTTCAGCGGGTCGCGCAGCCGCGCGCTGCGGAAGAGTTCCGGCGAGAAGTAGGGAATGCCCTTGAAGCCCAGCGTTTCGCCTTCGGTCAGCGTATCGCCGATGTGCAACTGGCCGTGGTTGTGAATGCCGATGATGTCGCCGGCGACGGCATCCTCCATCAATACGCGCTCGTTGGCCATGAAGGTCAACGCATTGGCCAGCTTCATCTCGCGGTCCATGCGCACGTGTTTCACCTTCATGCCCGAGGAATACCGGCCCGAGCAGACGCGGAAAAAAGCGATGCGGTCGCGGTGCTTCGGGTCCATGTTGGCCTGGATCTTGAACACAAAGCCGGAGAAGTCGGCCTCGGCCGGTTCGACCTGCCGCACCCCGGCATCGCGCGGTTGCGGAGGGGGCGCCCAGTCGAGCAGGGCCTGCAGGATTTCCTGCACGCCGAAGTTGTTGATCCCCGAGCCGAAGAAGACCGGCGTCTGCTGCCCGGCCAGAAAATCGACGAGGTCGAACGGGCTGCTGGCGCTGCGGATCAGGTCGACGTCCTCGCGAAGCTTGCCGACTTCGAGCGGAAAATCGCGGTCGAGCACAGCGTTATCTATGCCGCTGATCTTTTCGCCCTCGGTGCGCCGCTCTTCGCCGGGCGAAAAGCGCAGCAGGCTGTCGCTGCCCAGATGGTATACGCCGCGGAAAGTCTTGCCCATGCCTATGGGCCAGGTGATCGGCGCGCATTCGATGTTCAGCACCGATTCGATCTCTTCGAGCAGTTCGAAGGGCTCGCGCACCTCGCGGTCGAGTTTGTTGATGAAGGTGATGATTGGCGTATTGCGCAAGCGGCAAACGTCGAGCAGCTTGATCGTTTGAGCCTCGACGCCCTTGGCGGCGTCGATGACCATCACCGCAGCGTCGACGGCCGTCAGCACGCGGTAGGTATCCTCCGAAAAGTCCTCGTGCCCCGGCGTGTCAAGCAGGTTGACCGTGTGGTCCTGGTATTCGAACTGCATTACCGAGCTGGTCACCGAGATGCCGCGCTGTTTTTCCACCTCCATCCAGTCGGAGGTGGCGTGGCGCGCGCTTTTCCGGCTCTTGACCGTGCCGGCGAGCTGAATGGCGCCGCCGAACAGCAGCAGCTTCTCGGTCAGCGTGGTCTTGCCGGCGTCCGGGTGGGAAATGATGGCGAAGGTGCGGCGTTTGGCCACGTCGCGCAGAATATCGGGAGGGTACGCGGATTCGGTCGAAGAAATCGGGGTGGAACTCATCAAGGACTTTCGCAGCAAATGATTCGGGAAACGAAGTATACCGAAGAAGGCGGATTTCTTCCCCGTTGTCGGCGCTATTCCTATCTGCGCTGCTGCCCTATGGGAACGCTTTCGTAACAAACTTGCCTAGCGTTCGTAGCGACGGGATAATTCTCCCCTTCAGTTTTACGTAAAAGCCGGACTGCCATCATGGAAACGAACCAGGATACACCCCAAAGCATGCCGCCGGAACCGCCGGAGGATCCCAGTATCGATAAGATCGGTGAAGCGCTGAAAGCCCAGCGTTTCAAGATGCTGGAGGACATCGCGCATGAACTGTCGTCAGGGGATGTCCTGTTTCCAACGTGTTTCGATGCCGCGTTGCGGCTGCGCAAGGAGCTGCAGAACCCGGATCTGCCGATTTCCAAAATAGCCAAGATAGTTGCCTTCGAACCGCTGATATCTTCAAAGCTGATGCAATTGGCGGGTTCCGCGCTCTATAGTCCGTCCGGTACTCCTGCCAAGGACCTGCAAACGGCCATCACCCGCCTGGGGTTGGAAGTGGTGCGTACTACCGCTTTGGCGATCGCCATGGGACAGCTCATGCGCTCGAAAGAGATGGTTGTGTTCAGCAAGCTTTCCCGGGAGGTCTGGGCGCATTCGCTCAAGGCGGCGGCGGCTACCCGCCTGTTGGCGCAGACCTACACCCAAATCAATGCGGATCAGGCGCTGCTGGCGGGGCTGGTGCATGACCTGGGGGCCTTCTACATGCTGTATCGTGCAGCAAAATATGAAGAATTGCGCACGCGCCCGGAAACCGTCAAGCATCTGATCGCGCAGTGGCACGAAAGCATTGGCGTATCGTTACTTGAGGCATTGGGTTTGCCGGGTGAGATTGTCAATGCTGTGAACGACCATGACCAGCCGCGGTCCATGCCCGATACGCCGCGCACGCTGGAAGATCTGGTATATGTCGGGAATGCCCTTGCGGGTTCCTACCTTGCATGGTTCCATCAGGAAGATACACCGGAAGCGGCCATGGTTCGGGACGTTCGCCAACGCTACGAGGAATTGCTGCCCAAGATCGACATCAACGCCAAGCAGATGGAGTCGGTGTTTTCCTGACGGCCCAGGAAGGGCTTCCCGTCAATACTCGACAGGTACGGGATCCAGACTGCGCCACAAGTACCAGGTAGCGACCGAACGCCAGGGCCGCCAGCGTTCGCCGATTTGAACCAGTTCGCGCCGCTCCGGGCGTTCGCCGGAAAAATACTGCAGGGCGATGGCCTTCTGCAGCCCAAGATCGTCAATCGGAAAAACGTCCGGGCGCATCTGGTTGAAGATCAGGAACATTTCCGCCGTCCACACGCCGATGCCGCGCACCGCCGTCAGTTCCTCAACGATCTCCGCATCGCTCATGGACGGCCAGCGTTTCGTATGAATCTTTTTCATATCGAAGTGCCGGGCCAGATCCGTGATGTACTCGACTTTACGCGCCGACAGGCCGCAAGCGCGCAGCTGCTCGGTCGAACAAGCCAGAATGGTTTTCGGTGCGAGGGAGGGTACGGCTTCAATCAGCCGCTTCCAGACACTGTCTGCCGCCTTGACCGAAATCTGCTGGCCGACGACGGAACGTACCAGCGTCACGAACGGCGCGCCGCGCGAAACCAGCGAGGTGTTGGGGTGCTGTTCGATCAGGGCAGCCATCACGGGGTCGGTATGCGCGAGTTCGCGGGAGGCTTGTTGCCAGTAGGCGGGAGTCATGGGGTCATTGTCGAGGTGAAGTTTTCGGATTGTGTTGCGGCAGTTCGTTTTGCGTCAAGTGCGCCAATATGCCGTTGTGGATAAACCCATTGGATATTCGATAAGCGTATTTCTGGCCGGCTTCATTCGGGATGAGGATTCGTGATGCATACCGGCGGCGGGTCGGCGATCAGTTCGGCAGCTTCGGATACCCAGGGCGCTTCGTCCGAGCGGTAGTTTTGCAGGCGTGCACGCCGTGCGTCCGTCCAGCCGTGTCTGTCGACCAGACGGCACAGCAGCCCCAGTCCCAGACGTCGCAGGCCGGGGTCGGCGGCGGCTCCCAGATTGGCTTCGACGGCGTCGAGTTCCGTTTGCTGCCGACCGGCCATCGCTTGGGTCCATGCGTCGAGACCGGATTCCACGACGCCGGGATGCAGCAGGTCCGCCGCTGCGATCCGCCGGATAATACCCAGGCCATCAGCGGGGGCCGGTACGGTGAGCGCCAGGCGCGCGGCCTGGGCAAGCTGCCAGCGCCGGGTGAGCAGGGCGTCGGCGAGTGCCCGGGCCGATGCCTGCAGCCCTTGCATACTGGCGTTTCTGCGCCGCTCGTAGGCATCGACGATGGCAAGCAGCGATCTCGCCCGGATCACAGCGGCAAAAATACCGGCCAATGCCTTGCTGTCCTGAACGGCATACGCCGCCAGCAAGGCTTCGGCAGCCAGCTGGCAGACGGCCTGATCGATGTCTTCCAGCAACCCGGCCAATGCATCGCGCATGGCGGGGTCAGTCCGCCCGGGCGGCATGGCGATCAGGCGCTCCAGCGTCTCGCGGCGCACCTGGGCATCCGTATGCTGCAGCAACAGCGTCAGGTGCCGGCACAGGCGTTGCCTTCCCTCGGGCGAGAGACCTTCCTGCGGAATGCGGATGGTGGCGCGGGCCAGAGCCCCCCGCTCGCCGCGGGCCGCGGCATGCAGTCGGTGCCAGACCTCTTCGCGGTCCAGGTGCTGCCAGAAAGCGCGCAGCAGCGCGATCTGCGCATCCGGATGCAGTTTTTCGTCCGCAGCGAAGCCGCGAAGAAAATCATAGGCTTCTTCGCCCTCGAATTCGCCCGCCAGGCGGATGACCTCCTTGGTGACGGTCACCTTGCCGCGCGGCACGCCAGCCAGCAGCTTCAAGGCATTGCGCGCCGGCATTACCAGCAGTGAACGGCGCAAGGCATAAATGGCGACGCGCGCACGCGCGTCGTCCAGCGATTCGAGCAGCGTCTGCACGCCGCGCCCGGCATCCGCTCGGCCCAGGGCCTCCAGCGACTTGTCGCGCAAGGCGGCATCCTTGGCGTCGAGCCGCGCCAGCCGGACGAGCGGCGCTAGGTCGGCGGAGGGCATGGCGCCCAGGCGGCGCACTATCTGATAAAGCTCCCAGGCATTGCGCTTTTTACTCTCGATGATGCTTTGCAGCGAATCGGCATAGATGCCTTGTTGTCCGGCGGTCCAACGCATGAAACCATCGTCGAATCCCGGCAGAACGGCCGTTCCGCCAGTGCTGAAACGCCCTTTGTAAATACGGGGTGTCAGGAAGGGCGTCAGCAGGCTCTGCCGGTGCCGGTGAAGATGCCGCGCCACGGTGTGAACCTGAATCCAGCTGGCATCCTGCTGAAGCAGTTGCGGAATCAGCTCGGCCGCTTCCTTTCGGAATTCCAGCCGGATAAGGCAATCCAGGCCGCTACGCGCGACGGGACCGCGCGTGTCGCCGGTCAGCTCGATCATCAGCCGGGCAAAATCCGGCACGGCTTTTGTGCGGCGCCCGAAGCTGGAAATCAGGCCCAACGCCAGCGACGACCGGTCGCGCGCGATCCAGGTTTTGAGCAGGGGGATCAGGCATGGGGCCAGACGCAGCATTTCCCCATCCGTCATGCGCGATTCCTGGGACACCATGTACAGCCGTCCCATGCGTTCCACCAGCCCGGGAAGCTCGGCGACGACGAAATCCGTCTGCGGCACGATCATCCCCAGCAGCAGGCGAGCCGAGGCTTCCATGGTCTGAAAGGAGCAGTCGCGGGCGCGCAGCGCGGCCTCAAGAATGCGCTTCAACCTTGGCAGATGAGGCGGCCGCCACCGTGTCGGCGGCAGACCGGCCAGCGCTTCGATCATGGCAAGCCGCACCGGGTCCTGCTCGTTCTCCCGCGCAATGCAAAAGTCGAGAATGTCATCCAGCCCGGAGGCGTGGTAGCGCCCGCCTTCGACCAGGGCCGCGACGGCCTGCGCACGGAGCTCGCCCTCCGGCTGCGCCAGGAAAGGCTCGGCCAGAGGACGAGCCTGGGCGTATGGCAAAACGGCAAGGTAGCCTGCCCTGACCATGGGTTGCGACTGCAGAAGGGGAAGCCTGAATGCATGCAGCGCCTCCGCTTCACGCTGCGGCGCCGGAATTTTTCTGACATAATCGATGGGCATTTCCCCGCCGGTGCCGCGCCAGGACTCGCCGCAGCATCGGTAGAGCGCTGCACGCTGATCCGGTCTCAATTCCGGGAAAACGCCCTCCAGATCCGCCTGTATGCCAGCCTCGGCCAGTGCGCATAACGTCTCGCACTCCAGGCGCCTCAGTACGGAAGCGGGTAATTCGATGGACGGGCGGGATGGATGCTTCGCCAGCAGTTCGGCAATCACCGAAGGAAAAAGGCAGGCATAGCGCTCCATAAACAGGGTCTTGGGATCCATGCGGACAGAGGCGCATTCGAGCAGCTTCAGTCCGGTATCCGGATCTGCCCGCAGCATCCGGAGCAGGGCGATCCGCAGGGCTTGCTGAACCGGCCAGGAAGGCTCGGCGGCATCGCCCATGGCGTTCTGCAAGAGCGTTCCGGCCAACGCCGGGAAACGTTGCGCAAGGCGGCTCCACTGGATGGGCGGCAGGCTTTCCACACTGCTGCCGTCCAGATGCTCACGGACGAAGGTCTCCGAAGCGAATGGCAGGGCTTCACGCTGCGCCTGCGCGTTCAGCGATCCGTAGAGCCGTTCGACGACCGTTGTGCGCCCTTCCAGTGCCAGGGCGTGGAACAGCCTTTGGCGGCGGTGCTTCGGCAGGCGCGGCGCAAGTGCGATCAGCTTGTCCGTTCCCAGATGCCGTGCCGCCAGTTTGACGATCCCGGACGCCAATACGCTCGAAGCATCTTCCAGGAGCTGGGCGATAATCTCCCTGTCATGCGAACCGTGAGCGGACATGGCGACCAGCATACGTTCATAGTGCACGCCCGAAGCAGCCAGTTCTGCCAGGGAGTCGGCCAAGGCCGCGTCCTTTCCAGCCATTCGGCCCAACCCGACCATGTATTTCCAGCGCTGGTCGTGGTCCAGTGTCTCGGCGTGTTTGAGAATCTCAACGGCTTTCATGAAA
>JAVBSG010000077.1:0-12446 GCA_031547245.1 Propionivibrio sp.
CACATCATATGCAAATCGAAAAACGCTTTCGTTAAACCTAAAAACCGCAGTTGACTGCGCGATTTAGGCTGTAAGCCTTGTGCCGCAAGGCTTTTGACGAATTCGTTTCAACTGCTCCGCAGATAGCATCGATTCGCTGTAACCCTTGCCAAATAAAGTGTTCAGCCTGCCACTCCATTTCAACTACGGTTTTTAGGTTAAATGCCCGCTTTGTGGCTGTCGTGTCAAACACAGGAACAAGAACGCGATCGATCAGTCGACATGGTGAGAGATTCAGCACAGCCATTCGGACCATCGTTTCAAGGTTCAATGTTTTCTCCGGAATCTGCTCCCAGAGTATCAATTGAAAACAAAAAGGGCAGATCACCGCGAAGTGATCTGCCCTGGCAGAGAAACAGGCGCTTGGCTTTTAACAGTCCATTAATTGGGCCAATTAGAATGCCCAGTTAAAATGCACGAAACCGCCATGCTCATGAGCTTTGTCGCCGACCATTCCCTGGTAGGAGATACCCAGAGTTGCCGCACGGGACACCTTCACGTCGATTCCGGCTTCAAGCACGGCGGCGTCTTTCGCGATCGGAGTACCCGTCACGTTGTAACCGGTGCCGCCAATGTAATTGAGGCTGGATTCCGGCTTGATGTCGCCAAAGGCATGCCGCCATCCGACCAGGCCGCGGAGCGTCATGTTCGTGGCATTAGCGGTGAAATCACGCGCCAGACGTAGCCCCAAGGTGCTGAAGGTGGTTTCCATGGTTTGGCTGGAAGAATGAACCGCGGCTGCTCCACCGTGCTCGGTAAAACCATCCGTCCGCAAATTGACGTAGGTCAGATTGGCGTAAGGCTCAATATAGGAAACATCAATGCTGTGGCGATAGGCAAGTTCGCTGAAGACCTGCCAGCTTTGCGCATCATAGTTGCCTTTCAGCCTATCCGAGTATCCTGGGAAATTGACCGAACGCTTCGTGTCGACATCATGCCAGGTGTAGAAGAGGCCGGAGCGGAAAGCCAAGGCATCCCACGACGTCGTGGCATAGCCGCCAACATGGTAATTGTCGCTGTTGCCATGGGAATCGCGTGAATCGACGTCATAATCGGAGCGGCTGTATCCGGCCAATCCGCCGACTCGCCAATCGGCAACGGCGACATCCGTACCGAACACGAAGCCACCGATGTTGCGCTTGAGTTCAGCGGCATTGCGGTTGCCCTCCTGCTTGCCCCAGGACCCGAAGACGCGGCCCCATACGACATTGCCATTGGCATCGATCGTCTCGGTATTGCCAGAGCTGCCTTTGCCGCCGCGCGCCGCGCGCATGCGGTCATTGGCTGCATCGCGTACGAAGTGATTGTCTTCGATCAATGCCGACTGGATCGAGGCATGTGCCTCACCGGAAATCTGATTCAGCGCGTTGCGCACCACGTTGCCGTCATACGGAAGCTTCAGAATGGCATCGTAGAGCTCATTGCCGTAGCCGAGAGATTCGGCTCCCGTGGCTGCCTGCCACTGGTTTTCCGTCTCGGCGTACGAGGTGAAGGGAACGCGCTTGATTTTCAGGAAGACGTTGTTTTCGTCATAGTCGAGCAACAGGTCGAAGAAAGCGAAATCGCGCATCAAATCGCTGAAACGCCCTTTCACTCCGCCATCGGCCGTCAGGATCGTGTAGAGCGAACCGTCCACATAAGCGGCGGAATCCTGCACCGCCCATGGTGCCAGGCTGGCCTGCACGGTGCCGCCGTTCAGCGTTGCCGTGCCGGCAACCGCCAGATGATCGGAGGCCATCGTTTCGTCGATCCGAACGCGGTAGTACGAGCCCGTATCGAACACGGCATCGCCGCTGACGTGCAAGTTGGTCAGAGGCGCCGACGCATCCAGACGAGCGGGAGAAACCATACCGCCGTTCTGCACCGTCAAGTGGCCTACCGTCCCCTCGCCGCCCAACACACCGCCTGCCGCTACGAGCGTTTCTCCAGTCACACCGCCTGCAGCCACATTCAATACGCCGCCTGACGCCGCAGCGACGAAGCCGCCCAGGTTGTTGCTGACGAGCAGTTCTCCGCCGGCAGCGATGGTATTGCCGGTGAAAGCACCGTTGTCGCCAGACAGTGCGAGCGTGCCGCTGCCTGTCTTGACCAGGGTTCCCGTTCCGCCGAGGGTGCCGCCGAAATCGGTGTCGGCCGTATTGCTGGCCGTCAATGTCGACGTGCCGAGGTTGACATTCCCCGTTCCCGACAGGTTGTTCGCTGTCTGGGCGACGCCGTTCAACAGAGCCAACGTCGCCCCGCTATCCACCGTTACTGCGCTGCTGCTGGCAATGGCGTTGGCCGTGGTATCCAGCGCCAGTGTTCCCGCCTGGATCTGCGTTTCGCCGGTATAGGTGTTGGCCTCGCCCAGAACCAGCGTTCCCGCGCCCGTCTTGGTCAGCGTGCGTCCGTCCCATCCCGCGAAGCCGGCTCCTGACGTCGTGTTGTCCGCCAACGGCGCGTTGATGGTAAAGGTATTCCCACCGGCGACATTGAATGTTCCATGCGCAGAATTGGCAGCGGTATTCTCCCAGACCAAAGCGGTGTTTACCCGAACTTCGTTGGCGAGGCTGGTATCCTCATGCACCTCCAGGAAGGTGTCGATGCTGGTGACCCCCGGAGTCGGAACAGCCACCCCGGCTACCTGCAGGCTATAGTCGCGGGTAATGGCGCTGTTGGCGCGCACGATGGTTGCCGTAGCGGGATTGGGATGGTTATCGATCGACGACACGTCGTAATCGGTAATGTTGATGTTGGCGCCGGTTGCCGAGAAGGTATCCGTTATCACCGCCGGATTGACACTCACATTGACATCCAGCGATGTGCCGCTGGCCATCGTGAAGCTGCCGGCCGAGGTCAGGGTGTTGTCCCCGAAGATCTCCAGGCTGCCGCTATTGACATTGACGCCCCCGACACTGGCATTGTTTTCCAGCCTCAACGTTCCGCTGCCGTCCTTGGTCAGGGTGCCGTTGCCGCTCACTGCACCGCTCAACGTCAATCCGGCATTCGTGATGAACGTACCGCCGGAAGTGCCGATCGTCACCGCACGGCTTGACGACATGGCCACCGTGTTTCTCAGCGAGCCGCCGTCCAGGGTCAGCTTGCTCGAAGCGGCGCCAAGGTTGTTGTCGGCAGCAACACTGAGCACTCCCTCGGCAACCGTAGTGTTACCGGTAAACGAGCTGTTGTTGCTTGACAGGACGAGCGTGCCTGCTCCCGTCTTGGTCAAATCGCCGCTCCCGCTCACTGCACCGCTCAAGGTCAATCCGGCGTCCGTGATGAGCGTACCGCCGGAAGTACCGATCGTTACCGCACGGCCCGACGACATGGCCGCCGTGTTTCTCAGCGAGCCTCCATCCAAGGTCAAACGGCTCGAAGTAGCGCCAAGATTGTTGTCCGCCGAGACACTGAGTTCCCCGCCGGCAACCGTGGTGTTGCCAGTGAATGTGCCGTTGTTGCCGGACAGAACGAGCGTGCCGCTGCCGGCCTTGAGCAAAATTCCCGTTCCGCCGAGGGTGCCGCCGAAATCGGTGTTGGCCGTATTGTTGGCCGTCAATGTCGATGTGCCGAGGTTGACGTTCCCCGTTCCTGACAGGTTGTTCGCCGTCTGGGCAACGCCGTTCAACAGCGCCAGAGTTGCCCCGCTATCCACCGTTACCGCGCTGCTGCCGGCGATGGCGTTGGCCGTGGTGTCCAGCGCCAGCGTTCCCGCCTGGATTTGCGTTTCGCCGGTATAGGTATTGGCTTCGCCCAAGACCAACGTTCCTGCACCGGTCTTGGTCAGCGTGCGTCCGTCCCAACCCGCAAAGCCCGCTCCCGGCGTCGTGTTGTCAGCCAGCGGCGCCATGAGCGTGAAGGTCTGGCCGCTGCCGACATTGAATGTGCCGTGTGCCGAAGCCGAGTCCGTTTTATTCCAGACCAATTCGGTATTCACTCTGACTTCATTGTCATTGCTTATATCTTCGCTTACCGCCAGGAAGGTATCGATGCTCGGCGCCGTCGGCACGGCGACCCCGCCCACCTGCAGGGTGTAGTCGCGGGTAATGGCGCTGTTGGCGCGCACGATGGCGGTCACCGTCCCGCCGCTGGGCGGGTATTGGTCCCGATAGCTGGTGATATTGATAATCCCGCCAGTGGCCGTAAACGTATCCGTCAGCACCGAGGGGCTGTCCGTCACATTGCTCACGCCGACGCCCAGCGTCGTTCCGCTGGCCATAATGAAACCGCCGGCTGAAGTGAGCGTTTTGTCCGCAATGATCTCCAATTCGCCGGCATGGAGACTGACGTTGCCGACGCTACCGTCGTTATTCAGCGTCAGCTTTCCGCTGCCGTACTTGAGCAAGAGGCCGTCGCCGCTCAGCGTACCGTTCAGGGTCAGCCCAGCATCCGTGACGAACATGCCGCCGCCCGTGTCAATCGTCACCGCACGGTTCGACGACACTGCCGCCGTGTTCCTCAACGTACCTCCGTCGAGAGTCAAGCCGCCCGATGAGGCGCCAAGGTTTTTATCCGAGGAGATATTCAACGTGGCGTTCGTCGCCACCGTCGTTCCACCCGAATAGGTGTTGTTACCCGAGAACGTGACTGAACCGCCGCTGCCCGAGTTTATGATCGTCATGGAACCGGCTTCGCCCGCGACGGCATCCGAAATGACGCCAGCAAAAGTCGCATTGTTGCCGTTCGAGTCGATCGTGTTATCCGGCGTATTGTGAACAACGAACGGTAGCGCGTTTAGGAAGTTTGTCTGGTCTACTTGCAGCGTGCCGCCTTTGAAAACGCGGGAAACGGTAAAGTCAAGTTCGCTGCTAACATAGAAAGACTCGTTGGTATCAATAGGTACCAGATTCTGGGTTGAAGCAAAATCCCCGGCCCCGGATGAATAGAAATTGAATGGGATATCGAAAATACTGTTGTAGCTTTCACCGTTATAGACGGAAACCCACAGCGTATAGACTTGGCCTGCCACCACGTTGTAAGTGACTTGCGGACACCAACTACTGCTATTGCAACTCGTCACAAGTGTAGGGTTGTTAAGCGCCGTCCGGTGATCGGCTTGAGATGTATCGTCGTTTCCAACCACGGCATTCGTCCCGGGAGCCGTTGGATCATAACCACCATCGTAGAGAATCATCACCGTATCGACATTGCCCGTTGGGCCTGCAGATGTCTGTCCAAACTTGTATGTCCCGCTCTCCGTGGGGCGGAACAGCACCGCGGCATACTTGAATTCAAACACCCCCGTCTCCAGCGAGGATGGATTGGATAGAACCCCATTTCCCAGATACTGCTGATTGAGGTAGGCCATCCCAATGCTGGCATTGCTGCCATCGGCCGAATAATACACAGGATCCGCTTTTGCTTTGTTGACGACAAAAGCGCTGGCACAGCCCAGCGCCATGGATATGGCTAATGCAATACTTTTTTTCGCAAACACCGGCATGGCCGTCGCACGTTTATGGGAACACGTCATGGTTCTATCTTCCTCCAAAATAAAATTAAATTTCTAATGAAATCAAATTATTAAGTTAATGCCCCCCATAGCATTACGGTGATTGTCATATAAAAATGACGAATAAAATTAGAGAAACAACGATTCTCTATCGGACCAAAGAGCCATTTCTTTAGGGATATGTTGAATAAATTTGTGACTTTTTTGGCAGAATGAGGCAAAGCATTAACCATGCAAATGGAATGGGTAATATGGAATTTTCCCGTGGTTGTTCTTCTGATGCCTCTACATCGGGAGTGAAGTGGTATGCGTGGGCACACCCTCTTGCCGGCCTGAATCAGAAAAACTTATTCATCATGGCCAGGTTTCTCCGGCAATGAAGTCTCATCGCTCCCGGAGCGTTTTCGTTTCCCACAGGGGGAAAATTTGGGCAATGCCGTTGTATCAGCTGTATTTCTTCGCCGAATAAACGAACTCGATCTCCGTGGCCAGAGATCCAACCAGCATCACCACCAAACGGCCATCATCCAAAAATATCCCCAGCAGGCTTGATTACCGAAGGATGAATAAGGCCGCGGTGTCGCTATAGCATATTTTCGAGAAATGCGCGGGTCCGCGCATGCTCAGGCGCCGCAAACAGCTCCTTCGCCGGGCGCGCTTCAAGGATGAGCCCGCCGTCCATGAACACGACACGGCCAGCTACCTCGCGGGCAAAGGCCATTTCGTGCGTGACGACGACCATGGTCATGTGTTCTTCGGCCAGTTCGCGCATGGTTCGCAGCACTTCCCCGGTCAATTCAGGGTCGAGCGCCGACGTTGGTTCGTCGAACAGCATGATGTCCGGTTCCATAGCGAGAGCCCGGGCAATCGCCACGCGCTGCTTTTGCCCGCCCGACAGGCGCGATGGATAGCTATCGCGCTTCTCGAACAGTCCGACCTTGCGCAGCAGCGCCTCGGCTTTCGGCACGATCTGCTCACGCCGCAAGCCCTTCACCGTCATCGGCGCCTCGATGATGTTCTGCAGCACCGTGAGGTGGGGAAACAGGTTGAAATGCTGAAAAACCATGCCCATCTTGCCGCACACACGGCGGATGCCGGCTTCCGGCACGTACCGGCAATGGCCGTCGGCGGTTGTAGTTACTAGAGGTTCGCCTTCGATCTCGATGGTGCCGCGGTGGATCGTTTCCAGGTGAATCAGGCAGCGCAGGAAAGTGCTCTTCCCCGAACCGGACGGTCCGATGACAGCGATGACCTCTCCCCTGCCGACATCGAGCGACACGCCCTTGAGTACTTCCACGGGGCCGAAGTGCTTGTGCACATCGACGGCGCGGATCATCGGCACATAGTGTTGACTACACATGGTTATCCATCATAAACGGCGTATTTCTTTTCCAGGCGCTGAAAACCGTAGGTCAGCACCAGGGTCATGGCCAGATAGAAAACCGCAGCCACGATGAACGGCGTTGTCGTGAAATCGCGCTGGACGATACCGCGCGCCGCGCGCAGCAGGTCGTTCATGGCCAGCACGTAAACCAGCGAGGTGTCCTTGACCAGCGTGATCGTTTCGTTGCTCATCGGCGGCAGGATGCGCTTGGTGACCTGTGGCAGGACGATGCGACGCATGGTCTGGGCGTAGGTCAACCCGAGCACGCGCGCACCTTCATACTGGCCCCGGTCGATCGACTGGATGCCGGCACGGAAAATTTCGGCGAAATAAGCTGCATAATTCAATACGAAAGCCACTACCGCCGCCTGAAAGTCCGGTAACAGCAGCCCGGCCATCGGCAGCGCGAAATAGATGAAGAACATCTGCAGCATCAGCGGCGTGCCGCGCATCAGCCAGATGTAGGCATTGACCAGTCCGCTGAGCAGCGAGAAACGGGATATCCGCATCAACGCCAGAATCAGTCCCAGCGGAACGGAAAAAACGAGCGTGATGATGAAAACCTGCAAGGTCACCTTGGAGCCTTGCAGCAATGCGGGCATGATGTCGATTACATAATTCATCGAGCAGTATCCGTGTCCTGAAAAAATCAATCCGGCCGGGTAGACAAACTACCAGTCTACCGACAGACCGGACCGATCTGGCAAACGCGGAGCGTTGCTTACTTCTTGACGATATCCTTGCCGAACCACTTGGTCGAAATCTGCGCAGCCGTACCGTCTGCTTTCATATCGTCCAGGGCTTTCTGGAGCTTCCCGTTCAGCTCCGTATCGTCCTTGCGGGTTCCGACGCCATACTCCTCGGTTCCGAAATTATCTTCGAGCACGCGGAATTCTCCAGGCTTCTTGGCCGTGTAATAACGCCCGACGACTTCATCGACAACCAACGCATCCAGGCGGCCAGCGGAAAGATCCATGAGGGCCGTCACGTTGTCGGCGAATTTCTTCAGCTCCTTGAACGACTTGGCCGTTTCCGCGTCCGCATTGATGGCATCGACGGCGCTGCTGCCGTCCTGCGCACCGACGGTCTTGTCTTTCAGGTCAGCCTTGTTCTGGATCTCCGATTTGTCCATGACCACGATGATCTGGTGATTCTCCAGATACGGCGTCGTAAACAGGATGTTGTTCTTGCGCTCCGGCGTGATTGTCAGGCCGTTCCACAAAACATCGATACGCTTGCTGTTGAGTTCCGCTTCCTTGGCGCTCCAGTCGATCGGCTTGAAGGTTACTTCGGCGCCCAGGCGCTTGCCGGCCTCTTTGGCCAGATCGATGTCGAAACCGACGATCTCGTTTTTCTCGTCACGGAAACCCATCGGCGGGAAATTGTCATCCAGGCCGATCATGATCGGTGCGACGACGACCGGTGCCGGCGCCGGGGCGGGCGCGGCGGCTGGAGTGGGCTCCTCTTTTTTGCCGCAACCGATCAGGAAGGCGGAAGCCACCAGGGTCGCCGTCAACAAAGAAACGTATTTTTTCATCTGTTTGTCCAGTCAAAGAAAGTTTAAAAAATCACTTCTGCTCCGGGGCAGCTTCACGCGGCAACAGCAGATTGAGCAGCACCGCCAGGACGCCGCACAGGCTGATGCCCTGCAGCGAGAAGCTGCCGATGGTCACCCCCAAGCCGCCGATGCCTGTGACCAGCGTAACGGAGACGATGCACAGGTTGCGCGCGTTCATCAGTTCGACGCGGCCGTCCATGATCGTTTTCAAGCCGATGCCGGCAATTGATCCGAACAGCAGCATCATGATACCGCCCATAACCGGCATCGGGATGGTTTGCAGGAATGCGCCGAATTTGCCGACGAAGGCCATCAGGATGGCGAATACGGCTGCCCAGGTCATCACCACCGGATTGTAGTTCTTTGTCAGCATCACCGCTCCCGTCACCTCGCCGTAAGTCGTCACAGGCGGTCCGCCGAACATGCCAGCGATGCTGACGGCCAAGCCGTCGCCGAAAAGGGTGCGATGCAGCCCGGGAGACTCGGTAAAATCCTTGCCGGTCACCGAGCTGATCGCCAGGATGCCCCCGACGTGCTCGACGATCGGCGCAATCGCTACGGGAATCATGAACATAATGGCCGCCAGATTGAATTCCGGTTTGCCGAATTCCGGGATTGCCAGCCACGCCGCCTGCGTGACCTTGGAGAAATCGACGATGCCGATGAACAATGAATACACGTAACCGACAGCCACGCCCACCAGGATCGGCACAAGCTTGAGCAGGCGCCGGGCGCGTATTGCCGTGAGCATAGTCGCCAGCAGGGAAATCCCGGCAACCGAAAGCGCTTCGCCATAGGGCATGATCTGCTGGTCGCCGGCTTTGCCGGTGGCCATATTGACGGCCACCTGCGCCAGCCCCAGGCCGATCACCATGACCACCGGACCGATGACTACCGGCGGCAGCAGGCGGTGAATGAGCCCGACCCCACGCAGTTTGACCAAGGCCGCCGCCACGTAATAGAAAAAGCTCGCCGCCGCCAGCGCGCCGAATGTTGCCGGCATTCCCCAGGTTTTCACCGAATAGATGACGGGAGCGATGAACGCAAAACTGGACCCCAGATAGATCGGCACCTGGCGGCGTGTGCACACCTGGAAGACCAGCGTGCCGATTCCCGCTCCCAGCAGAGCGAGGCTGGGATTGAGGCCGGTCAGCAAGGGCACCAGGACGGTCGCGCCGAAAGCGACGAAAAGTATCTGCGCGCCAGACAGGGCTGTGCGCCAGACAGGATCGTTCGTTTGATTCATCTACCGCTCCCTGCTGTTTCGTGAGTTTTCACGGTTCCCGACTACTTGGTGCCAAAAATCTTGTCCCCGGCATCGCCCAGGCCCGGGATGATGTAGCCGAGCTCGTTGAGATGGCTGTCGATGGCGGCCGTGTAAACATCCACGTCCGGATGCGCTTCCTGCATCGCCTTGATACCCTCCGGAGCGGCCACCAGCACGATGGCGCGGATGTGTTTGCAGCCCTTGCGCTTGATCATGTCGATGGTGGAGATCAGTGAACCGCCGGTGGCCAGCATCGGATCGATGATCAGGGCCATGCGTTCATCGAGCTTGCCGACGAAGCGTTCGAAATACGGTTCCGGCATCAACGTCTCGTGGTTGCGCGCAATGCCGACGACGCTGACCTTGGCGCTGGGAATCAGGTCCAGGACGCCATCGAGCATGCCCAAGCCGGCGCGCAGGACGGGAACGATGGAAACTTTCTTGCCCTTGATCTGCTGTATTTCAACCGGCCCGGCCCAGCCCTGGATCGTGCATGCCTCGAGCTCGAAATCCCGGCAGGCTTCATAAGTCATCAATCTGGCCAGTTCAGCCGTCAATTCGCGGAATTTCTTGGTGCTGATATCTTCTTCACGGAGAAGTCCGATTTTATGCTTGACGAGCGGGTGGCGCACTTCGATGACCGGCATGACATTCTCCGAAAAGAAAGGAAACTGGGAAGAAACGCGCGGCGGAGTGATTTACCGCCTGGGCACGCCCACCACCCGACTGAAAAACGAACCCCGGAGGGCATCGATTTTTATTTTGACCCGCCGTGGCAAATGCGGGCGATAGTATGCCACATAACCCCCCACCAGAAAACGGAAATCGACGATTCCGGGCAAATTCCATTTCCGAAATTCGACGGTTCTTCGGCGGGAAAACACGATGCGAGGCAATCGCGTACTCCCTCCTCTTCTGGCACCGAAAAATAATCTGCCGCGCAAATAACCCTTTTTCGAATCGGCGCCGATTCACTCCTTGTGTGCAAAACTTTCCAGGAGCGAATCATGAAATCGAAATACAGAATCGGTGCCGCCTTACTGGGTTTGTGTCTTCTATCGGGAAACATCCTGGCCGCATCGCTGGCCGATCTGCGGGTTTACGACCGCACGGATGGGCGCCTGCTGCCAATGTACTGGCATGAAGGAAAAGCCTATGTGGTGGGCAAGCCAGGCAACGAATACCAGCTCCAGATTAAAAACAGGAGCGGTGGAGACATCCTGACGGTCGTTTCCGTCGATGGTGTGAATGTCGTCACGGGTGAAACCGCGGCTTCGGAACAGGGCGGGTACGTTTTCGAATATGGGCAGCAATACGATATCCAGGGCTGGCGCAAGAACCTGAGCCAGACGGCCGCTTTCTATTTCACGCCGTTGCCGGATTCCTATGCAGCGCGGACCGGCCGCCCGGGAAACGTTGGCGTCATCGGCATGGCGGTCTATCGCCGCAAGTTCGTTCCCCCGCCCCCTCCCGTGAAATACAGAGCTCCAGCGGCCATGCCGGCCCCACGTACGGAGCGTCAGGAAGAAGTCGCCGCCGATGCCAAGGATAGCCGTGCCGAGCAGGAAATGGCCAGATCGGATGCTTCGCCGGTACCACAACAATCAGCGGGCATGGCAAGCCAAAGGCGGCAGGAAAGCGAAAAGCTGGGTACCGGACACGGGCGCATCGAACGGTCCGAGGCCACCTCCACCGAATTCGACCGCGCCACCAGCCGGCCCGAGCAGATTTTCACGGTGTATTACGACAGTTACCGGAACCTCGTCGCGCGCGGCGTAATCCGGCCCTCCTCCCCTGCCCCGCAATCCCCGCAGGCATTTCCGGCGGAAGCGCGATTCGTTCCCGATCCTCCGCGATACTGATATCGCTTCGGCGAAGAGGTGTTCTCCGGATAATGATGAAAACATACGCCTTGCCGGCGATTCATTGCGCTACACTACTGGGCATCATAAATTTCCCATCCGGCCCGGTCAGCCGCGTGAATATCCGTTCGACAACCTCTGAGGCCGCCAACGATGCCGATGGCGAATCCGGCGACGAGGCGTTGATGCTGCGCTACCGCGCCGGCGACGCCTCGGCGTTCGATCCGCTGTACGCCCGCCACCGCGGCGGGCTGTTTCGTTTCATCCTGCGGCAGTGCCCGCAAAGGCCGCAGGCGGAAGAAATTTTCCAGGAAGTATGGATGAGCCTGATCCAGGGACGCCAGCGTTACGAAGTGTCGGCCAGATTCCGGACCTTTCTATACACCATCGCGCACAACCGCCTGATCGACCACTACCGCAAACATGCCACGGAAGCGTTTTTTGCCTACCAGGCCGGAACGGGGGTGGAAGAAGACGGCGCCGAGGATCACCTGGCCCGGCTGCCGGGCAGCCGCACCGACGAACCGGAAGTGCGGGTATCGTCCCAACAGCAGGGCGCAAGGTTGCTGCAACTGCTTGAAGCATTACCCGCGCCGCAGCGCGAGGCTTTTCTGCTGTACGAGGAAGGCGGCCTGTCGGTGGAAGAAATCGCCGCAGCTGCTGGCATCACGTTCGAAGCCGCCAAAAGCCGGCTGCGTTATGCCGTTGCCAGACTGCGCGCGGGGTTGATGGAGGTGATGGCATGAACGAACAACGCCGGGACGATGCCATGGACCGTGATCTGGACGAACTCGCCATCATCTATCGCGGAACTTCTGATCACGACGACGAACCGCCCGCTTCGCTGGACAGCGCCATTCTTGCGGCCGCGCATCGTGAAGTGGGCAGCAAGCCCCAATCCTCTGGCA